>NZ_JABFRA010000124.1 GCF_013141425.1 Methylotenera sp. | reverse complement strand
GCGCGCTTTTTTAAAGCTAATTCTTGGTCGTTAGATGAATCGACTGCCATTGCTACTTCCTTAAAGATTAGTTTTTTGAGCGTTCACTGATTGTTTGCATCACACATGAAACAGTAAAAAAAGAACCAAACACGACTATTTTATCATTTTCGCCAGCATCTAAACAGGCTTGTTCGAAGGCATTATTTGCATGTTCAAAAGATTGAACTTTGGCATTCGGTAGCAGTTCAATAATAATTTCAAACAAATCAGCTGCCAAGGCCCCACGTAAATGATCAATTCCTGCGACATACCAAACATCAAATTCATTTTTAAGCGCTTCAACAACACCTTTAATATCTTTGTCGGCCAGCATGGCAAATACTGCAATCGTTTTGCCTGAATGAGATCTAATAGCTTTTAGATTTTCAGCCAATGCCCTTGCTGCATGTGGATTATGGGCAACATCCAAAATCACCTGCGGCGCTTTTGCGATTGTTTGAAAACGTCCAACTAATGTGACCCGTTGCAGCGCGCTCACTATTGATGCCACGGATACTGGCAAACTAATTTGCAGCGATTGTACTGCAGTGATAGCACAAGCCGCATTACTTAACTGATAGCTTCCTTGCAATGCTGGAAATGGTAAGTGGTACTCAACTTGACGGGATACATATTGCCAATCAACATTCCCATTTACTACAAAATCAAAATCTTGATGGATGCATTTAAAATCCGCTTGAATCTGATTTGCATAGGCAAGTAAACTTTCAGGCGGGTTAGCATCACCACAAATGGCAGGTGCTGCAGCGCGGTAAATGCCGGCTTTTTCAAAACCAATACTTTCTCGATTATCCCCCAAAAACTCTTGGTGATCTAAATCAACGCTAGTAACTATTGCACAATTCGGTGTAAATGCATTTACTGCATCTAAGCGGCCACCCAAACCCACTTCCAAAATGACAACATCAATCCCTGTTTGCATAAAATGCCAGATGGCGGCTAATGTACCCACTTCAAAATACGTAAGGGCTACCAGATCACCCTTTATAGCTGACCTAGCCGCATCAATAGCCTCAAAAGCGTTACAGAGCGCCTCATCACTAACTTCACAACCATTAACGCGCACACGCTCGTTATAACGTAATAAATGCGGCGACGTATAACAACCTACTCGATAACCTGCGTTTTTATAAATCTGCTCGAGCATTGCGCAGGTAGAACCTTTACCGTTGGTACCTGCAACACTAATAATTTTGAAGGTTGGAAAAAGCTGCAAGCTATCAATAATAGGTTTTACACGTTCCAAACCCATTGCAATGGATTTGGGGTGCAATCGTTCAATATAAGTTAACCATCCAGCAAGATTTTTGGCAGGAATAACGTTATTCATATGCAACGCCCAAAACCATTTGCTGTACTTGTACTTGTAGCTTTGCTCGGAATTTGAAACGATATAGGATGAAATTTAATCTCAAGAATAATTAGGCGGCAACTGGCAAACGCATCAAATTGGATAAAATGACAGCTAATCGGTTACGCATTTCACGTCGATCAATAATCAAATCAATTGCACCATGCTCTAACAAGAACTCTGCACGCTGAAAGCCGTCTGGCAAGGTTTCGCGCACTGTTTGTTCAATCACGCGCGGACCCGCAAAACCGATTAAAGCTTGCGGTTCCGCTACAATAACATCGCCAAGCATCGCAAAACTTGCGGAAACGCCACCCATAGTTGGGTCAGTCAGCACAGAGATGAAGGGTAAACCCGCTTTACTTAACTGCGTGAGAGCAGCACTAGTTTTGGCCATTTGCATCAAAGAAAATAAACCTTCCTGCATACGTGCACCACCGCTGGCAGAAATGCAGACAAAGGCCATTTTATTATCAATAGCCGTTTGCACACCTCTCACAAACCTTTCACCAACCACGGAACCCATTGATCCGCCCATGAACTTGAATTCGAACGCGGCGACCACTACTGGCACAGCTTTAATACTGCCTTGTATCACAATCAGAGCATCTTTTTCGCCAACCGCTTTTTGCGATTCTTTAATACGATCCGCATAGCTTTTACTGTCTTTAAATTTAAGCGAATCAACGGCCTGTACTTTTGCGCCAATTTCAAATTGGCCTTCTACATCTAATAATTGCGCTAATCTAGCGCGCGCACCTATACGATTGTGATATGCACATTTAGGACAAACTTCTGAATTATCTTCCAGATCTTTTTTATACAATACAGTTTGGCATGCTGGACATTTACTCCAGAGTCCTTCGGGCACAGTCTTTTTATCGCCACCGACGACACGTTTAATTTTTTGCGGTAATTGATTTAACCATCCCATGCTTTATCCCCTTTGGTCTATCTTTATAACGATACGGTCGTTTTAAATTTTTGCATTTTAATTATTTGCAGCCTCTACCGCTGCTTTTAATTCATCCATGAGAGCTGCCACATTGCTTAATAGATTCGCTTCAGTGGATGCCTCAATGGCCTGTACCATACGACTTCCAACCACCACGGCATCTGCAATCTTAGCTGTGGCCTTTGCTGTTGCCGCATCGCGAATACCAAAGCCAACACCTACAGGCAAATTGGTTTGTTTGCGAATCGAAGCTACGCGCTCTGAAACTTCCACAATGTCTAAATTTTTTGCACCCGTTACGCCTTTAAGTGAAACGTAATAAACAAAACCACTCGCTTGATTTACTATCAATTCCACACGTTTTTGGTCAGTAGTCGGTGATAACAAAAACACAGGGTCAATATCTCGACTACGAAGTTGATGCACAAAATCACCACATTCTTCTGGCGGATAATCCACGGTAATGACGCCATCTACATCTGCAGTTTTAGCGCGGTCGGCAAATACCGATGCGCCTATGGCCTCGATCGGGTTAGCATAGCCCATCAGTATAATTGGCGTAGATTGATTGGTTTCACGAAAAGTTTTCACCATATTCAACACAGCAGTTAAACCAACCTTATGCAATAACGCACGCTCACTCGCACGTTGAATAACTGGCCCATCTGCCATTGGATCAGAAAATGGTACTCCTAACTCAATCATATCTGCGCCATGCTCCACTAATGTGTGCATCAGATTAACCGTATGCTTAGGGTGTGGGTCACCTGCCGTGATGTATGGAATTAAGGCTGTTTTGCCTTGTTGCTTTAGTGCAGTAAAAACCTTTTGAATACGTGACATGAGTTATATTTTTTTGAATTTAAAGAGTGATATTGGCCAACTTAGCAACCGTATTGATATCCTTATCGCCACGACCAGATAAATTCACTAAAACAATTTGATCTTTGCTCAATGTTTTAGCCAATTTTTCGGCATAAGCTAAGGCATGGCTGGATTCCAGTGCAGGAATTATCCCTTCAGTGCGGCATAAATTATGAAAAGCGGCCATCGCTTCATCATCGGTAATTGCCACGTATTCGGCACGTTTAATATCTTTTAGCCAAGCGTGTTCTGGACCTACGCCAGGATAATCTAAGCCGGCTGACACAGAATGGGTTTCAATGATATTGCCATCTTCATCTTGCATTAAATAAGTACGGTTACCATGTAAAACACCTACTGGACTATTGGCTGTTAATGGCGCAGCATGTTTACCGGTTTCCATACCAAGCCCAGCCGCTTCTACACCGACCAATCGCACATTCGGCACATCAATGTAGGGATAAAAAATTCCCATCGCATTTGAACCGCCGCCAACACAGGCAACAACCACATCAGGCTGGCGACCAGCCATTTCCAACATTTGCTCTTTAGCTTCTATGCCAATCACCGCCTGAAAATCACGCACCATCATTGGATAAGGGTGTGGCCCTGCCACTGTACCAATGATGTAAAACGTATTATGGACATTAGTCACCCAGTCACGCATGGCTTCATTCAGTGCATCTTTAAGCGTTTTAGAACCACTCTCAACAGGTACAACCGTTGCACCCAATAACTTCATTCTAAAGACATTAGGGGCCTGTCGCTTGACGTCTTCACTCCCCATATATACGACACATTCAAGACCCAACCTCGCCGCAATCGTTGCTGTTGCAACACCGTGCTGCCCTGCACCTGTTTCTGCAATAACGCGCGGTTTACCCATGCGTTTCGCTAGCAAGGCCTGACCAATCGTATTGTTAATTTTATGCGCGCCAGTATGATTTAAATCTTCACGTTTAAGATATATCTGCGCGCCACCCACTTTTTCAGACAGGCGTCTAGCATGGTAAATCGGGCTTGGCCGGCCCACAAAATGTTTTAAATCATAAGCATATTCAGCTAAAAATTCTGGATCATGGCGGTATTGTTCATACATTACGCGCAACTCTTCAAGCGCTTCAACTAAAGTTTCTGCTACAAATGTACCGCCGAACTGTCCAAAATGCCCGCGTGCATCTGGCATATCATAGAGCTGCATTTCTAATTCTCCACTAATTTTATATGGCTTTTAAATGGCTTATAAATCGCCCAATTACTAAATCTATCAAGCGTAAACTTGCTGCATAAATGCAGCAAGTTTTGCTGCATCTTTTATTCCTTTTGACACTTCAACGCCACCACTCACGTCTACCGCATAAGGTTTCACTTGCTGTATTGCTTGTGCAACATTTTGAGCAGTTAAGCCACCAGCCAGTATCACTGGTTTAGTTAAATGCTTGGGAATTAAATCCCAATCAAACACTTGCCCAGTTCCACCTGCTACACCTTCGGCATAAGCATCGAGTAACAAGGCTCTCGCTTCAAAGAAATCTTGTGCGTATTGTACCAAATTTGTGCCACTCTTAACGCGAATCGCCTTGATAAAAGCATGTCCATAACTAGCACATTCTTCTGGACTTTCATCACCGTGAAACTGCATGAGGTCTATTCTTACTTCTGTTAGGACTTGATTAACAAAATTGCGTTCAGCATTTACAAACAGGCCGACCACAGAAACAAAAGCGGGAATTTTATTTACGATTTCAATTGCCTGCTGAATACTAACGTTTCGTGGGCTTTGTTCATAAAACACCAAGCCAATTGCATCCGCGCCATACGCCACCGCACTTAATGCATCTTCAACACGGGTAATACCGCAAACTTTAACTCGAACTCTCAAGATTGATTCCAAAATTTCTGCAATAGACGAATGCGTTATTGTAACGCTTAAATGATGATTTGAATGCCAGCTTGATGGTTTAACTCGGCACTGAGGTGGCTGATTGGCAAGTTCCATTTTGCATCGTAGCTGACCGCAGTTAAATATAGCCCATTGGGAGAAAATGTCGGTGGCGAGAGCGTTCTATCGCGCTTCTGCAATAACTCTTGCATATATTCAGGTGGATACGCGCCCTTACCAATATAAACCAATGCACCCAACATATTGCGCACTTGATGTTGTAAAAACGCGTTGGCACTAAATTCAAATATAAAATAATTGCCAATCTTTTTAACCTCAGCCTTTTGCATGCATCGAACGGCCGTTATTGCCTGACACTCAGATGCCCGAAACCCACTAAAGTCGTGCTCGCCAATTAAATAACTGGCGGCGGCAGACATTGCATCAAAATTGAGCGGCAAGTGAAACCAACCAGCCTTCGTAGCCATCAACGCTGAAGCTACAGGTGCGTTATAGAGCAGATATTGATAACTGCGTGCATGTGCTGAAAACCGTGCGTGAAAGGTCTCCTCCACCTCATGCGCCCATTCCACCCTTATTGTTGCAGGCAAATGAGCATTCACTCCTCGCACCCAGGCGGTGATTGGACGGTGACTTACTGTATCAAAATGCACCACTTGGCAAAGCGCGTGCACGCCCGTATCTGTTCGCCCTGCAGCATGCACTCTAACTTCATGTTGTGCAATACTACATATCGCTTGCTCCAACTTATCTTGCACACCTCCACCATTTGGCTGACTTTGCCAACCGCAGAAATTAGTGCCCTCGTAACTCACCCCAAGCGCAATTCTCAAGCAAACCCCTTTAAATAGCGATGAATTGTAAAATACAGGTAAATTAGAATACTAAAAATAAAAATTGCGATTATCACCTTATCAATTAAATTAAACGGCGCTTCAACAAACTTAATTTGTTTATCTTCTTGTAAATTTTTCAAATTTATCTGCATATTAGCGAGTTGTTTAAAATTTATCTTTAGATTTTCTTTTACTACAATTTCCTCAAAATAATCTAAAGTAAGCATCAATCTGACAGTAAACTGTTTAGCATTAAACCCGACTAAACTTAACGGTGAAAGTAGCGTATATAACCCAGTCATCAATTGCGCATTTGAACTGGTTGCAAACAGGATATTAAGCAATGCTAATGCAATTAATAGTTTAGCTATTTGCAGAAATCCCTTAAAAACACCCTCAATAGTGGGTGCAAAATAGTTTGGCATAAACTGAATGTATTCACCTGGTGTAGCAAATGCGAAAATGATAACTATCGAAAAAAATAACCAGCGCATGCGCTTAACTATTCGAAAAAATACGTGCCTTTGAAATTTAACAGCCAGCAAACAAACAAATAGACATAACAACCATACCAAGGAATTATGCATAAAGTTAATGAATAATAAGGTGAAAATGAATAACAATATTTTAATAACTGGATGCATCGTTAAAATTAAAGCGTATTAAAGTCTAAAGTGTGATTTTAGGATGTTGGATGAAAGTCGTTATAAATTGATGTTGACCAGCAATTTATAACGACTTTTTTAAATAAAAAAGCCGAGCTTTATGCTCGGCTTTTTTATTTAATTTACAATTAAGCTAAGCTATCCAACAATTGTTGCGCGCGTAATTGTTGTTGAGTGCCGCCTTCTTTTAACACTTCCTCTAAAAGCTCACGCGCACCTTCTTTATCGTCCATATC
>NZ_JABFRA010000078.1 GCF_013141425.1 Methylotenera sp. | reverse complement strand
ATACCCTGGATAAAAAATTCAAAGACAATATGCGTTCAATATATCCTCCATTAAAGTTGCTCAACCGTGACACCAGTATTTTGGCGTTCAATGAGCGTGTGTTGAGTCTCGCACAAAATCCTGATTATCCGCTGCTTGAGCGCTTACGTTTTCTTTGTATTGTTTCTTCAAATCTAGATGAGTTTTTTGAGGTGCGTGCCGCTCCACATGTGGATGCTATGCGCGACGATGTGCAAAAAAGTGCAATTAATGTGCAAACTTACCAAGCGATTTCAGAAGCTGCGCACCTTTTGGTGAATAAGCAATATCAGATTTTTAACACCGAGTTAATGCCTGCGCTTGCAAATCATGGCGTACATTTAGTTTCGCATGGTGATCGTACTCCAGAACAGCGGCGATGGGTTGCAAACTATTTTGAAACTGAAGTACGGCCTTTGCTTGTGCCTGTCGCACTAGACCCTTCCCACCCGTTTCCATTAGTGGCCAATAAATCGCTTAATTTTATTGTATTACTGGGTGGCAATGATGCCTTTGGCCGAGCTAACAATATTGCGATTGTGAAAGTGCCTAGAGTGCTGCCACGCTTGATTAAATTGCCTAAAAATTTGAGTGGAAAGCAGCAGAAATTTATCTCGCTATCGAGTGTAATTCGGGCTCATCTATCCAGTTTATTTGCCGGTCGAGAGGTGCTGAATTTTTCGCAATTCAGAGTAACACGGCATTCCGAATTGTCAGTCGATGAAGAGGATGTTAAAAACTTACGAACGGCCTTGCGTAAGGGCTTGGTGCAACGCAATTTTGGAGATGCAGTTCGATTGGAAATTTCACATGGTTGTGATGAAAAATTAGCAAAATTTTTATTGCAACAGTTTGACTTGCCAAAACAATCTTTATATCGAGTCAATGGTCTTGTGAATTTAGCTAGATTGATGCAATTGGCTGATTTGGCAGAAGGTGAAGACCTTAAGTTTAAACCATTTGAGCCTAAGATTAGCCAACAGATATTGCCGAATCAATCTTTTTTTACGCAGTTAAAACAACAAGATATATTAATCCATCAGCCGTATGAGAGCTTTGAGTCGGTCATCGATTTCTTACGTGAAGCGGTTTACGACCCCGATGTGCTGTCTATTCAGCAGACCATTTACCGTACGGGCTCAGACCCACGCATGCTCAAGCTACTACAAGAAGCGGTAAGGCGTGGTAAAGAAGTAATGGCCGTGGTAGAACTAAAAGCCAGATTTGATGAAGAGGCTAATATTAACTGGGCAGAAGATCTTGAATCTGTTGGCGCACAAGTGGTTTACGGAATTGTTGGTTTAAAAACACACGCTAAAATGTTGTTGGTTATGCGACGAGAAGGTGGGCAACTGAAGCATTATGGACATGTTTCTACGGGCAATTACAATCCTCGAACCGCACGCTTGTATACCGATGTTAGTATGCTCACTTCAGATGAACAAATCACACGTGACATGGAATGCCTATTCCGACATATCGCCAGCCAGATTAAGTTGCCACGCATGCAGAAGTTGCTGGTTGCACCCTTTAATTTACATCGGCAGATGCTTGCTAAAATTAGAAGTGCTGAGCTTGCGGCAAAGGCTGGTAATCCCGCATGTATCATTTTAAAGATGAATGCGCTTACTGACGAGGCGCTGGTTAAGGCTCTAGTGAAGGCTGGAAGGGCGGGAGTGGGGGTTGATTTAATTGTTCGTGGCGCTTGCATACTGCCTATTGATGCACCGGGCTTAGATGGACGAATCCGAGTACGATCGATTGTCGGTCGATTGCTAGAACACTCACGTGTTTTTTATTTTAAAATTGGCCAAACTGAAAATATGTGGTTATCGAGTGCAGATTGGATGAATCGAAATATGATGCGGCGGGTTGAGATTGCATGGCCGATTCAAGATGAAACGAATCGCGCACGTATCTTGCAAGAGTGCTGTCAAATGTATTTGGATGATAATCACGACGCTTGGCTATTAAACCAAGATGGAACATATTTATTAAGTACGCGTAATACAGCAAAGCCAAAAACTAACACAGTTTCTCATGAACAAACTTTAAGCGCACAACTGCAATTGCTCAAAAAATACGCCAACTAGTTAACAGAGGCAATATGGCTAATTTAATCTTATGGCGGCACGCTGAGGCTGAAGACAGCAGTTCCAGCGGCCTAGACGTAGATAGGGCGCTCACCAAGCGAGGACAAAAAGATGCAAAAAAGATGGCGAACTGGTTGCATCAACATTTGCCTTCGAACGTGGAAATTTTATGTAGTCCAGCTAAGCGCTGCGTTCAGACTGCAACTGCTTTATACAATCTCAATCCCCTTGAAATTAAAGTTGCTGATTTTTTAAGTGCAGAAAGCACGCTAGCGCGCATTACTAAAGAAATTATCAATGATGATAGTAGTAAAACACTGCTGATTATTGGCCATCAGCCAAACCTTGGTTTAATAATAACTAAGCTACTAGGCATGCATGAGTCGGCTTGCGCTGTAAAAAAAGGCGCAATTTGGTGGTTGCGCCAGCGTGAAGTCAATGGGGTATTGCAAACGTATTTATTCACAGTGCAACACCCAGAGTATTAAACAGTTTATTTGGTGTTTATTTCTTTTTAGGTCGGCCAGTTTTGATTGCAGGCACTTTGCTCAATGCTACTTTAAGTGCGGCATCTGTCATTGCGGTTAGTTGCATTATGCCTGCGCGCAATAGTTCACTTTTTTTAGCGGGTTGACCTAGTTTTGCTAAGCGTTCCTTAAGTACATAAAATTGAGCATATTCAACTTTAGGCATCGTAAAACTGTCACGCTCCATTTTTAATTTTGGAGTTTTTTCTTTCGTGGGTTTGGCAACCTTGGCTTTTCTTATTGCTGTAATAGGTTTGGCGGCAACTGGCTTTGCGGCTACAGGTTTTGTAACAATAGGTTTAGAAACAACAGGTTTAGCTACCACAACTTTTTTTTCTGGGGTTTTCGCAGCATCCGTTTTTTCAACAGGGCCCTTTAAGGCTGCAGCTTGTAGTTGATTGATTTTTGACATTTAAATCTCCAAATTAAACGATATAAACAGTTTATACCGTTAAACCCACTTTGAATATGAATTTTTTATGACAAAATTCAATGGCTTAATAATTCAAAACGGTAATTAATCTTCTGCCAAGCGAGTGTTTCTTCTTCTAGTAAATAATAGGATTGCGGATATTTTTCTGGCCAAGTTTTTGGTACTGATAATTGTATAAAATTATTTGCGAAATTAAGCTGAAAACCTCTTAAATTAGGCGTTTGCCTCGCATGGCACAAGATAACGGCAAGACGCAAACAGACAAGTTGCATGATAAAAACGCGATTGGAAAAATCAGCCTCTAATCGTTTTAATTTCGTTCGTTGGCCTAATATTAACAAACTCAAACAATGTAATTCGCTTTGCGAAAAACCAGCAGGTTCAGCATGCTCCAATATATACGCGCCATGTAAATGCGCGTCGATTGGCGAGACGATGCAGCCAATTTCATGCAGGAGTCCTGCCCAATACAGTTTGCGTGCATGTAACTGATACTCGCCTGATGCAAATTGTATGGGCTCACTGATTTTTTCAAATAATTTTTCCGCAACATCGGCTACATTCTTAGCTTGTGCCTCATCCACATCAAACCTACGTGCAAGCCTCTTTACAGAAGCGTTTCTTAAATCCACTATTTCGTTTTCGTGCGCTAGCATGTCATACAATAAGCCATGTCTCAGCGCACCTTGTGCGACTTTTAAGGTTTCAATGTTTAAAAAATCAAATATAGCGATTAATATCGATAAACCGCCTGCAATAACGGGTTTTCGATCTTCTCGCAGACCTAGCAAGCGAAGTTTTTCCACATGACGTGCGCGCAATAGTTCATCACGTAGCCAATGCAAACCTTCCTTCGTAACAGTGTTGATGGGTCGGCCATATTGCACTAAAGCATCAGCAACTGCGCTTACTGTGCCAGAGGCGCCATAGGCAACATCCCATTGCTTAATGCTAAAGTTCGCGCCTAATGTTTCAAAGATGGACTCAGCCGCTATCTCGGCTCGCGTAAATGCTTTTTCGGTATATTCACCACTGGCAAAGTGTTTAAGTGACCAAGCGACCGAGCCTACATGCAAGGAGGCGGTATGCTGCGAAGTAAAACCTTGGCCAAGGATAAACTCGGTAGATCGCCCGCCAATGTCTATGACCAATCGTCTTTCATTGGATTGTGGTAAGAATCGACTCACGCCCTGATAAATTAATCGCGCTTCTTCAACGCCTGAAATCACTTCGATATCAAATCCCAAGGCTTTTTTAGCAAGCTTGATAAATACCTCGCGATTATTTGCCTCGCGTAAGGTTTGGGTAGCTACTGCGCGCACATGTGATGGGGCAAAGCCTTGCAGACGCTCGCCAAATCTGGCTAGGCAACGTATACCGCGCTCGATTGATTCTGGTGTCAGGTTGCGATTTTCATCTAATCCACCCCCTTGCCTAACAGCCTCTTTTAAATATTCGATGCGCTGAATGTGGCCGCTATCCAAACGGCCAATTTCTAATCGAAAGCTATTCGAGCCTAAGTCAATGGCCGCTAGCAGAGCGTTGTCCGCAGGTAAATGAGCTGTAGTATTTTGAGCGTTATTCATACACTTTTTGTGATTGATCAATTGAAGGTGTGAAAACAATATTATTGTTTATTATGCAATTATAGTGTGAAAGTAGAGTGTGAAATTTTAATGACAAATTAAATTTACCGTCTTGAAAATAATCCCCTTAGCCCCATTATGAATTTAATGTTTTTTTATTCACTCATTTAGGAGCTAAATCTATGTCCTCCGAGACTTTACAAAAAGAGACTCACCCAAAACAATCGATGGCTTTTCAAGCGGAGGTTAAGCAATTACTTCAACTGATGATTCACTCTTTGTATAGCAACAAAGAGATTGTACTGCGTGAGTTGATTTCTAATGCCTCTGATGCCGCAGACAAATTACGTTTTGAAGCCATTAGCAATGGCGCGCTTTATGAAGGCGACAGTGAGCTTAAAATTTACGTTGCCTTTGATAAAGACGCTCGCACGCTAACAATAAGTGATAACGGAATTGGTATGAACCGTGATGAGGTAATTGCCAATATTGGCACCATCGCAAAGTCAGGCACTAAAGAGTTCTTTAACGCGCTATCGGGTGATCAAGCAAAAGATGCGAATCTAATTGGACAATTTGGTGTAGGTTTTTACTCAGCTTTTATCATTGCTGACAAAGTAACATTAACAACACGCCGCGCTGGTGCTAACGAAGCGGTGTGTTGGGAATCTGCAGGTGAGGGTGATTTCACATTAGAAGATGTGGAAAAAGCAACACGCGGTACTGAAGTGGTATTGCATTTGCGAGAAGGCGAAGACGAGTTTCTCAGTGATTGGAAACTGAAAACTATCATTCGCAAATATTCAGACCATATTACTTTGCCTATCGTGATGAAAAAATCCGAGTGGAAAGATGGTGCTGAAGTAGCAACTGATGAAGATGAAACGGTGAATAAAGCGTCTGCATTATGGGCGCGAAGCAAAAATGATATTACCGAAGAGGAATATCAAGAGTTTTACAAACACGTTTCTCACGACTTTGAGAATCCGCTGGCCTATACGCATAGCCGTGTAGAAGGTAAGCAAGAATATATTTCACTGTTGTATATTCCAAGCAAAGCACCGTTTGATTTGTATGACCGTGACCGCCGTCACGGCATTAAATTGTATGTAAAACGCGTATTTATTATGGAGGATGCGGAGAAGTTGATGCCACAATATCTGCGTTTTGTACGTGGTGTGATTGATACTTCAGACTTGCCTTTAAACGTTTCGCGCGAGATTTTGCAATCTAGCCGTGATGTGGACGCGATTAAAGCAGGTTCTGTGAAAAAAGTGTTGAGCCTGTTGGAGGATATGGCAGAAAACAAACCTGAAGATTACACCAAGTTCTATGCGGAATTTGGCCGTGTGCTGAAAGAAGGCCCGGGCGAAGATTTTGCTAATAAAGACAAAATCGCCAGCTTGTTGCGCTTTGCTTCAACCAAGGCCGATAAAGACGTGCAAGACGTTTCACTCAAAGATTACATCGCGCGCATGCAGCCTGAGCAAGATGCAATTTATTACATTACCGCCGAAAGTTTTGCAGCCGCACAACACAGCCCGCATTTGGAGATTTTCCGCAAAAAAGGACTTGAAGTGCTGTTGTTATCTGACCGTGTAGACGAATGGTTATTGGGCAGCTTGACTGAGTTTGAAGGCAAAAAATTACAGTCAATCGCCAAAGGTGATTTGGATCTAGGCAAACTTGAATCTGATACTGAAAAGGAGTTTCAAAAGAAAATTGAAGAAGATGCAAAATCATTGGTTGAAAAAATCAAGAAAACTTTGGGTGAACAAGTGAAAGATGTGCGTGTGACGCATCGCTTAACCGATTCACCTGCATGCTTAGTCAGCGATGAGCATGACTTATCAGGTAACTTAGCGCGCATGTTAAAGGCGGCAGGGCAAAAGGCACCTGAATCTAAGCCAATTTTAGAGATTAACCCATCGCATAAATTAGTGAAACGTCTTGAGGGTGAATCTACAGATGCAGTCTTTAGTGATCTAGCTTTCGTACTGTTTGATCAGGCTTTGTTAGCTGAAGGTGGTACTTTGGATGACCCAGCAAGCTTTGTGAAGCGCATGAATAGCTTAATTAGCTAAGTTTTTATTAAGATTGAGTAAGAAATCAACCCGCCAAAGTCCAAGCTTGGCGGGTTTTTTATCAATACTATAGAAATGGTTTTTACATTTCAGACATTTATAGGTGGTACATTTTTTGCTAGAATACAGCTTGTGATTAATCAATAATTTCAAGCACCGAAAAGGCTCTAATGACTACTCCAGCGAAAACACCGGCTAAAGCAAGTACCAAAACTAAAGCGGCAACTAAAACTACGGCAAAAGTTGAAGTAAGTGCTACGGCAAAACCTAAGAGAACAAGTAAAGCAAAAGCGAGCGTAATGCCTAAGCTATCGCCGGTGGATCAGGCTTTGCAGAACCATTTGATTTTCTCTAGCTTTAAAACCAATGACGCGGCAACGCCAAGAGACTGGTACGACGCAGCGAGTTACACCGTTCGTGACCATGTGGTTGAGCGATGGGTTAAAACAGCTGAATCTTATTATCGTGATGATCCAAAACGCGTTTACTATTTATCACTTGAGTTCTTAATCGGGCGCATGTTGAGCAATGCTGCACTAAACTTGGGCATTAATGATGAGTTAAAAAGTGGTTTAGCTTCGTTAGGCCGTGATTTAGAAAATACTGTAGAAATGGAAACTGACGCGGCGCTAGGTAACGGTGGTTTAGGTCGTCTAGCGGCTTGTTTCTTAGATTCCATGGCAACCATGGATATCCCAGCCACTGGTTACGGTATTCGCTATGAATACGGCATGTTTAAGCAAACTATTGAAAATGGTCAACAGGTAGAAAACCCAGATAATTGGCTACGCTATGGCAATATTTGGGAGTTCCAACGCCCAGAAGCGACTTACAGCATCAAGTTTTATGGACACGTAGTGAAATATGAAACGGAGAAAGGCGAAACGCAACATTGGGTGGATGCTGAGCACGTAGTGGCGATGGCCTATGATGTGCCAGTGCCAGGTTATGGCGAAACTGTAAACAGTTTGCGTCTATGGTCAGCTAAGGCGGCGCGTGAGTTTGATTTAAGCCATTTCAATGACGGCAATTATGAGAAATCTGTACAAGAACGTAACGACACAGAAAATATCTCAAAAGTGCTTTACCCAAATGATGCGTCAGTATTGGGTAAAGAGCTTCGTTTAAAACAACAATATTTCTTTGTTTCCGCCTCTATTCAAGATATTCTACGCCGCTTTTTAAGCACGCATGATGTTAAAAAGCAGGCGGATTGGAAGATTCTGCCAGACAAAATCGCCATTCAGCTTAATGATACGCACCCATCGATTGGTGTGGCGGAGATGTTGTATCAATTGGTTGATGTACATGGATTAGACTGGGATTTTGCTTGGGGATTAGTAGTTAAGATTTTTGCTTACACTAACCACACCCTCATGCCAGAAGCACTGGAAACTTGGACAGTCGATTTATTTGGTCGCCTACTGCCGCGCCATTTAGAAATTATTTATAAAATAAACCACGAGTTCTTGCACATGGTCAATCACCACTTCCCAGGTGATCCTGAGCTGTTAAAACGTGTTTCCATCATTGACGAATCTAATGGTCGCCGTGTGCGCATGGCGCATTTGGCGGTGGTAGGCAGTCACACGGTAAACGGAGTGGCAGCATTGCATAGCCAGTTGCTAAAGCAGCATTTATTTGCCGATTTCGACCGCATTTACCCGGGTAAAATGACTAACGTCACCAACGGTATTACACCGCGTCGTTGGCTGAATCAAGCTAACCCTGGTTTGACTTCGCTGATTGAAAAAGTCATTGGTGGCGACTTCAAAAAAGATTTAACGCAAATCAAAAAAATTGCCCCATTGGCCAATGATAAAGACTTTAGAAAAGCCTTTGCCGCAGTAAAACAAGTGAATAAAGCCAGATTGGCCGCCAAAATCGAGCAAAAAACGGGCATTAAGTTAAATGTAAATAGCTTGTTTGATGTGCAAATTAAACGCATTCATGAATACAAACGTCAACTATTGAATGTATTGCACGTCATCACTTTGTACAACCGCATTCGGAATGGTGAGAAAAATATCACGCCACGTACCATTATTTTTGGCGGTAAAGCCGCACCAGGGTACTGGATGGCAAAGCAAATCATCCGTTTAATCAACGATGTTGCCGCCATTATCAATGAAGATGTAGCGGTGGGTGACCAATTGAAAGTGGTTTACTACCCAAACTATGAAGTTTCAGCGGCTGAAATCTTATTCCCAGGCAGTGATTTGTCTGAACAAATTTCAACCGCAGGTACCGAGGCAAGCGGCACAGGTAATATGAAAATGTCACTCAATGGTGCTTTAACCATTGGTACCCTAGATGGTGCCAACGTTGAGATAATGGAAGAAGTAGGCGAAGAGAATATCTTTATCTTCGGTTTGACCACACCACAAGTAGCTGAGGTGAAAGCTAACGGCTACAACCCGCATGATTACTACCATAGCAACCCTGAACTCAAACAAGTGTTGGATATGATTGCAAGCGGCTTCTTCTCAATAGATGAGCCAAATCGCTACCAACCAATTATTGATAACTTGCTGAAAAATGGCGATCAATACTTGTTGCTGGCCGATTACGCCAGCTACATTGAAACGCAAGATCGCGTTGGCAAGCTCTACCAAAATCAAGAGGAATGGACGCGATTGGCCATTCTGAACGTGGCAAATATGGCGAAGTTCTCGAGTGACCGCGCAATTGGCGATTATGCGAAAAATATTTGGCATGTAAAAAGCTAAATTTAGCATTTAAACGTCTTAACAAGCACTGCCCTGCGAGCCAATATCCATGCGGTTCCCAGGGCAGTATCATTTGGCGTGTGGGTAATGAACTTTTTTCATCTATTCCACGGACAAGACCTTCGCAATTTACTTGCCGATTCATCGGCTTAGTAAATTGGGGATGCCACTTGCTGGTATAAGGTCTTTGTTGAATATTAGGTAGAGTCAATTAATCTAGTTAAAAGTACCTAAACGTAAATTATGATTGTCCCGCATGCAAAAGTCATCGTTTAAGGTTATGCTTACGTTGCACATCATTCATGGGAGACAAAAATGCGACAACTATTAGCTATCTTAGGTTTTGTTTTGTTTGCAACGCACGCCAACGCACTAAGCGTGAGTGATTTAACTAATAAAGAAGCTAGCGGCGGCTTAAAAGAAGCACTTACGCAAGGTGTAGGTAAAGCGATTAGTGCGTTGGGTGCCACCGATGGTTTCTTGGGTAATAAAGAAGTCAAAATTCCACTGCCAAGCTCACTTAAAAAAGTTGAAAAAGTCATGAAAATGATGGGCATGGGCAAGCAATCCGATGAACTGATACTTAAGATGAATCGCGCAGCTGAGGCCGCAGTGCCGGAAGCGAAAACTTTGCTAGTGGACTCCATCAAAAAAATGACAGTTGAAGACGCAAAAGCTATTCTAACGGGCCCACAAGATGCCGCTACGCAATATTTCAAAAAAACCACATCAACACAAATGGCGCAGAAATTCTTACCCATTGTGACCAAAGCCACCGAAAAAGTGCAACTAGCGGAAACCTATAATAAATACGCTGAAATGGGCAGCAAGTATGGCGTGGTGAAAAAAGAAGATGCGAAAATTGAGCAATATGTGACCAATAAAGCGCTAGAAGGCGTTTATTTGATGATTGCCAAAGAAGAAGCCGCCATTCGCCAAGACCCTGTGGGGCAGGCAAGTAGCTTGTTGAAGAAGGTGTTTGGGGCGCTGTAATAAATAGGGAGCTGATTCTCGCTAGCTCATGTACTATTGAATAGCGGTTCCCTAAAATCGTAGCCTAAATACAATAATGGAGTTTAAGGTATGTAACACTTTACATGGATTTTCTGGATGTTGGTGGTGCAGGACCTACTGTTGCGGCTATTCTTCAGCCAGTATATCCCACCATATGAAAACTATTTATTTTTGATTAATTTATCCTTTTTCGCCCCTAGGCGAGTTATTTTATTTTGCTTGTCCGAAAAAATAACCAAACAAAAAGACCCCCATCGCTTGTTTCATACATTTCTCTTAATGATGGGCGGCAATCCTTAACCGTAAAGGTCATCCCCATCATCACGAATTGCTAAAGCAATTATTCTGATGTGAAAACTCGCTTACGCTCAGACAGCCGCCTGCCGAAAACTTCCATCATTAAGTGAAATTTAGGCGCGATAGTAGGGAAGTTTGAAATCAAAACCCTATGAAACTTACCGCTTTTGTTTGCTATAGAAAAGTCTATTTTTAGTATCACTAGTCAGCAATTTGAGGCTTAATTTCCGCCAATCTGTTAGAATTCAGCATTCGCAATTTGTATTTATTTAGCTGAATTTTAATGACTCAATCTAAAGCCCACACTCAAATGGCATGCCTACGTGGTAGCGCCGCTTTATCTTCATTCCGTATCGAGAAAATTCAATCTCAACTTAAGCTCAATGTTGCGAATATTACGCATATTTATGCTGAATTTAGGCATTTTGTTTGGACTGATGTTGCGCTGGATGATGCACAACAAAATACTTTAAAACAAATTCTTACCTATGGTCCAAGCTTGCAAGCAGAAAATCCAAAGGGTGAATTGATTTTAGTGATTCCTCGTATCGGCACGATTTCGCCTTGGGCATCACGTGCGACTGATATTGTTAAACACTGTGGCTTAAAGTCTGTGCAACGCGTAGAGCGCGGCATTGCTTATTTTGTACAAACCAAAAATGGTGAAAAATTAAAGCAAGAAGAGCGCAAAAAATTGTTGCCATTGATTCATGACCGGATGACGGAAACGGTGATTGCCAGCATTGAAGATGCGGCTAAGCTGTACCACACCGACACGCCAAAACCATTAAGCACAGTCGATATTTTGCTGGGTGGCAAGCAAGCGCTGGTAAAAGCCAATAACGATATGGGTTTGGCTTTGTCGCCGGATGAAGTGGATTATTTGTTTGATAATTTCAGCAAAATTCAACGCAACCCAACCGATGTTGAGCTGATGATGTTCGCACAAGCGAACTCTGAACATTGCCGCCATAAGATATTCAATGCGGATTGGGTAATTGATGGTGCTCAGCAAGAATTCTCCTTGTTCGGCATGATTCGTAACACGCATAAGCTCAACCCAGGAAACACAGTGGTAGCTTATTCTGATAACTCTTCTATTGTTGAAGGTCAATTGTCTGGAGAAAAAACCAAACGTTTTTACCCACGTGAAAATGGTGCATACGGCTTTATTGAAGAAGAAATGCATTACCTAATGAAGGTGGAAACGCATAACCACCCAACGGCGATTTCTCCATTTGCTGGTGCGGCAACGGGTGCAGGTGGTGAGATTCGAGATGAAGGTGCAACAGGTAGTGGCTCTAAACCTAAAGCAGGTTTAACTGGCTTTTCAGTATCAAATTTAAACATTCCAAACTTTGAGCAGCCTTGGGAAGCGAATGATTACGGTCGCCCTGGCCGTATTGCCTCACCATTTCAAATTATGATTGATGGCCCACTCGGTGGCGCGGCCTATAACAATGAGTTTGGTCGCCCCAATATTGCAGGCTACTTCCGTACATTTGAGTTGGAATCAAACAACGAAATGCGTGGTTATCACAAGCCAATTATGTTGGCGGGTGGCTTAGGTAATATTTCCGCAAAACACTCTAAAAAGAATCCAATTCCTGCTGGCGCAGCATTAGTGCAGCTCGGCGGCCCTGCGATGTTGATTGGTCTTGGTGGTAGTGCGGCTTCAAGTATGGATACTGGTAGCAATGTCGAAAATCTAGATTTCGATTCTGTACAACGCGGTAACCCAGAGCTAGAGCGCAGAGCGCAAGAGGTGATTGACCGTTGCTGGCAACTAGGTGATGCCAACCCAATTTTGAGTATCCATGACGTTGGTGCGGGTGGTATTTCAAATGCTTTTCCAGAGTTAGTCAATGATGCTTGCGTGGGTGCAACTTTCCAATTGCGTGATGTGAATAACGAAGAGCCTGGCATGTCGCCACGTGAGTTGTGGAGCAACGAAGCGCAAGAGCGTTATGTGATGGCAATTGCACAAGATGATTTGCCACGCTTTAAAGCGATTTGTGAGCGTGAGCGCTGTCCATTCGCGGTTGTGGGTATTGCCACGGAACAGCGACATTTAACCGTGGCGGATAGTCATTTTGGTAATAAGCCAGTAGACATGGAGATGTCTGTATTGCTCGGTAAGCCGCCGAAAATGACACGTGACGTAAAAAGCACGACCAAACAATTAATAGCTTTTGATACCAGCAAAATTGATTTAAAAGAGGCAGCTTCTCGTGTGTTGAGATTGCCAGGTGTGGCTGATAAGACCTTCTTGATTACGATTGGTGACCGTTCAGTCACTGGTTTAGTGGCCCGTGAGCAAATGGTTGGCCCATGGCAAGTGCCAGTGGCTGACGTTGCTGTGACGCTGGCTGGGTATGAAACTTATGTAGGTGAGGCTTTTGCTATTGGTGAAAAAGCGCCCTTAGCCTTAATTAGTGCACCTGCATCAGGTCGCATGGCGATTGGTGAGTCGATTACCAATATTGCTGCTTGTTTAATTGATGATTTAAGCGTATTAAAACTCTCAGCCAACTGGATGGCGCCAGCTGGCCATGCAGGTGAAGATGCGGCTTTATTTGAAACGGTTAAAGCTGTAGGTCTAGAGTTGTGTCCGCAACTAGGAGTCAGCATTCCAGTGGGTAAAGATTCAATGTCCATGAAAACCGTTTGGAACGAAGACGGTGTCAATAAGGCAGTGACATCGCCAATTTCATTGGTAGTTACCGCTTTTGCAACCACGCCAGATGCGCGTAAAACGCTAACGCCACAATTGCAAACTGAAGCACCTTCTAAATTAATTTTGATTGACTTGGGCGGTGGTAAAAACCGCATGGGCGGATCAAGTTTGGCACAGGTTTATGGTGCGGTAGGTGATGTTGCGCCAGATGTAGATGACGCAGCGCAGTTGAAACATTTCTTTAATACTATTCAGCAATTGAATAAAGCCGGCAAAATTTCAGCCTATCATGACCGTTCAGATGGTGGCTTGTTTACTACTTTAGTTGAAATGGCATTCGCTGGCCATTGCGGTTTGAATGTGGATATTTCTAGCTTGCAAGGCGATGCGGCAAGTGCACTCTATAACGAAGAGCTAGGTGCAGTGATTCAAGTGGCAGCAGCTGATGCAGATGCTGTCGTTAAACAGTTTAACGGCTTGGCATTCGTAGTAGGTAAAGTTGTTGCTGGGAATCAAATTGAAATTAAACAGCACGATAAAGTACTGTTTAGTGACACACGCGTGAACCTGCATCGCATGTGGTCAGAAACCACGTATCAAATGCAGAAGTTGCGAGATAACCCAGTTTGTGCACAACAAGAATATGACCGTATTTTAGATGAGAGCAATCGTGGTTTATTTGCAGAGCTAACTTCTGAACCCAACGATAACATTGCTGCACCTTACCTTAATATTGGCGCTCGTCCAAAAATGGCGATACTGCGTGAGCAAGGCGTAAATGGCCATGTGGAAATGGCAGTATCGTTTGACCGTGCTGGATTTGATACCTTTGATGTACATATGAGCGATATTATTGCTGGCCGAGTGTCATTAAAAGACTTTGCTGGCTTTGTTGCATGCGGAGGTTTCTCGTACGGAGACGTATTAGGAGCGGGTGAAGGTTGGGCTAAATCAATTTTATTTAACTCACGTGCAAGAGATGAGTTCTCAGCCTTCTTTAACCGTGCTGATAGCTTTGCTTTAGGCGTGTGTAACGGTTGCCAAATGATGAGTAACCTGCAAACAATCATCCCTGGTGCGGCACATTGGCCACATTTTGTGAAAAATAAATCTGAACAATTTGAAGCTAGATTGGCGATGGTAGAGGTTTTAGAGTCACCGTCCTTGTTCTTTAGTGGCATGGAGGGAAGCAAAATGCCAATAGCTGTTGCGCATGGTGAAGGATTCACGGAATTTTCTCAACAATCGATGGTCAATGACGTGTTAGCTAAAAAATTGGTGACGATGCGGTTTATCGACAACGCGTCAACGCCAACAACTAGCTACCCGTCTAATCCTAATGGTTCACCACAAGGTATTACTGGATTAACAACCACAGATGGACGTTTTAGTATTATGATGCCACATCCTGAAAGGGTAATTCGTAATGTTCAAAATACATGGCAACGCTGTGGCGATGCTGAAGATAGTGCTTGGATGAGAATGTTTAGAAATGCAAGACGCAATATAGCTTAAGTTTTACAATGGTTAATTCAATTAAAAATAACTTTGGAGATAGGTAACATGAAATTTATTCGTACACTTTTTACAGCATTAGTTGCTTCAATGGTCTTAGGTTTTTCGTTCAATGCGATGGCGCTTACCGATGATGAATCATTAGAATATGTTGATGCTATTACCAGTGGAAATTTAAAAATAGTCAAAAAATATGTTGAAGCTGATCCTAAAAATGTGGACGAGAAATCATTTGCCTGGTCACCCATTCAAATGGCGGCGAATAAAAATCAATTGGAAGTCGTTAAATATTTAGTTGCTAAAGGTGGCGATATTAATTATGTTCATCCGTTATCACATAACTCGGCATTTCATTTGGCGGCATTTAATGGATTTGATGATATGGTGAAACTGCTGGCTAGCAGTGGTGCAAATGTGAACGAAAAGCTAAAAGCGGATGTTTCAATTATTCGTGCACTAAAGGATTCTGGTAATACACATATGGTGGAATTGTTGAGTAGTCTTGGTGTTAAAAATGATGGTTGCCAAGAAGAGAGATGTTTCTAATTTATTTTTTATGTGACGGAAGTCACGTAATTTAAGCAAAAAGTATTTAGAATGATGTTTTAATTTTCATTTAAAACATCATGAAACAATTTCAAGTAATTTGTTTTTTAGTATTGTCACTGATAACCTCAGTATGCTTACCTGTTCAAGGTTTTGCAACTGAGGTTTCTACTTTTTCAGACGAGCAAAATACGCACATACGTTCACTTGCCGCTTCATGTGCCGCCTGTCATGGCACCTTTGGCAATTCTGTTGTAAATAATCAAAACATTGCCTCAAGAAGTACAGAATCTAAAGGTGCAAATGCCGTACTTGCAGGCATGGCAGTAACAGAACTAACCGAGAAACTGCTAGGTTTTAGGGATGGCAGCCGCAAAGCAACGGTAATGCACCGGCATGCAAAGGGATTGACGATTGATGAAATTAACCAACTCGCAGCACATTTTTCAAAACAACAACGCATCGACAAATCGCCAATCAAATCCGAGATACTAAAGGCTGATCATGAATAATCATTTTAATCATCAGAATACGCATTTAAGCGGGTTTAATCGACGTGATTTCATTAAAGCAACTGGAGCAATAGGGGCACTATTATTAAGCCACAATGGCTTTGCAAAGGCGACGAAACCGCCGCTTGGCCGTGTGGTTGTGATTGGCGGTGGCTACGCAGGCGCTACTGCGGCCAAGTATTTGCGTTTGTGGAGTTTAGGTGCGATTGAAGTGGTGGTGGTGGAACCGAATACACAATTTGTTTCTTGCCCATTAAGCAACTTAGTGCTGGGTGGCAGCAAAAGTATCAACGATTTAACATTTGGTTACGATGCTCTTAAAACCAATCATGGCATTAAGTGGGTGCATGATAAAGTTACCACCATCGATGCAGAAGCAAAAAAAATCACGCTCTCCCGAGGAGAGTTAAGTTACGACAGACTTATTGTCGCACCAGGTATTGATTTTGATTTTGCCAGCCTGCCTATGCTTGCGAGTGCTGAAGCGCAAAATCAGATTCCACATGCTTGGAAAGCAGGTTGGCAAACGGTGAACTTGCGTAAGCAACTTGAAGCAATGCCAGATGGCGGAGTGTTTGTGATGAACGTACCCAAAGCCCCCTATCGCTGCCCACCCGGGCCGTATGAGCGCGTTTGTCAGGTGGCAAGTTACCTCAAAACAAACAAGCCAAAAAGTAAGATAGTGGTGCTGGATGCCAATGCTGAAATCATTTCTAAAAAAGGCTTGTTTAGTAAAGCTTGGGCAGAGTTATATCCAGGTATTATCGATTATCGCCCTGATCATGCGATTTCGAACGTCGAAGTTGCGAGTAAAACAGTTTCGACCGAGTTTGATCAATTTAAAGCAGATGTGTTGAATGTCATTCCGCCGCAACGTGCGGGTAAAATCGCCCAAATAGCCGATTTGACTGAAAAGGACTATCCTTGGTGCGAGGTGAACTTTTTAACCTATGAATCTAAACGTGTGCAAAATGTTCATGTCATTGGAGACAGTGTTGCCGCTGGCTTGCCAAAATCTGCCCACATGGCGACAAATCAAGCCAAGATTTGTGCTAATGCCATTGTGCAACTTCTGGCAGGGCAAGTGCCAGATCCAGCGCCTGTATTTGCAAACACTTGCTATAGCTATGTGAGTGATAAATCAGCCATGCATGTGGCCAATGTGTACCGATACGATGAAGCAAAAAAAATCATGGTATCCGCTGAAGGCGGAGGTGTATCTTTGTCACCCTCAGAGAAAGAAGGCGAATATGCTGTCGCGTGGTCGCAAAATATTTGGGCAGACACGCTGACATAAATACCTAAGTTTCTAAAATGAATACTAAGTTTAGGCCTAAAAGATGAAAATAATGCATCAGAAAATGCCACAATTTATACGCTTCAGTATTTTCACTTCGCTTATATCGCTTGTGTTAATTGGCATGCAAACTGCCAATTCTAAACCTGATTTACCAAGCATTAAGCTGCCTGCCGGCTTTAAAATTAGCATTTTTGCCGACAATAAAACCAAGCAGGGTGCATTTTTAGCCGGCGCCCGCTTTATAGCGTTTGATGCAACTGGCAATCTTTATGTGACCTCTGCAAAAGGTAACCGCTTGCTTAAGCTACCTGATGCTAATAAAGACGGCATTGCGGATGAAGTAGTGCTTGTATCAGATAAATTGAACGCACCTCAAGGCTTAGCCATTGTTGCGGATACGCTTTTTGTTGCCAATCAAGATGGGATCGTTAAGTTAACAATGCCCGTTTACGGTAAGCCAGCAAAAATTGCACCCTTTATCGGCGGCTTAGCCTCAGGCGGGCATACACTCAAAAATATCAAATTGAGTCCCGATGGCTATTTTTTTATCAATGTTGGCTCAAGCTGTAATGTCTGTATCGAAAATGATTCTACACGCGCTACGCTTTTGCGCTATACCCTTGAAGGCCAGCCGGCAGGTTCACTATTGACAATCGGTCGGCATCCGCAATCCGCCGTATGGGCACGTGGACTGCGGAATTCGCAGGGATTTGCATGGCATCCCCAAACAGGTGCGATGTATGCTACCAACAATGGCGCGGATATGCGCTCAAGCACTAAAAATGGTGCAGTGAATGATGAACTGCCGCCTGAACATATTAATATAATTGAGGCAGGTCAGCATTATGGTTGGCCGCATTGTTGGGCTGATTCAAATAATATAAAACAAAATGTGGAAGATCCAAACTTTCCAGCCGAAGCGGGTTTTTGCAGTACAACGCAAGCACCAGCGATTACCCTGACCTCACATTCAACGCCTATTGGTATTAGCTTTTTAGATAAAACCAACTGGCCTGTAGAATATAAGCAAGATGCGATTGTGGCATTGCATGGCTCATGGAATCGCAAACAACCATCTGGTTATAAATTAGTGCGTATCAAGTTTAAAAATAATCAGCCCGTGAGTAGTGAAGATTTTGCAACAGGCTGGTTGGCTGGCAGCGAGGCTTGGGGTCGTCCTGTCGATGTGGCTGTGGGGGAGGATCAAGCACTGTACGTATCAGATGATAAATCGGGTGTCATATATCGTATTGCTTATTCAGTGTAAACTGCCAATATTCAACTTCACTTCAGAAAGCAAATCATGCAAAAAAAAATATTCATAGCCACGTACCTATTGGCATTGTTAGGAGTGGCTTGTACTCATCAAGTTAAATCGAATGCTGTTCTGGCACAAAAAATTACAGGTCTGAAAACACCGGAGTCTGCAGTGCAGGCGAAAGATGGCAAGATTTATGTGTCTGAAATCAATGAATTTGGTAAAGATGGTGATGGTAGAATTACCGTGATAGAACATGGTAAGGCGCGTGTTTTTGCAACGGGTTTAGATGATCCAAAAGGTTTGGCTATTATCGGTCAAACTTTATACGTGGCAGATAAAACTAAGATTTTGAAAATTGATACGAATGGCAAAGTGCAAAATTTTGTTGCTGCCAGCGCGTTTCCAAGCATTCCTTTGTTTTTAAACGATTTGGAAGCGGATCCACAAGGCAATTTATACGTAAGTGACAGTGGTGATTTATTTGGCGCAGGCAAAGGCGGTGCTGTATACAAGATCAACGCGCAAGGTGAAGTAAAATTACTGATTAATGACCAGCAGGATGCCCGCATTAAAGCGCCCAATGGTTTGTTGGCGGATAACACAGGCGAAGCGCTTATTATTTTAGATTTTACCTCTGGCATACTTTATAGTTTGAATACTAAAACACAGGTTTTAACTGACCTGAATGAAGGTTTTGGTGGGGGTGACGGCGTGGTACATCACTCCAATGGCAGCATGTATGTGAGCGATTGGAAGAATGGTAAGGTGTTTACAGTAAACACCAAAGGAGAGGTTAATTTATTAAAAGGTGGATATCAATCCGCAGCAGATATCGCAATAACTAAAGATGAAAAATTCTTGTTAGTGCCTGATATGAAGGCCGGCGAATTAGATTTTATTCCGCTGTAGTTGACTTCTATAGTAGCACTCCGAGAATTGCACAAAAAATATAGTATTTAATGACTTTACACACTGTATCTATTGAGCTTCGTCAGGTAGCATTAAACTGTTTGGCCGAGGCTGATGCAGGCCTTAAAGCAAATGCCGTTCGTCAATTGGCTGAAGATTGGCGGACAGGTTCCATCCCACTTGAATTATCGACGGCACCTGTACCCAATCAGCCCATACCAGGTCGACCTAGCAAGCCTCAACTGATTGCGCCAAGGTTATTAAAACACCGTGCAATGAATACACTTGAGGGCCGTGCGGCTTTGATACACGCGCTTGCACACATTGAATTCAACGCAATTAATTTGGCTTTGGATGTCATTTGGCGCTTTAGCAAAATGCCAGCCCAGTTTTATGCCGATTGGCTTCAAGTGGCCGATGAGGAAGCCTATCATTTTGGCCTACTGAATTCGCATTTGCAGAGCTTAGGTTTTGAATATGGCGATTTTGATGCGCACAACAGCTTGTGGGAAATGGCAGAAAGAACTCAAGGAAGTGTGCTTGCGCGTATCGCATTAGTGCCGCGCACCATGGAAGCGCGTGGTTTGGATGCCTCGCCGCAACTAAGAGCCAAACTTGCACAAGCTGGCGATAGTGCCGCAGCGGAAATATTGGATATTATCTTGCGCGATGAAATCGGCCATGTGGCTATTGGTAATCGCTGGTTTAATTGGCTTTGTAGCCAAAATAAGCTAGAACCTGTGCTTACCTATCAACAATTATCCGAGCAATACAGCGCACCAAAATTGCGTCCACCCTTCAATTTAGAGGCTAGACGCCAAGCAGGATTTAGCGAAACTGAGTTGGCTTATTTAGGCGCGCTTTAAATCTACAGATAAAGTAAATCCAACGACAGAATTGTAAAGTTGGTTTAGTAAAACCATCAGCTCGACTATTCAATTTTCTTAGCCAATTCTCTTCTCCAATTCCTTTAAGCAATATTCACTGGCAATATTTCAATCATTTTCATACACAAGAAATGAATTTTCTAGATTTTTATTGCCTGTTATGACGTTAGAAAATGCCACATTCCTAGAAAAATTGATGAAAAAATGACAAGGTTGTCTTTCAAAATGACATCAACTTCACGATAACTTACAAAATAATTATCAGGCAATAATTTTTTGTTATAAATCAAGCTATTATAAAAATTTATTTCGGCGAATTTTGGCATGTTGATTGCAAGTATTTAAATTAGTTGTTACACCATTCAGTTGAATATATCTATGAACGTGCCTACAACTAAAAGTGAAATGTTAAAAAATAATGGGCTTGAAATTGAGATGTTAATTTTAGCCACGTGAACATGGTAAGGAAATTAAATCATGATTGAAAATGAGAAATACCTAAGTAAAGAGGCTTTAGAGATTCTATTCCGGATTGCTGAAAAGAGCGGGGTTTTGTCTTACTCTAGGCAAGATGATATAAAAATCATTCGTAACTTAGTTGAATCAGGGCATATATTTCAAGGTAGATTACTGCATGATAGCCCAAGATCAATTTCTTACAGTATTACTAAAAAAGGCTTTTTGGCCTTGCAAACTGATTTGCTATGGAGTGCGCCAAACGCACATGGCGAGCAACATCGCATAGTGGCATTGGCCACCGATTCTTTGGTTGACAATGCACAGTTAGAACAGAGTGATTCAGCTAATTCACGGTACGTATAAATGTTGCCTCTATTTAAAAAAGAGTCTTTGTTAAGGTACATCTTTCCACCTTATCAGCCAATAATGACGCATAGACAAGGTGAAGATGCGAGTTTCAATGGTGTTGATTTGGCGCTGAATATTGGCAATCATCTTGATGTAGTGGTTGAAAAAGATACCAAGCAAATAAACAAGCTTTATTAAAGTTTATAGCCATTTATCGGCTGAAAATTTCAAAAAAATATAAGTTATTTAGTGTTTGCAATTGCAACATTAAGTGGCTGGGAAAAAGTTCTGAATGAATATTGAAAACAATAAGTTGGTTATGAGCGACATTGAGTCGCGCCGTGCATTTCTGTTTACATTAGAATGGTTGTTGGCACTTTTAAAACGCTATAAAAATTCATTGCAATTTGGCTTGGTGCACATTGAGTTTGGAACAAACCATGAACTTGCCGAAGCGATTGGTGTGCAAGAGGCATTTAAACGGCTTGCTATGTTAACCACCTCCTTTAGCAGTACGTTCCGTAAAACAGATATTGTTGCGCGTGATGCCAAAGACTTCTGGGTAATCGTACCTTATGTCAGCGACAGTGAAAAAATCCACGATAAAATATTAGCAATCTTTGATCTTGAGCAACATCATGATCTAAACACAGTCGATCGTGAAATTTCGATTTTCTCATTGCCTTTAGTTACAACTACTTTAGACACAACGGAAAGAGAAACTGATGTTGTGCCAACAACGGCACTTGAGTTTCTTGGCTATTTAAAAGAAAACAGAAAGCGCTTGGCCAGTTCTGTCATTAAACTATCGGCAGATAACACAGCCCAATAAAATTTAGGTGTTAATTAGATTAATAACGCCGTCTAATCCCATAAAATTGAGGGCATAGGTGGCTTTTTCTTGAACAATGGGTTTGGCATGGTAGGCAATGCCAATGCCAGCAACATGCATCATCTTAAGGTCATTTGCCCCGTCACCAATCGCAATGGTTTGTGCGGCAGCTAATCCTAATTGATCGCGTAATTTGATTAACTCGTCTGCTTTGGTTTGCGCATCCACAATATTGCCTAATACTTTTCCAGTCAGCTTGCCGTTAATAATTTCCAGAGTATTTGAAACGGCATAATCCAAATCCAGCATGGCTTTTACGCGGTCTGCAAAAAAAGTAAATCCGCCAGAAACTAGCAAAGTTGTGATGTTGTTGGCTTTACATGCGGCGATCCATTCGTTGGCGCCAGGATTCAACCGGAGCCGTTCATTCAGCACATGCAATAAGTCTGTTTCTTTTAAACCTTTAAGCAATGCCACACGTTCTCGTAAGCTTTGGGCAAAATCCAGTTCGCCTTGCATTGCCCGTTCTGTAATGGCTGCAATTTGAGGCTTAATACCAATCATGTCTGCGATTTCATCTATGCATTCTATGCTGATGAGGGTCGAGTCCATGTCCATCACGCACAAACCGTAATGATTAATTAAGTGTTTGTCCTGCACATAGGCACAGTCTATTTTTTGCGCTGTACAGAATTCTATTACGGATTCTATTGGTGTACCTTGGTTGGCTAGGTAATAGGCATGCTGTGCTATTTGCGTAAATTGGACACTGGTTCCGCTAAGTTGGTGGATGTGGGCTAAATGTGCAAAAGTAATAGCTGTACCTTGAATGACGAGTCGCATAGCTTGAAAAATGAATTAAAAATGCAATTATACACTTGGCACAATCTGTGATTGATAAAACACGCAGAATATCAAGCCAATGCTAGCGCAATTAGCTAAATTGGGCGAAAATGTGCATTACTTTTAATATGAACTTTATTTTATGAATTTGCATGAATATCAGGCTAAAACTTTACTGCAAAAATACGGTATTCCAGTGCCGCGCGGACAAGTTATTGCCGTTGCCAAGGAGACAGTAGCGGTAACGACTGAAATTGCTAGCGATGCATGGGTCGTTAAAGCCCAAGTGCATGCTGGTGGACGCGGTAAAGCTGGCGGCGTTAAGGTGGTCAAGTCGCCCAAAGAGGCGCAAGTGGTGGCAAGTGAGTTGTTGGGGAAAACGCTGGTCACTTATCAAAATGCACCCGATGGCCAACCAGTCAATCAGGTGTTGATTGAAGAAACCTTGCCGATTGCACGCGAGCTTTATCTATCTATGTTGGTGGATAGAACATTGGAACGTGTGGTGGTTGTGGCTTCATCTGCAGGTGGTATGGATATTGAAGAAATCGCTCACAGTAGCCCAGAGAAAATCTTGCAGGAAGTCTGTGACCCACTTAATGGTTTGGTAGATTTTCAAGCACGGAATTTAGCATTTAAGTTAGATTTAGTGGGTGACCAAATCAGTACATTTAGCAAAATATTAAAAGGATTGTATCGTTTATTTAAAGAAAATGATTTAGCTTTGCTTGAAATTAATCCACTTGTGCTTACGGCGCATGGCAAATTGTTTGCCTTAGATTGTAAAATGAGTATTGATGATAATGCGTTGTATCGGCAAAAGGCTTTGGCGGAGCAACGCGACTGGAGCCAAGAAGACAGCAAAGAAGCAGTTGCGCACCATGCGGGCTTAAATTACATCGCTTTGAATGGCAATATTGGCTGTATGGTAAACGGAGCCGGGCTTGCCATGGCAACGATGGATTTAATTAAGCTACACGGCGGCATGCCAGCGAACTTTTTGGATGTAGGCGGTGGCGCTACGGCTGAAACAGTGACTAAAGCATTCAAAATTATCTTGGCAGACAATAATGTTCAGGCGATTTTAGTCAATATTTTTGGTGGCATTATGCGCTGCGACATCATTGCAGAGGGTATTATCACTGCAGTGAAAGAAGTCGGTATGCAAATTCCGGTCATCGTGCGTTTAGAAGGTACCAATGTGGATTTAGGTAAACAAATGTTGCAAAACAGTGGATTGAATATTATCTCGGCAAATGGTTTGACTGATGCTGCGGTGCAAGCAGTGAAAGCGGTGGCAGCATGAGTATTTTAGTGAATAAAAATACTAAAGTACTCTGCCAAGGGTTTACAGGCAAGCAGGGTACTTTTCACTCAGAACAAGCGCTGGCCTATGGTACAAAAATGGTTGGTGGTGTGACGCCAGGCAAAGGAGGTATGACACACCTAGGCTTACCTGTATTTAATACGATGCGTGATGCGGTAAAAAATACTGGCGCAACGGCAAGTGTTATTTATGTGCCACCAGCGTTTGCGGCGGATTCAATTCTGGAAGCATGTGATGCTGGCATCGATTTAATTATTTGCATTACGGAAGGCATACCTGTATTGGATATGCTGAATGTAAAAGCTGCGCTTAAAGCGCATGGTACAAGGCTCATTGGGCCAAATTGCCCAGGTGTGATTACGCCAGATGAGTGCAAAATTGGCATCATGCCAGGCAGTATTCACCTGCGTGGCAAGGTCGGTATTGTGTCGCGCTCGGGCACGCTGACTTATGAGGCTGTACATCAAACGACTGCACTAAATTTAGGTCAAAGTACTTGTGTAGGCATTGGTGGCGACCCAATTAAAGGGCTTAATTTTATCGAATGCTTGCAAATGTTTGAGGCGGATGATGAAACTGAAGCCATTATTATGGTTGGCGAAATTGGCGGCTCAGATGAAGAAGCCGCAGCTGAATTTATCAAAAGCCATGTAACTAAGCCGATAGCGGCTTATATCGCTGGGCAAACTGCACCAGCAGGTAAACGTATGGGGCATGCGGGAGCAATTATTTCAGGTGGTAGTGGTAAGGCTGCCGATAAAATTCGCGCACTTGAATTGGCCGGCGCGGTAGTAGCAAGTTCGCCAGCTGGCTTGGGTGAGGCTGTACTTGAGGCCATTAAAAACCAATAATAGTTGTTTTGTTAACTGATTCATAAGGAATTGTCGATTAATAATTATATGTATAGTTTACTTAAACGTTTTTCAGTTGCCATATTCATTCTTTTTTCTGTCGTACTGCCTGTTACAGCGGCGGAAGATATTTCTTATTTACTTACTGCTGCTTCAAAGGGCGATTTGTCGACGGTCAATGCTCTGTTGGCTAGTGGTGTAAGTGCGAATACGAAAGATATGGATGGCGCGAGTGCTTTGATGTACGCCGCACGTAAAAATCGGTCAGAGGTGGTTTCTGCACTCCTCAGCAGGGGGGCGGAAATCAACGCAAAGGATAAAGGTGGCTGGACGCCCTTAATGTATGCCGCGAAAAAGGACCATGTGGCGACGGTTGAAGTTTTACTGAAAAACGGTGCGGATGCCAAAGTACGCGACCCAGCAGGCTGGAGTGCTTTTGGAATTGCGGCGGTGTCTGGTTACTCACGCACGGTCAATATGCTATTGAAGCAGGGTGTGGATGTGAATACAAAAAGTGATGATGGTAAAAGTGTTCTGATGCATGCGGCTAAAAGTGGTGACTTGCCCACTATTTCAGTGTTATTGGATAATAAAGCAGATGTTCATGCCCAAGATAAGTTGGGTTTAACCGCCTTAATGATTGCCGCTCGGCAGGGCCACACCCCAGCGGTTGAATTGTTGCTAAAACAAGGGGCGAATGTGAATCAGCAAGACCATGTGAAATGGACAGCGCTGACTTGGGCTGTAAAAAAATCACAATTTGACGCCGCAAAAGCACTGGTATCTGCAGGTGCTGACGTGAATAGTTTGGATGAAGAAGGTACGCCATTGCTGCATATTGCCGTCAATAATGGCCAAACTGAGATCGTTAAGTTATTGTTGGATCATCAGGCCAAGGTGAAGGCAAAAGACAAATATGGTTTGACAGCTTTGGTTTATGCACTCAAGGGCCAGCATCGCGAAATAGTTGAGTTAATTAAAGGTGCGGGTGGTAGCTATTAAACTTGCTATTATCAGACTAAGATTTATAAGAATAGCCTCGAATCCATGAAAATCGCAATTGCGCAAATGAACTGCATGGTGGGTGATATTGCGGGCAATGTAGCTAAAATAATCACCTATGCCAAGCAGGCTAAAGCGCAAGGTGCTTCGCTACTGGTTACCCCCGAACTCTCCATATGCGGATATCCCCCCGAAGATTTATTATTACGTGCTGACTTTTTACAAGCCTGCGATAGCGCACTAACTAAACTTAGTCGAGCTTTGCCAGAAATTACCGTTATTGTCGGACATCCTCGACAAGTGGGTGAAGATTGTTTCAATGCAGCATCGGTGTTGCAAGATGGAAAAGTCTACGCAACCTACTATAAACAAGCGTTGCCCAATTACAGTGTGTTTGATGAAAAACGTTACTTTGATTCTGGTGGTGAAGCTTTGGTTTTTGCACATGAAGATGTGAAAATAGGCGTGCTTATTTGTGCAGACGTATGGCAGCCTAATCCAGCAACCATAGCTAAAGCAGCGGGTGCCGAATTGTTGATTGCACTCAACGCCTCGCCATTTCATATGGAAAAGCAATCGACCCGTTTAGAGGTGTTGCGCCAGCGTGTATTTGAAACACAGTTGCCCATTATTTATACTAATATGGTGGGTGGCCAAGATGAATTAGTGTTTGATGGCGGTTCTTTTGTGCTCAACGCTGGAGGTAAGTTAACACAGCAACTGCCTGCATTTGAAGCGACATTAGAAATTGTCGACTTTGATCATGGTCATCCCAAACATGCGTCTATCGCCCATCATTTGAGCACGGAAGCCTCGGTGTATGGCGCATTAAAACTGGGCTTACAGGACTATGTGCATAAAAACCGTTTTCCTGGCGTAGTGTTGGGATTATCTGGCGGCATTGATTCAGCATTGACACTCGCTATCGCGGTAGATGCACTGGGTGCTGATAATGTGCATGCGGTGTTAATGTCATCCGAATTTACTGCCAATATGAGCGTAGACGATGCGATTGAAATGGTGAATACGCTGGGTGTGAAATATAGTCAAATTCCAATCAACACATTATTTGATAACTTTAGAGGCGCACTTGCGGATGAGTTTAAAGGCTTGCCTTTTGACACGACAGAAGAGAATCTGCAGGCCAGAATACGCGGAATGTTGCTAATGGCTATTTCTAATAAATTTGGTAGTATTGTCGTCACTACGGGTAATAAAAGTGAGATGGCCGTTGGTTATTGCACGCTCTATGGGGACATGGCAGGCGGTTTTGCTCTATTGAAAGATGTGCCAAAAACGTTGGTATACAGGTTATGCCACTACCGAAACAGTCTTTCCAAGGCGATACCACAACGCATTATTACACGCCCACCCTCAGCTGAATTACGCACCAATCAAGTGGATCAAGATAGTTTGCCACCCTACGATGTGCTAGATGGTATTATCGAGGCTTATGTCGAAGACGATTTAAGTGTTCACGATATCATAGAAAAGGGATATGTAGTAGCAGACGTGAAGCGCGTTATTTCGCTGATTGATCGGAATGAATATAAGCGTCGCCAGTCACCCGTAGGCGTGCGTATTACACATAAAGGCTTTGGTAAAGATAGACGCCACCCGATTACAGTTAAGTTGGATTTTGATGTAAAGTCGAACTGAATTTTTAATTTCAGAACGTGATAAGAATTATTAAATTAAATATTATGGAGCGAGATTGACATGAAAAAAATTGAAGCCGTTATCAAGCCTTTTAAGTTAGATGAAGTGCGTGAGTCACTTTCCACTATCGGTGTTAATGGCTTAACCGTCACCGAAGTTAAGGGGTTCGGTCGCCAGAAAGGGCATACGGAGCTTTATCGCGGAGCGGAATATGTGGTCGATTTTTTACCTAAAATCAAGTTAGAACTGGTAGTGGCAGACGACATTGTGGAAAATGCCGTGGATGCAATCATCAAAGCTGCGCATACTGGAAAAATTGGTGATGGTAAAATATTTGTTACTTCAGTTGAGCAAGTAATACGTATTCGTACCGGTGAAACTGGCGAATCTGCGGTTTAATAACATCAAACATATCGTATGACCTAATTGCGCTAGGTAACGACTTGAATTTGCATTATGCCAGCTATCTTTAAAACCATACTATTGCTGACTATATCAAACGTATTCATGTCATTTGCGTGGTATGCGCACCTTAAGAATCTAAGTCAAAAGCCATGGATAATTGCCGCGCTTATTAGTTGGGGCGTGGCCTTATTTGAGTATTTATTTCAGGTGCCAGCGAATCGACTAGGTTTTACAGTGATGTCACTTGGGCAGTTAAAGGTTTTACAAGAAGTCATTACATTAGCGGTGTTTGTGCCCTTTGCCGTTTTTTATATGCAACAACCAATTAAATTGGATTTTTTATGGGCAGGCTTCTGTTTGATGGGTGCCGTATATTTTATGTTTAGAAATTGAGTATTAAGTTTACGAATTGAATCTCAACTTACGAAATTTAAGTATCTACCGTAAAAGTTTTAGAACTATCCGCCACCCTGACAATTAATAGCCCGATACTTAATAGACTAGCAAACGCGCCCCTTGATAGAACACAAAGCTGATTGCCCAGGCGAGTCCTAACGACCAGACAATTGATAGCCACATAAAGGCATTGCTTTTTGATTCGCTTTTGATGGTAGCAATGGTCGATAAGCATGGTGTGTAAATGAGGGTGAATAACATAAAACTCATGGCCTGCACCCAGTCAATCTGGGTCGCCATTTGCGCCATCAGTAAATCTCCCTGTAACCCATAAATTACGGCTAGCGCACCAACCACGATTTCTTTGGCAACAAAGCCAAAGACTAGGGCAATCGCCAGTTGACTGTTAATGCCAATAGGGTCAAGTATGGGTGCGAAAAATGCGCCAATTTGGCCGGCATACGTACCCGCACTTGCTGGCGGAACATTGCTTGGAAAGTTGGTTAATGCCCAAACCAGTACAACCCCGATAATAATGAATTTGCTGGCACGAACAAGAAAGTGTTTTACCTCATGCCATCCGCGCAATACAATTTGGCGGAAGGTTGGAAACCGATAGGGCGGCAGTTCTAGAATAAACGGTTCAGCATTTTTATATTGACCTTGAAATAGCACTGCCGTTAAAAACATTGTTAAAAAACTCATCACGTAGAGCGAAAATAAAACAATTGGCGCATGTTTTGCGGCGAATAACGCCGTGATAATGAAAATAAATACTTGCAGTCTTGCTGAGCATAATGAGAGCGGGATAACGAGCATAGTGAGTAAGCGCATTGGTCGTGAGCGCATGATGCGGGTACCCATTAAGGCCGGTACGTTACAGCCAAAGCCCATTAGCATCATTACAAAGCCGCGGCCATCCAGCCCCATTTTAGCCATCAGAGCATCCATCAAAAAAGCAGCGCGTGACAAATATCCACTATCTTCAACCATCGACATCACTAAAAAGAACAATACGATGATCGGTAGAAAAGCGGCAACCGTGGCCACACCATTGTATACGCCATCCAACATGAGGCCACTTAACCAAGTTGGGCTGTGACTAAAAATTGGTTCTAATGCACCAGTTCTGAATAGATCTAAAGCCCAAGCTAAACCGTCTTGAAGCGGCTTTCCAACCGTAAATATAAACTGAAATAACACATACATTGCCGCAAAAAATATCGGCAAGCCAAACCACTTGTGTAGCAAAACGCGGTCAATTTTATCGGTTGTGTTGTCGGTGAATGTGGTTGGAATCTGCACATGACGTTGAATAAGATTTTCCATCTCGTGTTCGATTTGGTTGTCTTCTTGCAAAAACTGCGCAATTACTTTTGGGTCGGTTGCGGCTTGGTTTAAATTGATAATTTGTGTAGCAGCCTGCAAAGCTTTAGGTAGGCCATCGCCATATTTAGCACTAATTTGTAATACGGGCATTTGCAACGCCGCAGTCAAACTCTCTGAATCAATGGTAATTCCGGTTTGACGTGCTTCATCCGCCATATTCAAAGCCAGCACCGCAGGAATTTTTAGTTTTTTGATTTGCAAAACCAAGGAAAGTTGACGGTCAATTTGTGAACTGTTTAGTAATATGATTACCAAGTCGACAGCATTGTTCGATAGGAAATGTCGAACGACTTGTTCGTCTTCAGAGAAGCCATGTAAGTCATAAATGCCAGGCAAATCAATTAGTTCAGCGATATGTCCGCCAATTAAAATCTTAGCGCTCATTAAATCAACAGTAATGCCTGGCCAATTGCCTACTCTAGCTGACGCTCCGCTAATGCGGTTGAACAGCGTTGATTTGCCTGTATTGGGCATGCCTAATAATGCAATACGTTTCATGAATCGTTAGTTTAGGCGCAAGTGAGGTAGCTTGGAATGGGTTTGGTTAAAAAATTTGATATTTAATTGGATGGAACGTTTATTCGAATGTGTGAAGCTTCGGCATCTCTTAGAATGACATCGGTGGTACCTAAACGTACTTGCAGAGGACCATTAAAGTTAGCTCGACGAATAATGCTAAGCGGTTTGCCAACCCTAAAACCTAAAGCAGAAAGGCGGTGAAAAAGAAATTCTTCTGCCTCGATTGCAGAAATCGTGGCCAATTGACCTATTTTTAGTTGTGATAAAAGTTGCATCGATTGCTTACAATTCATGTTATGAATGATAATAATTCTTATTATCGCATAAAAATTACCGAATGTGCATATCTTTAATTTGAAATTAGTATCTACATATTAAATAAAAAAAGGCTCAATAGACGAGCCTCTTAAACACTTACAACTCGTTTCGAAAATCGATTATTTTGTAATTTCTACTTTAGCCTTAGCACGTAGGTCTGCCATCATTTTTTCTAAATTTCGTTGTTGCAGATTTTTTTGCAGGCCATCTTTTACCTTGTCATAAGAAAGTGGCTGTGCAACACGAGTGTCTACCAGTTTAATAACATGCCAACCGAATTGCGTTTGCACAGGAGCGCTTGAAACGCCGCCTTTTTGCAGGGTTGCTACAGCCTCACTGAATGGTTTGACCATCGTAGCGGGTGAGAACCAGCCTAAATCGCCACCTTTTTCTTTCGAACCAGGATCCAATGATTTTTCTTTAGCTAATTTTGCAAAGTCACCGCCTTTACCAAGTTTAGCGATAATCTCTTTTGCTTCCGCATCAGTTTTTACTAAAATGTGGCGAGCACTATATTCTTTATCGCCGTAGGCTTTTTTGTACTCTTCATAAGCCGCTTTAGTATCGGCGTCTGAAATTGGATTTTTCTTAACAAAGTCTTGTAAATAGACAGAAGTCAGTAATTCGCGACGTGAAAGTTCTTCACGTGCAATGTAATCTGACTGTTTATCCAAACCAAGTTTTTGTGCCTCTTGGTACACAATTTCAGAATCAATCAGCTTATTGGTGATGGCACTTTTAACTTGATCATCAATTTTTTGGCCCCGCGCAGCGGCATCTTTAGCAATAAAATCGTAAATTGTTTGCTTAATTGCTTTGCCGTTGACTGTTGCCACGGTATCTGCTGCGAAGGCTGCTGGAGCTAAAGATAAAATGGCTACAGTAATTAATGTTTGGGTGAATTTCATGCAAAAATCCTCATGGTTAAGAATAGGTGATTGGTAAAAATAGTTTATTGTAAGGGTTGTTTATTGTTCATCTGGTGCAAGTGCGTGTATGCTCAATGCATGAATTTTACTAGGAATAAGATCAGCAAGTAATTGATAAATAATACGATGTCGCATTATCGGTGATTTTTTATAAAAATGCGAGCTGGTAATTTCGAGTTTGAAATGGCCACCCCCTATGTTGCCCGCGTGTCCTGCATGCATCGCGCTTTCATCTTGAATATCGATTTTACTTGGGGCAAGCGTTTCTAGGCGGCTGATAATTTCTTCGGTCAGGCTCATGTGTTGATTTGCGGTGCTTCGTGTCTCATGATTAAATTGGTAGTGTTTTTCTAAAAGGTTTAACAGTAACGCGCTGATACACATTTGCGATGACAAAAGGGTCATTATTCGCCCATTCTTGCGCTGCTGCTAAATTAGAAAATTCTGCCACAATTAGGCTGCCACTAAATCCTGCAGCCCCAGGATCTGTACTATCAATTGCTGGAAATGGCCCTGCCAATAATAGGCGCCCAGTTTCTTGCAAGGCCTGTAAGCGTTTTAAATGTTCTAGCCTTGCTGCTAGGCGTTTATCCAAGCTGTTGGGGGTGTCTTCAGCGATGATTGCGTACCACATCAGTGATGCTCGTTTTTATCTTCAATAGGTTCAATAAGATATTTTTTTAAGGCTAATGTTTGGCCAATGATGAAGACAAACATGATAGCGGTCACGCCAAATAACTTGAAATTAACCCATGTGTTCTCGGTGTAGTTGAATGCTACATACAAGTTAAGAAAGCCTAGCAGAACTAAAAATACTACCCAGACTAGATTCAGCCTGTTCCAGATCGTGGCGGGTGCGGCTATCATTTTTTCCATCATTTGTTGAATAAAATTTTTCTTAAAAAATAAATTGGAAATCAGTAAGGTGGCTGCAATTACCCAATACAGCACCGTTGGCTTCCACATAATGTAGGCTTTGTCGTGTAGTAATAAGGTGATGCCACCTAGAACGCTGATAATAGCACCGCTGACGAGCAGCATTTTTTCTACTTTGCCATGGCGAATTTTGCTGTAAATGATTTGCGCGATAGTAGCTACAATCGCCACGGCGGTGGCTGTGTAAATACCAAAAAATTTAAACGCGATAAAAAATAAAATAACGGGAAATAGATCAAACAAAAACTTATTCATGGCTTCGAGCTAGTCACTTTCAATAAGACGCTGGCAATAGGGCACTTGGCGTTGTAAAAATTAATTCAACAATCAAATAAATACAACGCTTTAGCGTAAGTCGTTATTTTGCTATGATTGATGTTGTGCCACAAGGTTTAATTTTCAAGTGAATTTTTATGGCTAACGTACTTTTTTGTATATTTCATCTAATTTATTCTACTTTTTGTTAGTCTGCCTGAATGCCTCTAGTTTTCGATCTACATTCACATTCCAATATCTCCGATGGACTTTTAAGTCCAACTGAGTTGGTCGCACATGCCGTAACGCATGGTGTAGGGGTGTTGGCGCTAACCGACCATGATGATACCAGCGGATTACAAATGGCTGCTAATGAAGCGAAACGTCATGGTTTGCATTTGATTAATGGTGTTGAGATTTCCGTCACTTGGAAAAAACGTACTTTGCATATTGTTGGGTTGAAGATTGATCCCGAATACCCAGCGTTAAAATCAGGCTTAGCCGCGATACGCGCAGGGCGTGAAGTACGTGCCGCTGGCATGGCCGCAGGTTTAGACAAGGTTGGCATCGAAGGGAGCTTGGCTGGTGCTTATGAATATGCTCAAGAGGGCATTATTGGCCGCATGCATTTCGCCAGATTTTTGGTTAGTCGCGGCGTATCAAAAGACAATAAAGCGGTGTTTAAAAAATATTTGGTTAAAGGTAAGCCTGGTTATTTTGAACATCAGTGGGCAAGCTTGGACGATGCTGTGAGTTGGATAGTTGGTAGTGGAGGTGTGGCAGTGCTGGCGCATCCAGGCCGTTATGATTTAGGCCGCACCAATATGCTGTTATTACTCGAGGAATTTAGAGCTTTGGGCGGCAGGGCCATTGAAGTGGTGACAGGTAGTCATACAGGTGCACAATATATAGAATTTGCAAAATATGCGCAAATGTTTAGCTTAAAGTCATCGGTTGGTACAGACTATCACGGCAAAGGCATTAGTTTTATGGAAATGGGGCGTTTGCCAGCCTTGCCTACTAACTGCGTGCCTGTTTGGGACGACTGGCCAGAAGCGCGACTAACTGCTGAGTCCATATGAAAGCTGAACGAATAATAGATGTCACAATTTTTTAACATCAATATTGATAATCCGCAACACCGGCTTATTGTCCAAACGGCAGATATTCTCCGCGAAGGTGGAGTGATTGCTTACCCAACTGACTCTGGTTATGCCCTAGGTTGTATGATTGGACATGGCGATGC
>NZ_JABFRA010000073.1 GCF_013141425.1 Methylotenera sp. | reverse complement strand
GCTTGCCTGATCCGCGTACTGTGGGTTCAGGTAACCCAGGGGCGACTAATGTATTGCGTAGTGGTAAAAAATTAGCCGCTGCGCTTACCTTGTTGGGCGATGTACTTAAAGGCTGGTTACCAGTTTGGTTGGCGTTGCAGTCTGATATGTTGATGTGGGTGGTGGCTTCTGTTGGTTTGGCGGTGTTTTTTGGGCATTTGTACCCGATTTTTTATAAGTTCAAAGGCGGCAAGGGCGTGGCTACTGCGCTGGGTGTGATGTTGGCAATTTCGCCATTACTCGGTTTAGCAGCAGTGGTGACGTGGATTGTAGTATTTGCTGTTTCGCGCTATTCATCGCTCGGTGCAATCGTGGCGGCTGCACTTGCACCAGTATATGCTTGGCTATTATTGTCGGCGTATAAAGACTACGTGATTGCGGTAGCTGTAATGGCTGTGATGCTGATTTGGCGCCACAGAAGCAATATTCAAAAGTTACTGGCAGGAACGGAAGCAGGATTCGGTAAAAAATAAAGTCATGCTGAACTCGTTTCAGTATCTTATTTAAGAAATAGCTTGCGGAGCAAGCGCGCAATAACTGTTTACGGTGCTTGCAGTTCTGCTAAATCCCACCTTGGACGCACGCTAAAACCATAACTTTTATTGCCATTACCTTGCATCGCTTTCAAGCGCATCGCGCCTGCAAAGGCAATCATCGCACCATTATCCGTACAAAATTCTAAACGAGGGTAACTTACTTTGCAAAGTTTACGTTTAGTTGCAGCATTCAATTTCTCGCGTAGTTTTGAATTTGCACCTACACCACCTGAGACCACTAAATTATCCAGACCAGTTTCACGCAAAGCGGTCATGCATTTCAGCGTTAATATTTCAGTCACGGCTTCCTGAAACTCCCAAGCAATGTCCGCTTTAGTTTGCAAGTCAAGATTTGTGTGAGCATTCACTAGCGTTAAAACGGCTGTTTTCAGTCCGCTAAAGCTAAAGTTCAAATCGCCACTATTTAATAATGGGCGCGGCAATTTGAAGCGTGCCATACCTTGCTCGGCGAGCTTAGCTAGCGCAGGGCCACCAGGGTAACCTAATCCTAATAGCTTGGCTGTTTTATCAAAAGCTTCACCAGCAGCATCATCTAAGGTGTCGCCTAGTAATTCATATTCACCAATGCCATCTACACGCATGAGTTGGCTGTGCCCTCCAGACACAAGTAAAGCAACAAATGGAAAAGCGGGCGGGTTTATTTCAAGCAAAGGCGCAAGTAAATGTCCTTCAAGATGGTGCACGTTAATAGTTGGAATTTGTAAGCTAAACGCGAGTGATTCGGCAAAACTCGTGCCAACTAGTAGCGCGCCAGATAAGCCAGGGCCTTGTGTGTAGGCAATGGCATTAATATCTTGCAGGGTTTTATTGGCAGCCTTAAGTACGTTTTCAGTGAGCGGTAGTACATGGCGAATATGGTCGCGTGAGGCGAGTTCAGGCACTACACCGCCGTATTCAGCATGCATTTCAACTTGCGAATGCAGTGCGTGGGCAAGCAAACCTTGCTCGGTATCGTATAATGCAATCCCTGTTTCATCGCAGGATGATTCCACACCTAAAATTAACATCTAATTAATTACTTTAAAGATTTTAAAAGTGGAATTATTGCGCATTTCGTCCTTATAATGTACAAAACTAATGGTAAATGCATAAAAGTAATTGAATAAAAACAATTATGCGATTAAAATAGTCGGCTTTTCTCAGTTTCCAAGCCGTAAGCGCGATGTGCGTTGGCTGAATTTTTGGGAATTTGAGCATCCCCTTATTTATTTTGTATTTAATTGTTTTTATAAGAGAGACCGAATGTCTAGTGTACGCGTAAAAGAAAATGAGCCGTTTGACGTTGCCCTTCGCCGTTTTAAACGCCTAATCGAAAAAACAGGTTTGTTGAATGATCTTCGCGCTCGCGAGTTCTACGAAAAGCCAACTTGGGAACGTAAACGTAAAGCTGCTGCTGCGGTTAAACGTCAATATCGTCGTTTATTAAAACAAACACTTCCAGCTAAACTTTACTAGTTCATAGTAAAAATGGCTGATACTAAACAAGCTGAAGAAAATGCAGGGGATGATGCTGCATTTTGGAGTTTGACAGATAAGTTTATTGGCTTTGCCAATGAGCAGGCTACAAGCAATGATGTGAGTGTAGTGAATGCGAGTTTTGCATTTGCATCAGCGCGCTTCAATACGTTTCTAATTGCCAGCCAGTGTGGTACTAAAGAAAATTTTGAAGCTGAAAAAGACGTTGCGTTAGAGTACTTTGTTAATCAATACAAAATTGCACTAACTGAACACATGGCTGATTATCAAGCTAAGTTCGATACCTACATCAAGACTGCCTAGGTTCTAATGAGTCTCAAAGCACAAATCACCGAAGATATGAAAACTGCGATGCGCGCTAAAGATAGCGCGCGTTTAGGTGCCATTCGTTTGTTGCAAGCTGCAATTAAGCAGCGCGAAGTGGATGAGCGTATTGAGTTGAGTGATGCAGATGTCATTTCTGCGATTGAAAAAATGCTTAAACAACGCCGCGATTCAATTGCTGCGTATGAATCAGCAAATAGAACAGACTTAGCTGATGTAGAAAAATACGAAGTAAGCGTGTTGCAAGAATACTTGCCACAACAACTGACTGAAGCAGAAATTCTCACTATATTAGACCAAGTGATTGCCGATACGGGCGCCGCTGGTGTAAAAGATATGGGTAAAGTCATGGCAACTATTAAACCATTGGTAGCAGGAAAAGCTGACATGGGAAAAATTTCAGGTTTCATTAAAACGCGTTTAGTTTAAGTGTAAAGCAAGTAAATTGAAAAATTAAAAGGAGCGATAAGCTCCTTTTTTTATTTAGTTTTGTAAATTCAGCTAAAATTACCTAACATCTTATAAAAGCAGAACACTTTGATTCCAGAGAGCTTTATTCAAGAATTATTAAATCGCGTCGATATTGTCGACGTGATAGATAAATGCACGCCCTTGAAAAAAGCGGGAGCAAATTATTCGGCATGCTGCCCATTTCATAACGAAAAATCTCCAAGCTTTACGGTAAGTCCAACCAAGCAGTTTTACCATTGCTTTGGCTGCGGTGCGCATGGTACGGCGGTTGGATTTTTAATGGAATACCAAGGCTTAAGCTTTGTTGAAGCAATTAACGAACTCGCCAGAATGGTTGGCATGATTGTGCCGCAAGAAACCCGTGACACGAGTAAGCCGGAGCATAAGGTGGTGTTGGGTTTGCAAGATTCTTTGCAGCAAGCCGCTCAATACTACAAAGCGGAGCTTAAGAAATCACCCCGTGCAATAGACTATTTAAAGAGTCGTGGTTTAAGCGGCCAAGTGGCTGCAAAGTTTCAAGTGGGTTATGCCCCTGCCGGGTGGCAAAATTTACAAAATATTTTTCCAAATTATGAAAGTGAAGCATTAAGCGTTGCGGGCTTAGTGGTGGAGAATGAGCAGGGCCGTCGATATGACCGGTTTCGTGACCGCGTAATGTTCCCGATTCATGACACAAAAGGTCAGGTCATTGGCTTTGGTGGTCGCGTAATTAATCCAGAAGATACTCCTAAATATTACAATTCTCCAGAAACGCCGCTATTTCAAAAAGGCCATGAGCTTTATGGCCTTTTTTTAGCGCGCCGTGCCATTCGTGATGCGGGCCGTGCTTTGGTGGTTGAAGGGTATATGGATGTGGTGGCGCTGGCTCAGTATGGTATTGAATATGCGGTTGCTGCCTTAGGTACGGCGACCACGCCATTTCATATTACCAAATTGATGCGCCAAACCGATGAAGTGGTTTTCTGTTTTGATGGTGACAATGCCGGCCGCACTGCAGCTTGGCGCGCCGCAATGAATGCCTTACCTGCACTCACCGATGGTTTGAAGCTCTCATTTTTATTTTTACCAAAAGAACATGATCCCGATTCTTACGTGCGTGAATTTGGCAAGGAAACATTTGAGCTGGAAATTAAGGCTGCAATGCCCTTGTCGCAATATATTCTTAAGCATCTGAGTGAAGATAACCCTTTGTTAAGTCAAGAGGATAAAGTGCGATTCTTAAATGATGCCGAACCCATTATGCAGCAGATTCATGCACCACGCAGTGCGATGTACTTACGCAAAAAGGTGGCTGAATTGGCTCAGTTATCCATAGATGAGATGCAAAGTTTGCTCAAGTTGCCCAATTTGACTAAAGCACCAGCGCAGGCTAGACCAAAGCTTACGCGTACAACAAGTTCGTTACATAAGCGGTTCTGCCTAACCATGCTTATGCGTCCAGAGCTTGCTTCTAAAGATGATTTGCAGTGGATAGTTGGAAATTCGGAGGATGAAATAATATTGCAGCAGACTATTGAAACTTGTTTAGTGCACCCTCATTCTAAACCAGTAGTGATTATGCGTGAGCTTGAACAGAAAGTTGACGCAGGAGTCATTCGTGAACTGGAACATGAACTCCATGCCCTAGATGAAACCATCGATTTGGCGAAAGAGCTTGCTGGCGCAAGGCAGCAATTGAAGCAGGTGTATTTGCAAAAAAATGAAAATGAACTGCTGGCGCACATAAGCGAAAAGCCGCTCAGTACGTTAACCGACAATGAGCGGAATTTACTTAAAAGTTTAGGTGCTAAGTCCAAGTCAAAATAGGGTTATTTTCTGCTATAATAGAGGGTTACAGAAATCATATTCATACTGTTTTCTTATAGCAAACAGTATGTGCATAAATTAGAGGTGTCTCATGGCAAGACCGAAAAAAAGCGAACAAGCAGCTGAAAAAAAGAAAATTGATTATGTAAGCCCAGAAATACAAGAGGCTACGGCAGAAGAGCGTCGCTCTCGTTTAAAATCATTGATCGTTTTAGGTAAAGAGCGCGGCTATTTAACTTATGCCGAGATTAACGATCACCTGCCAGACGATGTGCAAAACTCCGAACAAATCGATGGCATCATTGGTATGATCAATGACATGGGTATTCAGGTGTACGAAGAGGCGCCTGATGCTGAAGTATTGTTGATGTCTGATGCACCTCCAGCCGTAACTGATGAAGATGCCGTAGAAGAGGCCGAACAGGCACTCGCAACGGTAGATTCAGATTTTGGACGCACCACTGACCCTGTGCGTATGTACATGCGCGAGATGGGTACGGTCGATTTGCTAACGCGTGAAAGTGAAATTGAAATTGCACGCCGCATTGAAGATGGTCTAAAACATATGGTACAAGCCATTGCGGCATGTCCAACAACCATTGCCGCTTTATTGGCTTTGGTAGATAAGGTTGAAAATGACGAATTAAGTGTAGACGATTTGGTCGATGGCTTGATTGATTCTGACGTAGGCGCCGTTGCGGATGAAGCCATTGAATCTGCTGATGAAGAGCCAGAAGTAGATGACGACGTTGATGAAGATGAAGATGAAGATGGCGCTAAGGCAGCTGCCATTTCAGCGGAAGCATTAGCTAAATTAAAAGAAGAAGTTGTTAATCGTTTTACAGTAGTGCGTGCAGCGAATAAAAAAATGACTGAAATCTTGCCAGTTAGAGGCTCGCAAGACCCTGAATATCAGCTACTTTTGTCTGAAATTCTGGTTGAATTGACAGCATTCAGGTTTTCACCAAAACAAGTAGAAGGTCTATGTGATCAGGTGCGTGATTTGGTTGAAACGGTTCGCGGCCATGAGCGCAAAGTTTTGGATTTTTGTGTAGAAAAATCAGGCATGCCACGAGCACATTTTATTAAATCTTTTCCAGGCAATGAATGTAATCAAAACTGGTTGGCGGAGGAACTTAAAGTAGATAACCCCTATGTTGAAAAATTAACGCGTTATAACCATTCAGTTTTAGATCAGCAACAGCGATTGATTGACTTAGAAAAGAGCGTTGGTATTCCAATCAAAGAGCTAAAAGAAATTAACAAGCAAATGACCACGGGTGAGGCGCGAGCGCGCCGAGCTAAGCGTGAAATGATTGAGGCTAATTTGCGGTTAGTGATTTCAATCGCTAAAAAATACACAAATCGAGGCTTGCAATTCCTGGATCTTATTCAAGAAGGTAACATCGGCTTGATGAAAGCGGTGGATAAATTCGAATATCGCCGTGGTTTTAAATTCTCAACCTATGCCACTTGGTGGATTCGTCAGGCGATAACTCGGTCTATTGCTGACCAGGCACGTACCATCCGTATTCCTGTTCACATGATTGAAACAATAAATAAAATGAATCGTATCAGTCGCCAAATTCTACAAGAAACTGGAATCGAGCCAGACCCAGCACTATTGGCAGAAAAAATGGAAATGCCAGAAGACAAGATTCGTAAAATCTTGAAAATCAGCAAAGAACCAATTTCGATGGAAACACCAATCGGAGACGATGAAGATTCACATTTGGGCGACTTCATTGAAGATGGTCAGACCCTTGCGCCAGTAGATGCGGCAATCTACGCCAGTTTACGTGATGCCACAAGTGAGGTGTTGGAATCACTTACACCACGTGAAGCGAAGGTTTTACGTATGCGTTTTGGTATTGAAATGAATACTGACCATACGCTGGAAGAAGTTGGCAAACAGTTTGATGTTACACGTGAGCGCATTCGCCAAATTGAGGCAAAAGCGCTACGTAAATTGCGTCACCCAACACGCTCAGAAAGATTGCGTAGCTTTTTAGAAACAGGGCAAGATTAGTAACAATATTAACTTAAACAGGTTTTTGGCCCCTTAGCTCATGCTTGGTTAGAGCAGCGGACTCATAATCCGTTGGTGCTGTGTTCGACTCACAGAGGGGCCACCAAAAATAAAGGACTTGGAGAAATCTAGGTCCTTTTTTCTTTTTGTGGTGCGAGTGTATTGTTGGGCGCTTGATGGTCTGCTTTTGGGTAAGCTAATTATGCTGTCGTGGGGCAAGTTCGGGCCCGAAGCAGTCATTCAGCAACTTTCAAAAGCAAGATAATAATAATCAACTTTACTCACCACTCACACTAATCA
>NZ_JABFRA010000061.1 GCF_013141425.1 Methylotenera sp. | reverse complement strand
CAGGCTTTAATTTACAACAAGTAACTCATTTTAAGTTTTGGTCGGGACAGCAAGATTCGAACTTGTAAATCAACAACCTATGCTATGCTTATCGCTCATTATAGGCATTAGCTTTATGTCATAGTTAAGCATAATTAAGCTACTGATAGCCACAAGAACGCCACTAAACTTTTTAATGCTGGCGTTCTTATATCTTGAATTTCACTTACCCTATGTCCCCTAAATAGGTTTGCTACAAATCGGTAATTAATACACAATAAAATTGGAGTGCAGTAAAGCAGACATTGAATTTCGGTGCTTTCGACCCAACTGAGACACTCAATTTATAATCTTTCCAAGTTGGATATCAATGATGTTGTCAGTAATTTTTAATATCTCTTCCATAGAATGACTAATATAAATCATAGGAATTTCCACTTCGTCCGCGACCCTCTTTAAAAACGGTAATATTTGGCCCTTGAGTCTTTCGTCCAAAGAGGCTAGCGGTTCGTCCAACATTAACAATCTTGGTGAGCTAAGTAATGCACGTCCCAATGACACGCGCTGCTTCTCACCGCCAGAAAGTTGATGAGGTCGTTGATTTAATAATTGACCGATTTCCAACAATTCAACAATTTGCTTAAGTTGGAACTGTTGTTTTTGTACTGGAGTAAAATTTAGTGCATAGCTTAAATTATGTTCCACAGTGAGATGGGGAAATAATCGACCGTCTTGAAACACCAAGCCAATCTTTCGCCCGTGTATAGGTATGTTAATTTGCAATTCACTATCAAACAAACATTCACCATTAATCATAATGCGGCCACTATCTGGCTGTGTGATGCCAGCAATGATACTTAACAAAGTACTTTTACCAGAGCCAGATGGGCCGTATATCGCATTCACACGTTGAGTTAATTGCAGTGAGGCATCTAACTCGAAATGTTTGCGTTTAAGTCGTGCATGAACCTCAATCATGATGACGGCCAATATTCTGATTAGCTTTACGTTCAAGCTTATCGCTTATCATCAATGCGCCCAAGGCTAACACCATACTTAATATCACTAACCTTAAGGCGGGTAAGTCTCCATCAGGAATCTGCGTATAACTGTAAATTGCTAATGGTAGCGTGCGCGTTTCATTTTCAATATTACCGACAAAAGTAATCGTTGCCCCAAACTCACCTAAACTGCGGCTAAAGGCTAAAATTAAACCAGTAATAATGCCGGGCATAGCCAATGGCAAGGTAATAGTAAAAAACACCTTCAGTGGATGTGCACCTAAAGATTGTGCTGCAATCTCTAAACCTCTATCGACATGCGAAATAGATAATCTAGTTGAACGCACCAACAGTGGAAATGCCATGACTGCTGAGGCAACCACCGCCCCCATCCAAGTAAAAGCTAGGCTTATTCCAAAGATGTTGTGCAAGTATTTTCCTATTAGACCTTGATTGCCCAATAGAAGAAGAAGTAAAAATCCTGGGACTACTGGTGGTAAAACTAATGGCAAATGCACAAGGCTATCAAGTAATGATTTGCCAAAGAATGATTTTCTGGCGAGAACCCAAGCCACCGCAATGGCTGGCACCAAAATTAGCGCAACACAAAATAAAGCTACTTTCAGAGATAACCACAGGATGGATAACTCTGAAGGTGTAAATCGCAATATATCTAACATGTGATTAAATAACTTCTATTGTAAGTTAGTGTTAAAGCCGTATTTGCTGAAGATAACTTTTGCTTTTTCAGACTTCAAATAATCATAAAAGCTATTAGCACTTTGATTCGCATTTTTTGTTAAGGCTAAAGGATATACGATTGGGTCATGGCTCGATTCAGGGAAGGCGGCAACGTTATCTACCTTAGTGGACACCTTGGCATCAGTTTCATAGACAATCCCTGCATCGCACTCACCACGTTCAACAAACACCAAAGCAGCACGAACATCCTGTGTCCCCACAATTCGCATTTTAATGGCATCCCACCAGTTAAGGTTTTTTAAAGATTGCTTTGCGTAAATCCCAACAGGCACTGAATCTAGCTCCCCCGTGCATAATTTGCCACTGAATGCACCAGCAATATTGAAGCCTTTCTCCATTTCTATCTTAAATGCTTTGCCTTTGGGAGCAATCAGCACTAATTGATTACCTAACAAATTAACCTTACTTCCTGCATTAAGGAGGTTTTTCTCTTGCAAATAATTCATCCATTTTGTATCTGCTGATATAAAAATATCTGCTGGTGCACCTTTTTCAATCTGCTTAGCTAAAGTGGACGACGAAGCGAATGAAGTTTGAATATTTATTTGTTTATCTTTCTCGTATTCACTAGCAATATCAGAAATTGCATTTGTAAGACTTGCTGCAGCAAATACAGTTATTTTCTGCTCGGCATGTGCAATAAAAGAAAGAAAGCTTGCAATAGTTAGCAGCCCAATCACTAATAATTTTTTTAACATATGAATCCTTTGAATATTTCTAGTTACTTTTAGAAATCATATTGCGCGCGCAAAGTGACAACCTTCTCTTTATCGTCACGCTTGCCTTTCAATACAATGTCAGTATCTAAATTGGTCTGGATATAATTGAGTACCAGACGCGCATTGGGGTTGAATAGTTTAACTCCTCTACCTTACCAATGATTTTAATACCTACCTTTTTTTGAGTGTACCCATAGACACCATAAAACAAAAAAGACCCACAGCCGTTAAACTGTAAGTCTTTGATTTTAATGGTCGGGACAGCAAGATTCGAACTTGCGACCCCATGCCCCCCAGGCATGTACGCTACCAGGCTGCGCTATGCCCCGAACCGATGCTAAAATTATCTTGCAGCAAGGTTGCCATTATAATGCAAAATTTAGTGCTAAGAAAAAACACTACAGAAATAAATAAACTCTATTACTTAGAAGCGGACAGTGAAGGACGCAATAGATTTAAGATTTCGAGCAACTCTGTTTTTACTAAATTAAAATCAAAGTCTTTATTTTTACTTGTTGCAGAAGCGTTTAGCGCTGAATCTAACTGCGCAGTGGTTTGTCCTGCGTCTGCTTTTATTTCGGCTTCATCTGGTCCATCAAGGCGATTTCGTGCGCCGCTAATGGTAAAGCCTTGCTCGTAGAGTAGTTCGCGTATACGGCGAATTAATAAAACTTCGTGGTGTTGATAATAACGGCGATTACCACGACGTTTTACTGGCTTTAGTTGGGTGAATTCTTGCTCCCAGTAGCGAAGCACGTGCGGTTTTACACCACAAAGTTCGCTTACTTCACCAATGGTAAAGTAGCGTTTTGCTGGTATCGGTGGCAACTGTGCTTTTGTAATGGGTTCGCTCATGTAATCAAACTTATTTGATTATTCAATTAATTTAGGTAATTCGCTTCAACTTTGCTTTTTAACTTTTGGCTCGCGTGGAAAGTCACTACGCGACGTGCGGTAATGGGTATTTCTTCGCCTGTTTTAGGATTACGGCCAGGACGCTCAGATTTTTTACGCAATTCAAAATTACCAAATCCTGATAGTTTAACGCTGTCTCCTGCTTCTAATGCGATTCGCACTTCCTCAAAAAATGCTTCAACCATATCTTTTGCTTCGCGTTTATTTAACCCAACTTGCTCGTAAAGCAAATCTGCAAGTTCAGCTTTTGTTAATGTCATACCCACTCCCATTTCATTTCTAGCTTTTGAGCTTTTTTAAATGTATAGATTATTCTTTTTAAATTTATAAATTAATCATTACTTTTATAAATTAACAGTTCTACTTTATTGCTTAATTTCTAAGTACCGCACCAAAATCATTTTGTAGTAATTGTAACAGATTAGCTATGGTTGTATCAGCGTCATTATCCGTTAAAGTTTTTTGAGTATCGTGCATAAGTACTGATAATGCAAGGCTTTTTTTATTTTCTGGTATACCTTGTCCTTGGTATAAATCAAATAATGCCACATCATGCACCAGTGCTAGATTCGCTTTTTTAATTGCACTAAATACCTTTTCAACTGCAATATTTTCATCTAAAACTACGGCTAAATCGCGTCTGACCGGAAGTAATTTTGAAACTTCTTGGTATGTAGCAATTTGACGTTTGCTGATAGCTTCTAAGTCCAGTTCAAATAAATAGGCATTTCTACTAAGACTGTAATGCTGTTGCCATTTTGGATGCAACTTACCTATCCAACCGATGGCTTTGCCATCTTTTAAAATTCTTGCCGTTTGTCCGGGGTGTAAGGCAACATGCTCATCTTTTTGATAGCTAACATTACTGCCTGCAAGGTTGTCCAGATGCGCTTTGATATCGAAAAAATCTACATCCGAATTCTCTGCTGACCACTGCTCTGGCTTTGCACTGCCATAAGCCAATCCTGCAATTCGCGTATTTTCTTCGAAACCATCAACTTTTGGAAAATAAACAGCGCCTACTTCAAATAGGAACGCACGGTCTTGCTTACGGTTCAAATTATAAGTAAGTGTATCGAGTAAGCCACCCCAAAGACTAGTGCGCATCACACTTAAATTGCTCGCAATTGGGTTTTGTAGTTTGATTGGATTTGCATTGCCTAATAAATCTCGCTCCCAGCTTTCATCTACAAAGCTGTAATTCACAACCTCTTGGTAGCCTTCAGCAACCAAACTATCGCGTAATTTATTTTGATGTAGCCTTACTTCAGGCGCCGGTAACATTTGCAAACTAGCTACTGGAGGCGTTGCTGGAATGTGGTCATAGCCATGCAAGCGTGCGATTTCTTCAATTAGATCTTCTTCAATATTAATATCGAATCTGTAGCTTGGTGGTGTGACAGTGAATTCACCGTCTTCCTCTATAAATGAAAAACCTAATTGCTTAAGTAACTGAGCCACTTTAGTCTGTTCAAACGGAATACCAAGTACAGATACTAAACGTGACATTCTTAATTTAACTGAATGGCGAACTGGCAATGTACCGGTGACTTGTGTCACTTCACCCGCTTGGCCACCACATATTTCCAAAATCAGTTTAGTTGCATATTCAAGTGCATTTCTTGTGTTACCAAAATCTACACCACGTTCAAAACGGTAAGAAGAATCCGTGCTCAAGCCTAATCTGCGCGCTTTACCAGCAATGATAGAAGGTGCAAAAAAAGCACTTTCTAGAAAAATATCCGTCGTCGCGTCATCAACAGAGGTTGGCTTACCACCCATAATGCCAGCAAGTGCTACCGCACCACTTCCATCTGCTATCACCAAATCATCCGCCTTCAACTCTACAACTTGTTCATTTAGCAAGCTTAAAGGCTCATTCGCTTTTGCAAAACGTACTGAAATATCACCTTTGAGCTTATTCGCATCAAATGCATGCATAGGCTGGCCTAATTCAAGCAACACATAATTTGTCACATCAACTAAAGCACTGATGCTGCGCAAACCACTACGTTCTATGCGTTTCACCATCCAAGCTGGCGTACTTGCTTTTGCGTTTACACCGCTAACTAAACGACCGCTATAGCTTGGGCAAGAGGCAGATTCACTCACAACTACATTTTTAGTCGCTTTCATTGTTGCTGGTATTGCTGTGATAGCAGCAAAACTTGCTTTAGCACCAGTGATAGCGGCAACATCGCGAGCGATACCAACCAAGCTTAAGCAGTCGCTACGATTTGGTGTTAGCTTCAATGTCAGCAGGTTATCGTCTAAATCTAAATGTTCACGAATACTTTGGCCCACAACCGCATTGCTATCTAGCTCAAGCAAACCTGTCGCTTCTGCGCTAATACCAAGCTCTTTAGATGAGCACATCATGCCGAAAGACTCTACGCCTCGTACCTTAGCCTGTTTAATTGAAATGCCAGGCAATTCAGCCCCAACCATCGCACAAGGAGCAAGCAAGCCTGCTCGAGCATTTGGTGCACCGCAGACAATTTGCAATGGCTCAGCCAGACCCACGTCTACTTTACAGACTTGCAAACGGTCTGCATCAGGGTGCTTTTCAGCAGATAAAATCTTAGCAACGACCACTCTACTAAACGGTGCAGCGACTGGCTGCATCTCTTCAACCTCAAGTCCAGCCATCGTTAAAGCGTGACTAAGCGCCTGACTATCTAAATCAGTATTGACAAGGCTACGTAACCAATTTTCTGAGAACTGCATAATGCTTTTGTGACCTTATTAGTAGATTTATTATTTGAATTGGCTTAAAAAACGCAAATCATTATTAAAGAAGTGGCGTAAATCATTCACACCGTAGCGCAACATAGTCAAACGCTCTACGCCTAAACCGAACGCAAAACCGCGATACTTCTCGCTATCAAGATTGACATGCTTAAACACCTCAGGATGCACCATACCGCAACCGCCAATCTCTAACCAGCCACCATTCCAACTCATATCCATTTCGGCTGAAGGTTCTGTAAATGGAAAGAATGAAGGTCTAAAACGCACTGTTAAATCATCACGCTCAAAGAACTTTTGCAAAAAGTCTTGCACCACGCCTTTTAGGTTTGCGAAGCTAATATCCTCATCGACCCACAACCCTTCTACTTGGTGAAACATTGGAGAATGCGTTGCATCAGAATCCACACGGTACACACGACCTGGCGCAATGATTTTTAATGGTGGAGTTTTGTTTGTTTTTAACGCATTTTCCAAATAGCGAATTTGCACTGGTGAAGTATGTGTTCTTAAAACATTCGCTTCATCAATATAAAATGTATCGTGCATTGCACGCGCAGGATGATCTTCCGGGATATTCAGTGCAGTAAAATTATAAAAATCAGTTTCAATTTCTGGGCCTGTTGCAACTTCAAAGCCAATAGAGTGAAATAACTCTTCAACGCGTTTTAATGTTAGCGTGACCGGATGCAATCCACCTTGTGACTGCGCACGCGCTGGCAAGGTCACATCAATTGACTCTTGAGCAAGCTGCTTAGCTTGCTCTGCATTTAAAATCGCTTCACGGCGAGCAGTTAGAGCTGTCTCAACGCCTTGTTTCACCACATTGATAGCTGCTCCTGCTGCAGGGCGCTCTTCATTGCTAAGCTTACCTAAGCCCTTTAGCGCATCTGTTAACAATCCTGTTTTGCCTAGATACTTAGCTTTCGCTACTTCCAATTCATTCATCGTAGCGCTGTTAGCGAAATCCGCTTGTGCTTCTGAAATTAAATGCGTTAAATCGGCCATATTTATTCTGATCTTTAGATTGACAACGGAATTTAACCGTAATTATTACAATTCATTGATTTTACAGTAAAAAAAAGAGGCCGAAGCCTCTTTTTTATTTTTCTATTACTTAAGCGGCTAAAGCTGTTTTCGCTAAATCAACAAATTTTGCAAATGCTGCTTTATCAAACACGGCCAAGTCAGCCAAAACTTTACGATCAACTTCAATCGCAGCTTTTTTCAAGCCATTCATGAAGCGGCTATAAGTTAAGCCAAATTCACGTGAACCCGCATTGATACGCGCAATCCACAATGTGCGGAATTGACGTTTCTTTTGACGACGATCACGATAAGCGTATTGACCTGCTTTCATTACCGCTTGCTTAGCAACGCGGTAAACGTTTTTACGACGACCGCGGTAACCCTTAGCGGCTTTTAATACTTTTTTGTGTCTAGCGCGAGCAATGACACCACGTTTTACTCTAGGCATGTTCTACTCCTATTGTGTTGGCATCATAGCGCGGACGCGCTTGATATCAGTTGCAGAAATGATCGCCGTGCCGCGTAATTTACGCTTTTGCTTGGTGGTCTTTTTTGTAAGGATATGGCGTAAGTGAGAGTGAGTACGTTTCACTTTACCGTTACCCAAGAATTTGAAGCGCTTTTTAGCACCGCTCTTGGTTTTCATCTTTGGCATTTCGTTCTCCTTGAACTTAAGTTATGAGTGCTTAGGCATGCCGTTTAGCCGTATCACTCGGATTCTTGCTACTACTTTTTTACTACAACTTTAATGCAAAACATTAAATCTTTAATGAACCAACTATCTATCAAATCTTATGGCTTACTTCACTTTTTTATGAGGGCCTAGCACCATCACCATTTGGCGACCTTCCATTTTAGGAAACTGCTCAACGATTGCCACTTCTTTTGTATCTGCTTCTACACGTCTAAGTAAAGCCAAGCCAAACTCTTGGTGCGTAATCTCACGCCCTCTGAAACGCAATGTAATTTTTGCTTTATCGCCATCTTCAATAAAACGAATGATATTGCGTACTTTGATTGCATAATCGCCATCATCTGTACCAGGGCGGAACTTAATTTCTTTCACTTGCACTTGTTTTTGCTTGAGCTTAACTTCGTGCTGCTTTTTACTTTCGGCATATTTGAACTTGCCGTAATCCATCAATCTACACACGGGAGGCACAGCGTTCGGCGCAATTTCCACTAAGTCAATATCAGCGTCTTCAGCTTTAGCAAACGCCTCGCGCAAACTCATGATACCTAAAGGTTCGCCCTCAATGCCAACCAAGCGTACTTCCGAACCAGTAATGTCACCGTTGATTCGTGTTTCTTTGTCCTGTGCTATATCAAATTCTCCAAATAGTTAAGCCGTGCATTTTCAGAAACTAGCAAAAGCCAATGATAAAACTGGCATTTTGGAAGCTTAATTCTTAGATTCAACTTCTGCTTTTAAGCGCTCAATTAGCGCTTCAATCGGCATAGAACCTAAGTCTTCGCCTTTTCTGGTACGCACGGCCACATGTCCTGTTTGCATCTCACGCTCACCCGCTACAAGCAAGTAAGGCATTTTCTGCATCGAATGTTCGCGTATTTTATAGGTAATCTTCTCATTTCTCAAGTCAAATTCGCATCGGATGCCATTTTTCTTTAGTTTTTCAACTACTTGGCGTACATATTCTGATTGACCTTCGGAAATATTCAACACCATTACCTGCACAGGCGCCAACCAAAGCGGCATCGCACCAGCATAGTTTTCGATTAAAATTCCTATAAATCGCTCCATTGAACCTACAATCGCACGGTGCAACATCACTGGTCGCTTGCGGCTGTTATCTTCCGCAACGTACTCGGCACCTAAGCGTTCAGGCAAGTTAAAGTCTAATTGAATCGTACCGCACTGCCACAAACGACTTAATGAGTCTTTAAGTGTAAACTCAATTTTAGGGCCATAAAATGCCCCTTCGCCAGGCTGTAAATCAAATGCTAAGTCATTTTTATTTAGTGCGTTAGACAGTGAAGCCTCGGCTTTATCCCAAGTTTCATCTGTACCTACACGCTTTTCAGGGCGAGTTGAAAGCTTCACTAAAACATCAGTAAAGCCAAAGTCACCATACGCCTTATAGAGCATTTTAATGAAGTCAGCCACTTCAGATTCAATTTGTTCTTCAGTGCAGAAAATATGTGCATCGTCTTGGGTGAAGCCGCGCACGCGCATCAAGCCATGCAGGGAACCAGAGGGTTCATTTCGATGGCATGAACCGAACTCAGCCAAACGCAATGGTAAATCCCGGTAACTGTGCAATCCACTATTAAAAATCTGAATATGGCCAGGGCAATTCATTGGCTTAACTGCGTAATCACGACTTTCAGATGAAGTCACAAACATATTGTCACGATAATTTTGCCAATGTCCCGATTTTTCCCACAAGGTTCTGTCCATAATAGTCGGCGTACGGACTTCTTGATAGCCAAAATCTCTAAACATTTGGCGCATGTATTGCTCAACTTCTTGCCAAATACTCCAGCCACGCGGATGCCAGAACACCATGCCTGGTGCGTCATCTTGCATGTGGAAGTAATCCAACTGCTTACCTAATTTACGATGGTCGCGTTTTTCTGCTTCTTCTAACTGAAACAAATAGGCTTCAAGCTCTTCTTTATTGCGCCAAGCTGTACCGTAGACGCGTTGCAGCATCTCATTATTACTATCACCGCGCCAGTATGCACCGGCCAACTTCATTAATTTGAACGCTTTTAACTTGCCTGTATTCGGCACGTGCGGACCGCGGCAAAGGTCTGTAAAGCCACCTTCGGTATAAAGTGAAACATCTTGCCCTTCTGGAATGCTGGAAATAATCTCCGCTTTGTAATGTTCGCCAATAGCCTTGAAGTAGCTTACCGCTTCATCGCGAGGCAATACTTTGCGTATGACTTGCTCATCTTTTTTAGCAAGTTCAGCCATTTTCTTTTCAATAGCGATTAAATCTTCCGGCGTAAAGGCACGCTTGTAAGAAAAGTCATAATAAAAGCCATTTTCAATGACAGGGCCAATCGTGACTTGTGCATCCGGGAACAATTCTTTAACTGCATAAGCCAATAAGTGTGCTGTGGAATGGCGGATAATATCAACGCCTTCAGCATTCTTATCAGTAATAATTGCTAGTTCAGCATCTTGGCTTATCAAATGAGAGGTATCGACTAATACGCCATTTACTTTGCCCGCCAGTGCAGCTTTAGCTAAACCAGCGCCAATATTCATAGCAACATCTGCCACGGTAACAGGCGCATCAAAAGCACGTTCAGAACCATCAGGTAAGCGTATTACTGGCATATCGTTTCCCTCTAAAACAACAAAAGCCACAAATTTATGATTGTGGCTTATAAATTAGCTAACCTCTTGATTTAATTGGTAGGCAGTAGCAGACTCGAACTGCTGACCTCTTGGATGTCGACCAAGCGCTCTAACCAACTGAGCTAACCGCCTATACTTTAAATTACTTGTTTGTCTAATCTTAATGAATTTCAATTAGAGCGCGATTTTAGCTTATTGCGGCTTATAGCGCAAACTACAAACACAAGCACAGCTACAAATTTATCTATTTGACACTAGATTTTTAAAACGGATTTAAGTGGCTTGCTAAAATGAATAATATAGTGAAAATACTTAACTTTAGGAAAAATCATATGAATAGTTTTATTAGCTCCCCTGTCATAGCTCTTTTGGCGCATGAAGGCATTGCATACGATGTCATAGAAATTCCATTATCGGAAGATAAAAAACCTGTTCGAAATCTGGAAGAGTTGCTTCTAAAGCTGGGAGTAGACCCACATTCAGTGGTTAGGAGTGTATTGTTCAAAACATCTTCAGATAAGTATGTGTTATTGGTTGTAGCAGGAGGCAGGCGTGCTGACTGGGCCGTGTTGCGGAATTATTTAAATGAACGCAAGTGTCGCATGGCAGAATTTGATGAAGTATCAACAGCTACAGGTTATGTTGTTGGTGCCGTTCCGCCTATTGCGCTCCCAACGGACATTAAAATCCTAGTGGATAACAGTATAAAAGACTATGAAACCGTAGTGATTGGTAGCGGCGTATTGGGATTTGCCTTATCACTAAAAGGGGCTGATTTACTTAAACTGCTTGGCGAAGCTGACCAAGGCCAATTTACGATTTGAACAATTCTTCTGTAACAATACTATTGTTCTTGTAGCGTTAAAGCTGGATGTACTTTTTTAGAAATTAGCTTCAAATAATTAAATATATTGGGGCTGGCATAGCCGTCTGCGGGCAATCGCTGTGAAGTTTGAAACGCGCGGACGGCTTCTTGAGTCCGCACACCAGGAAAGCCATCTGCATCACCAGCATCAAAACCTTGGGCATTCAGTTCGACCTGCAAGGCTTTCATTTGCTGAAAAGATAAGGCGCCGATTTCGGCAAATTGCCCACCTCGAATTGGCGGCTCACCACTCAGGCGCTTAGCCAGTTGAACAACGGATAGCGCATAGTTCACCGAGCGGTTCCAATCCATAACCGCGTCAAAATTATCAAACACCATAAAGGCTGGGCCACGCCAACCTTGTGGCAAAACAATAGCAGCATGGCCTGCAACTATAGGTAAAGCTGAGCTTGTTTCGCTTTTTGAATTAACGGGGATGTCATTTTTGACTTCAACGTTATAGTTAATCGACCTTAATTTGCTATTGATTTTTTTAGAAATTAATTTTTTAGCAGGTGAACGCACTTGTGCAAAACTTCCACCAACTTTTGACGGACTGATATGGGCTGAAATCACACCTAATCTAGCCCATTCCTCTAGCGGCTTTCTTAAGTTGAGTTGTGCATTTTGCCAAGCAAAATCTTCCGGCAATTGCACTTCTAACATTGCGGGTTCGCCTTTGCGCCAACCGACTTGCGATAAATAATTGGCCGCAGATGAAAATGCATCGGGGACGGAGTTTACTAGATCGATTTTTCCGTCTCCGTCACCATCTACAGCGTAAGTCATAAAGGTACTTGGCATAAATTGCATATGACCGAACGCCCCAGCCCAAGAGCCCTCAAAGTCCTCAATTTCTGCATGACCTGCGTCTATCATACGCATCGCATCGAATAGCTGATTACGAAAAAAAATGGAACGTCGCCCATCGTAAGCTAAGGTTACCAAAGCAGATAGCGTATCAACATTGCCTTGAAAGCGACCATAATTGGTTTCCATACCCCAAAATGCCACTAACATGGTTTGCGGAACACCATACTGCGCCTCGACCTTATTAAGCAACTCTTTGTGCTTGATGAGCATTTCTTGGCCGCGTCTAATTTTAGTCACATCAACATGGCGCTGATAATAATCAAGAAATGGACTGACGAATTCAGGCTGAGAGCGATCCAGATTTATAACGTTAGGTAATAGCTCTACATGATAGATTGTTTCGGTTACCGTTTTTTCAGTAATACCAACACGCATCGCATCTTGTTTAAGTGCTTCTGCCCAGGAAGCAAAATCCTCGTTTGCAAATGCAATGTTTGCAAAAAAACTAAAAGACATAAGAAAACAAGGAGTGATAAACTTCATAACCAGATCAATTAATTTTGCGATGTATTAATTTCCGCCAACAGTGCCTGATAACCGCTCGCATAGTCAGGATAGCGCAAGCTAAAGCTACTATCAAGCATAGCCTGATTGCTTAATCGTTTACCATCTTCAATAGGAGGTGGGTTACTTTCTATCTTAATCTGCATTTTATTTGCAATCCAAGTTAAGACCTCATACTGGCTACTTGGTTTTGAATCGGTAACAATATAACAAGCTTTTATTGCAGCATCCGCCAACACTTGCTGTGTTAGAAACACCATAAAAGCTGCTGCATCATCACGGTGAATGCGGTTCGTCCAGCTATCTTGTGTGGGCCATTTTTCAGGCGATCTGGCTAAATTAATCATGCGCAGGCGCCCTGGGCCATAAATACCAGAAAGCCTTAATATCGTGGTATTGACTAATTTTTGCGAATCGTTAAGTAGTTTACTAAGTAAATTCTCAGCCTCGAGCAAACGCTCGCCACCAAAATCACTTGGTTTGGCTAAAGTCTGCTCATTTAAAAGCAAATCGGTTTTTTGACCGTACACACGAGTGCTGGAAACAAAGAACACATGCTTCAGCTTTAAATTGTTAGTTTGCGTCGCCAATACATTATGCAAACCATCCACATAATGAGTTTTATATTGCACATCCGTCTGACCATTAGCCGCGACACAGTAAATTAGGACTTCCGGGTTAATGGCAATAAGTAAGCTTAGGCTTGATGGTTGCGTAACATCTGCTTGAATAATGGTCACGCCATCAATAGCCTCCTTACTGCGCCTTAGGCCAAGAGTTTCTATACCTAAAATAGATAGCTGCTTTGCAACCTCACCGCCTAAATCTCCACAACCAACAATCAGGACTTTAGCCATGACAATTAGCCATCACATTGCAATTGCGTTTGCAATTCTGGATTCAGCGCCAAATATTTTTCTGCTAAAAACAAGGCAATGATGGTTTTTCCATCGGTGATTTTGCCACTTTGTATCTGCGTTAAACAATTGTTCAGGGAATCTTGGAAGACCAATAATGATTCATCTTCGTCGCGCTGATGCGTGCCCGCCACTAGGCCATGCGCTAGATAAATGTGGATTACTTCATTGGAATAGCCAATACAAGGATGCTGCAACCCCAATTTAACCCAATGACTCGCAGTGTAGCCTGTCTCTTCTAGCAATTCACGTTGCCCTGTTACCAGCACATCTTCATCGGGATCGATCTTGCCCGCGGGCAATTCGATAAATACCTGACGCAATGGATAACGAAATTGTTTTTCAAGCACAATATGGCCATTGGGTAAAATAGGTACGACCAATACTGCACCAGGATGAGTAACATACTCACGTACACTGGAATTTCCATTTGGCAGTCGAACCTGATCAGATTTAACGGTTAGCATTCCCCCAGCAGCAATCGTTTGCGAACTAAGGCAATGCTCAATTAAATCATCCTCTGAGATTAGCATCAATTAACCCTATTTTAAATGGATACCGTACTGAATGTATCGCACTTACCAATATCACCGCTACTCAACCCCTGATTAAACCAGCGCATACGCTGCTGCGAAGTGCCGTGTGTAAAGCTATCAGGTACAGCATAGCCTTGCGCCTGCTTTTGCAAAGCATCGTCACCAATCGCTGCCGCAGCAGTCATGGCTTCTTCTATATCGCCTTGTTCTAGAATGCGATTTGCACCATCGGCATGATTTGCCCATACCCCTGCATAACAATCTGCTTGCAGTTCTAAGCGCACTGAATATTGATTCGCTTGTGCTTCATTTCGAGCACTCTGGCGGGCTTGCTGCACTTTGTCGGAGGTTCCCATCAGATGTTGAATATGATGCCCCACCTCATGCGCAATCACATAGGCTTGAGCAAAATCACCAGGCGCATTGAAGCGATTTTTCATTTCATCATAAAAGGCTAAATCGATATAAACCTTTTGGTCCCCTGGACAGTAAAATGGGCCCATGGCTGATTGACCTGTGCCACAGGCTGTAGGTGTTGCACCTCTAAACAGTACTAATGTTGGTGCAGGGTATTGCAGACCAGCGTTTTGAAAAATCTTGGCCCAAGTATCCTCGGTGCTACCGAGCACTTTGGCGACAAATTTTGCATCGGTGTCATTGGCTGGAATAGCTTGCGCCTCGACAGGCGCCTCTTGTTGCAAGCCCTGCCCTATATTAAGTACCACCGAGGGGTCAACACCGAAATACATTGCGACTAAAGCAATAGCGATCGTGCCTAAGCCAATACCTTTGGCGCCAACAGGCATTCTGCCGCCACTACCGCGTCTATCTTCCACATTACTACTTTCACGTTCATCATCTAAGCGCATGATTGGCCTTTAGTTTTAAGAGGTTTAGTGTGTTGATATTTTGCAGGACAAGCAAAAATATACAAGTATTATTTTGCATATTTTTGTTGTGAATTGACCCAGATATAGCCAAACAGTGGCTTTAGAATAGGGAAATTACGATTGTTTACATAACAAGTAAAAGTAACTTGCCAAGCAAGTTGAGGGTGAAACTAGTTTAAACTTTTACCGATGGCGTATAGGCATAATTCCATCAAGCTTTGTGGCATAATACCAATAGCTAACAACCCTAGCGCATTGAAACCTAGCACAATGCGCATATCCATCGGTGCCTGAATTGGATGATGATCTAAAGGTTCGTCAAAATACATCAGTTTGATAATGCGTAAATAGTAGAATGCTCCGACAACCGCCATAAGCACGGCAAACACCACTACCCACAAAAATCCTGCCTGCAATGCAGCTTGCAAAACACTAAATTTGGCATAGAACCCTAATGTAGGCGGCACCCCTGCCATGCTAAACATCACAATCAGCATCAAAAATGCATGCCAGGGACTACGTTGATTCAGCCCTTTTAAATCATCCAATTTATCGGCTTCAAAACCTTTGCGAGACAGCAATAAAATCATGCCAAAGCCGGCTAAAGTCATGAATACATAGCTGGCAATATAAAACATGGCAGAATTAAACCCGTTGATACTCGCGCTCATTAGGCCCAGCAACACAAAGCCCACGTGGGAAATTGTAGAGTAAGCCAGCATACGTTTTAAGTTGGTTTGTGCGATAGCTGTAACGTTACCGATAAAAATCGATAACACCGCCATAATCACTAGCATTTGCTGCCATTCCACTACAAGCGAATGTACGCCTAAACCTTGCACCAATAAGCGAATCACTAAGGCAAAGGCGGCTAATTTAGGCACGGAGCTGATTAATATGGTGACTGCAGTTGGCGAGCCTTCGTAAACATCAGGCAGCCACATTTGAAACGGTACTGCGCCTAGTTTAAATGCTAAGCCCGCAACAATAAACACCAAACCTAGCACAAGGACTGACTGTATATTTCCATCCGTATTCAAGGCATGGTTGATATCGGCGATATTCAGGCTACCCGTCATGCCATAAATCATACTCATGCCATACAACAGCAAACCAGAAGCCAAAGCACCTAATACAAAGTACTTCATAGCGGCCTCGGTTGCTTTTGCATTGTCGCGGTCTAAAGCAACTAAAGCGTAAAGACTCAGTGACAGCAACTCTAAGCCAATGTACAACGTTAGCATGTGCTGGCCTGAGACCATTATCATCATGCCAACCACAGAGAACAACACTAAAGCATAAAATTCGCCACGAAACATGTTCCGTAACTGGAGGTATTGTCGGCTATAAACAAATATTAACGAGGTACCTAGGTAAATCATCAGTTTGAGCACGTCGGCCATCGCATCATCGACGAATGTACCTGAGAACGCATACCCTACACCTTGTGCATGCGTGCTAACTGTTAAATAGGCGGCAGTTAATAGTGTTACTTGCGCTAACACATAAATCGTAATCCGATTGCTCGGCTTGAGAAACAAATCAGCCAATAGAATAAACATCGCCATACAGACAATGACGATTTCAGGTAAGGCAGTAATGAGGTCGTAACGTATATTTTCCATGTCTTATAGACCTGATGGCAAACCTGCGGGGAGCTTGCTTTGCGCTAATTGTGAAAGAAGTTGCGTAACCGTTGCATTGGTCATATCGGTAAGCGGCTGTGGGTAAACACCTAAGGCCAATACCAGCAGGGCCAATAACGCTAATATCAGAAATTCACGTTTGTTTAAATCTTTTAGTGCAGCGACTTTTTCATTAGCCACTTCACCATAAAATACGCGTTTCACCATCCACAAGGTATAAGCGGCACCAAAAATAAGTGTTAACGAGGCTAGAAATGCAAACCAAAAATTAACCTGAATTGCTCCCAATATCACCATAAATTCACCAACAAACCCAGAGGTACCTGGCAGTCCGCTATTGGCCATGGCAAACAATACTGCAAATGCCGCAAACACTGGCATCGTATTTGCTACGCCGCCATAAGATTCGATTTGGCGACTATGTACACGGTCGTAGAGAACACCTACAGACAAGAACATGGCCGCAGATATAAAGCCGTGCGAAACCATTTGTACGATTGCGCCTTCGAGGCCGAGATTGTTGAAAATAAAGAAGCCTAATGTAACAAAGCCCATGTGCGAGATAGACGAATAAGCAATTAGCTTTTTCATGTCTTTTTGAACCAATGCGACTAAAGCAATATAAACAATCGCAATCAACGACAAGGCAATCATGAAACCCGATAGAGAATGTGCTGCATCAGGTGCGATTGGCATGGCAAAGCGTAGAAAGCTATATCCGCCCAACTTTAGCGCAATGGCAGCCAATACAACCGAACCGCCAGTAGGTGCTTCCACGTGGGCATCTGGAAGCCAAGTATGTACAGGCCACATCGGAATCTTGACTGCAAACGCTGCAAAAAAAGCCAAGAAAATCAGCACCTGCACATTGAGCGGGATTTGTAACTTGTAATAATCAGCGATGTCAAAGCTACCGGTTTGAAAATACAGGTAGATAAATGCTACCAACATCAGTAATGAACCAAGTAGCGTATATAAAAAGAATTTAACCGTGGCATAAACGCGATTAGGACCACCCCAAATACCAATGATTAAAAACATTGGAATCAGCATCGCCTCCCAAAACACATAATACAAAATGGCATCCAAAGCACTGAACACACCAATCATAAGGCCACTCATAATGAGAAACGACGCCATGTATTGTGCCACGCGCTTCTCAATCACTTCCCAAGCCGAAATAATCACAATCACAGTAGTAAAACTGGTCAATAATATTAAGGGCACCGCAATGCCATCTGCACCTAATTGGTAATGGATATTAAAGGCAGGAATCCAGCGAGAGAATTCTTGGAACTGAAATCCGCCTTCGGCAAAATTGAAGTGCGTATACAAAGGAATAGTGACAAGAAAACTGACGATACTACCTAACAAAGCTAACCAACGGGTCGTATCAGGCTTGTTATCATTGCCTGTGGCAAGCACCACCAGCCCCGCCAGCACTGGCACCCAGATGGCAAAGCTTAAAACATGCAGGAAAAAGTAATCAACCATTTTCTTTTTATACTTTTCTTAAAATTTAAACGAGTAGAACGACAACATAAAAAATACGCCAATAATCATGGCAAATGCATAATGATAAATCAGTCCAGTTTGCAGTTTACGCACCACACCAGAGAGTTTGCCAATAAGATTGGCTGTACCATTCACCAAGGCACCATCGATAATCTTCACATCGCCAATTTGCCAAAGTTTATTCCCAATAAAACGTGAACCTGCCGCAAATACACGTTCATTAAAACTATCAAAGCCGTATTTGTTCTCAAGAATTTTATTGATGGTTGAGAATCTATTTTGAATAGCTGCTGGAATATCTGGACGCTTCATGTAAAATAAGTAAGCCAAGCCAACACCAGATGCAGCTAAAACAAAAGGTAAGGTCAGTAAACCATGTAAAGACATGCCAGTGGCAGAATGATAAATTGTGTGCCAATGATGTGTTAACACATGCATCGCGGGATGAGCGGCTGTATCAATAGTAATCACACCTTTAAAGAAGTTGCCAAACAGCATTGGCTCAATAGCAAAATAACCAATGGCTAATGAAGGAATCGCCAATAAAATCAAAGGCAACTTAATCACCCAGCCTGGTTCGTGCGGGTCATCATTAAGACCTAAGCCATGGTGGTGTCCGTGGTCATCATGATGTGCGTCGTGTTTAACTACACGCCACTTTTCACTACCGTGGAATACCAAGAAGTACAGTCGGAAGCTATAAAACGCCGTGACGAATACGCCAGCCAATACAGCAAAGTAGGCGAAACCACTGCCAGTGAGCGTAGAGGCTTTAGCCGCTTCAATAATGCTATCTTTTGAATAGAATCCAGATAAGAATGGCGTACCAATCAAGGCTAAAGATCCAATGAGTGAAGTAATCCAAGTCACAGGCATGTATTTTTTCAAGTTGCCCATGTTCCGTATGTCTTGGTCATGGTGCATACCCATAATCACAGAACCTGCGCCTAAGAACAGCAAGGCCTTAAAAAAAGCATGAGTCATCAAGTGGAATATCGCTACCGAATAGGCTGATGCACCAAGCGCAACCGTCATATACCCAAGTTGTGACAAGGTAGAATAGGCCACTACACGTTTGATATCGTTTTGAATGATACCCAAAAAGCCCATAAAGAGTGCGGTGATGCTACCGATAATCAGCACAAATGAAAGTGCAGTTGAGGATAATTCAAACAAAGGTGACATGCGTGCCACCATAAAGATACCCGCCGTTACCATTGTTGCCGCGTGAATCAAGGCTGAAATTGGTGTTGGGCCTTCCATAGAGTCAGGCAACCATACATGCAAGGGCACTTGCGCTGACTTACCCATTGCGCCAATGAACAACAGGATACAGGTCACCGTCATTAATGACCATTGTGCGTTACCAATTAAATTGATTTGCACATCCGCCATTTGTGGTGCAACGGAGAACACCGCTGCGTAATCTAAGCTACCAAAATGGAACAGCACCAAACCTATGCCAAGTAAGAAACCAAAGTCACCAACACGGTTCACCAAGAAGGCTTTTAAGTTCGCATATATAGCCGTTGGGCGTGTATACCAGAAGCCAATCAACAGGTAAGAAACCAAACCAACGGCTTCCCAACCAAAGAACAATTGCATGAAATTGTTTGACATCACCAACATCAACATGGAGAAAGTAAACAATGAAATATAGCTAAAAAAGCGCGCGTAGCCTTTGTCTTCGGCCATATAACCGATGGTATAAATATGCACCATCAGTGAAACAAAAGTCACAACGACCATCATCATGGCAGACAGGCGATCGATTAAGAAGCCAATTTCAAATGAAAAATTTCCGCTTTTTAACCAAGAGTAAACGGTTTCATTATATGGCGCGGCAGTCATTGAATCATTAAGCACAATGACGGACAGCACGAATGAGGCACCAACCCCTAATATGGTGACCACATGTGCGGCTGCGCGCGGTAATTGCTTACCAAACAAGCCAATTACTATGGCCGCAAACAATGGCAGCAATGGTATAGCGAGATAAATTTGTTGCATTGTCATTCTTTCGCTACCCTTTTAATCTATCTAAATCGTCTACGTTAATAGTCCGTAGATTTCTGAACAATACGACCAAGATGGCCAAGCCAATGGCAGATTCAGCCGCAGCTACTGTGAGAATAAAGAACACAAATACCTGACCTGCAATATCATGTAAATAATGTGAGAAGGCAATAAAATTAAGGTTAACAGCTAACAGCATTAACTCGATCGCCATCAAAATAATGATGACATTTTTACGGTTTAAAAAGATGCCAATCACGCTAATTGCAAACAGTAGCGCACCTAAAATAAGGTAATGGGATAAACCGACCATTACTGGCCCTCCTTGCTATTCGTTGGTGCTTCACCTGAACTTACTTCGGCTTTTTCAACCACGGCTGCCATCTTAATGATGCGAAGTCGATCTGTCTTTTTCACTAGCACTTGTTTGGAAGGATCAACCGATTTGCTTTCTTTTCTGTCTCTCAAGGTCAAGGCAATGGCCGCAACAATAGCCACCAACAACACCACAGAAGCTAATTCAAAAGGTAATAAGTAATCGGTATAAAGTACACGGCCTAACTCTGCCGTATTACTGTAATCAGCGGCACGGGCAGGAGGGGCTAAAATTTTATCGGCACCAAAATTACGCACACCGACTATCAACACCATTTCAACTGCCATCAAACCACCCACTGGCAAAGCGATTGGTAGTGCATTCCAAAAGCCTTCTCGCAACTTATCTAAATTAATATCCAGCATCATTACCACGAATAAAAACAGCACCATCACTGCACCGACGTAAACCAGCACCAGCGCAATCGCCAAGAATTCAGCTTCGAGTAGCAACCAGACACCCGCCGCGGTAAAAAATGCCAGAACAAGATACAAGGCCGCATACACAGGATTACGTGTGGTAATGACGCGCAACGCGGCATAGAGCAAAATAGCTGCCAAGGTATAAAAAACGATGTCTTGGAAATGTAAGCCAAAAAAGGTCATATTGATTCGGTTCTACCTAAATGATTTCGCTATCTAAAAGATTTATCTAGTGCACGATCTGCAGCAATTTGCTTCTCATGTTTATCACCAACTGCAAGCAACATTTCTTTGGTATAAAGCAAGTCACCGCGTTGTTCACCGTGGTAATCAAATACGCGCGTTTCAACAATTGAGTCAACCGGGCAAGATTCCTCGCACATGCCACAAAAAATACATTTAGTCAGGTCAATATCGTAGCGTGTGGTGCGGCGCGTATTATCTTCCCGTTGTTCCGATTCAATGGTAATGGCCATGGCTGGACAAACTGCTTCACACAATTTACAAGCAATGCAACGCTCTTCACCATTTGGGTAGCGGCGCAAAGCATGCAAACCACGGAATCGATTTGATTGAGGCGTTACCTCTTCAGGATATTGCACGGTAATTTTAGGTGCAAAGAAATAACGGCCAGTAAGCGCCATGCCCTTTAGCAGTTCTACGAGCATTAAGCTCGATAATATATTTTTAATTTTAGTAATCATAAAATTTTGGTAATAATTTTGGCGCCATCTTTTAGTGGAATAAGTAAGCCCACGGTGTTTGCATCATACCGCCAACAAACACAATCCAAACAATGGTAATTGGTATAAATACTTTCCAGCCTAAACGCATAATTTGGTCGTAGCGGTATCTTGGGAATGTTGCTCTAAACCATAAAAAGAAGAACAAGAAGAAAACAACTTTTCCTAACAGCCATGGAAGGCCATCTGCTAGCGGCCTAAATCCAAAAACTACAATGTCATTCATAAATTGGAATGGTGCTAACCAGCCACCCAAGAACATAATCGCAGCAAGCATTGAAACCAGAATCATATTGGCGTATTCCGCTAAGAAAAATACCGCAAATGACATGCCCGAATACTCCACATGGAAACCCGCAACGATTTCGGATTCCCCCTCCGCTACGTCAAACGGCGCACGGTTGGTTTCAGCCACTGCACTAATAAAATAAACGATAAACAAAGGGAATAATGGTAAGAAATACCAATGCTGCACCCCGCCTGCTTGACCCAACACAATCTGACCTAGATTCAATGAGTTTGCACACATCAACACGCCTACTAAAGCAAAACCCATTGCAATTTCATACGACACGATCTGTGCCGCAGAACGCATAGCACCTAAAAAAGCATACTTGGAATTCGATGCCCAACCCGCAATAATCACACCATAAACCGCCACTGAAGTCATGGCTAATATATACAGCAAACCTGCATTCACATCCGCCAGAACGAGAGTTGCATCAAAAGGCACCACCGCCCAAGCCGCAAAGGCAGGGGCAATCGCTAAAACAGGCGCGAGTAAAAACAAGCCTTTATTTGAAGCGGTTGGCACTACGATTTCTTTGAATAACAGCTTTAAGCCGTCCGCAATCGGCTGCAGCAAGCCAAAATAACCGACACGATTTGGGCCAATACGTACCTGCATGTAGCCAATCACTTTACGTTCGGCGAGTGTCAGATAGGCAATAGCCCCCATCAAAGGCGCAACGATAGCAACAATCTTAAGCAAGGTCCAAACTGTCAGTTGCACGGCAGGCCAGTAACTACCAAATAAATTTGCTAACCATTCCATTAAAGGCGCGCCTCCCTAGCAATGGCTTCACGGGTAGTCGCTTGATCTGGGGATGTTTTTTCAATGGTAATATCACCCATTAAATCACCCAAGCCAATGGTGTCTTCATGCGCTGCAGCAACACGTACACAACCTTTGGCAACGTGATTATCAAGTTTAACCCTCAGCACTGCACTGCCCTTATCTTGTTTAGCCAGTACATAATCGCCATCAATTAAGCCCAACTCCGTTAACTGTGTTGCACACATGCGCGCCATTGGTTTAATGTTGTATTTGGTTTTTTGTAGCGGTGCGGAACGACGTACAATCGGATCTGATTCATACTGCGGCACTTCGCCGATACGTTGCAAGCCGTCATGTTTAATATTGACCTGAATCTCAACCAATTCTCGCAAATTATTGTTCAGGCTACGCCACACCACTGCAGAAGGTTTATCCCCAGCAAAAATGGCGTCTTTCACTTGTTCACTTGTTTCAAAATCAAATCCTTGCAAGCCCAAAGTATTCGCTAACACACGCAATACTTTCCAAGCGGGGCGACATTCACCCAATGGTCGAGTAACCGCGGTAAAGCTTTGCACGCGGCCTTCCATGCTCATAAAAGTACCAGAAGTCTCGGTAAATGGCGCAATCGGCAGCAAGACATCCGCATTTTCTAGCGCTTGTGACTTAAATGCGGTCAATGCGACCACACATTCGGATTTCTCCATCGCTGCTTTAGCTAAAGCAGCATGCTGGCAATCTAATTCTGGCTCAATATTCAGCAATAAATAAGCTTTACGTGGTACTTCAAGCATCGCACGCGCATGCATCCCATTGCTGCTTGGCATCACGCCCATCAAATGCATGCCTGTACTATTCGCTGCAGCCGGTAAAATCCCACCTTTCGCTCCTGAAATCCCGCCAATGGCTTCTGCCATACTGTACATTTCAGTAAAGCGCGGATCACTTAAGGCCATATTGCCTAAGAAAATGCCGACTTTAGGTGAAATTAAATCATAGTCTTTGCCATGGCCCGCCATACTTTCAGCAATGGCTTGTGTATTGGGTCGCACTTTGATTTCTGCGAGTAAATCGGTAAGCGAACGCGGTAAGGAAAGCGAAAGTTTTTGTAAACCAGACATCGCTTTCAATATTTGCCCCAGCACATTGACCATGTCGTTAGGGCGCACAATCACTTTATGCGCAATATCCATTAATGGATTGTTATCCAGCGGACTAATGATAGAAAGCTGCGCACCATTGGCCACTGCCTTACGAAAACGTTGTGCGAGCAAGGGATGTTCATTACGCAAGTTTGAACCAATGATCAAAATACGATCCAGAGATTCAATTTCCTGAATGTTACAACCCATCCAAGGCGTACCGAGCCGTTTCCCGTCTAATCTAAAATCAGTTTGACGCAAACGGTAATCGACATTGCCGCATCCCAAGCTATTTGCCAACTTTTTGGCCAAATAGCCTTCTTCCATCGTGCTGTTTGGCGATACCAATACGCCTAGCGCATCTGCACCATGTTCATTGGTAATATCTTTAATTTGTCCTGCCGCAAATTCGAGCGCCGTTTTCCAGTCAGTTTCAACCCAATTGCCTCTGTGTTTAATCATCGGTACTTTGAGGCGATCTGGGCTATTCAAACCTTCGTAAGAAAAACGATCGCGGTCAGAAAGCCAGCATTCATTGATACTTTCTTTTTCACGCGGCAATACACGCATGACTTTGTTATCTTTGACATGCACTTCAATGTGCGAACCCAAACTGTCATGCGGCGCAATACTTGGGCGACGTGTCAGCTCCCAACTTCGTGCAGAGTAACGGAATGGCTTGCTGGTCAATGCGCCAACTGGGCATAAATCAATAATGTTGCCGGATAATTCAGAGTTCACACTCTTATCCACATACGCAGTAATTTCCGCATGCTCGCCACGGCCTACCATGCCCAGCTCCATGATGCCACCGACTTCTTGCAGGAAACGTACACAACGCGTGCATTGAATACAACGCGTCATGTCTGTGCTGACTAACGGCCCAATATTTTTGTTAAAAACAACACGTTTTTCTTCCGTATAGCGTGAACCACTAGTGCCATAAGCCACCGCAATATCCTGCAAATCACACTCGCCACCTTGATCGCAAATCGGGCAATCCAGCGGATGGTTAATTAACAAGAACTCCATCACACTTTTCTGCGCTTCAATCGCAGATTTTGAGCGTGTGAAAATCTTCATGCCATCGGCTACTGGCGTTGCGCAAGCTGGTAGTGGCTTATTGAATTTTTCAACCTGCACCAGGCACATGCGGCAGTTAGCTGCAACAGACAATTTAGGATGGTAGCAAAAACGCGGTATAGCAATACCGGCCTTATCTGCGGCATCAATAATAGTGCTACCGTGCTCGACTTCGAGTTCTTTGCCATCTATTTCAATATTTAACATTTTTGACTTTCCACCATGCTCTTGCCATGTTGAATATAGTATTCAAACTCTGGTCTAAAATGTTTGATAAAGCTCAACACAGGCGTAGCTGCCGCTTCACCTAAGGCACAAATGGTACGCCCTGCAATGTTGTTACTAATATCGGTGAGCAAATCTAAATCTTCCATTTTGCCTTTGCCATTCACAATGCGGTCGATCACACGATATACCCAGCCTGTGCCTTCGCGGCATGGCGTGCATTGACCACAACTTTCTTCATAGAAAAAATAAGACAAACGATGCAAAGCTTTCACCATACAAGTGGTTTCATCCATCACAATCATTGAACCCGCACCTAAACTAGAACGTGCTTTACTTAAACCGTCATAGTCCATCGTTGCAGCCATAATTGCTTCTGCAGTCATCACTGGTGTTGAAGGGCCACCTGGAATTACCGCTTTTAACTTGCGGCCTTTCCAAACACCACCTGCAAGCGCTAATAGCTCATTAAACGGTGTACCCATTTTCACTTCATAATTACCCGGCTTTTCAACATGCCCAGATACTGAGAAAAGCTTTGTACCGCCTGAGTTAAGTACACCTAAATCAGCAAAAGCCTGACCGCCATTTTCCAATATCCAAGGGATAGAAGTGTAACTCTCAGTATTATTTACATTTGTCGGCTTACCGAACACACCGTAACTTGCTGGGAATGGTGGTTTAAAGCGTGGCTGACCTTTTTTACCTTCAATTGACTCAATCAGCGCAGTTTCTTCACCACAAATATAGGCGCCGTAACCATGCACTGCATATAAATCAAAGCTGAAATTAGTACCTAAAATATTTTCACCTAAATAACCAGCCGCCTTTGCTTCATGTAGAGCTGCCTCAAAGGTTTCGAAGTCCTGCCAAATCTCACCGTGAATATAGTTATATCCTACACGGGCACCCAATGTGTAAGCGGCAATGGCCATGCCTTCGATCAACTGATGTGGATTGTAACGAATAATGTCACGATCTTTAAAAGTGCCAGGCTCACCTTCATCGGTATTACAAACCAGATACTTTGTGCCATCAAAGTAACGTGGCATAAAGCTCCATTTAAGCCCGGTTGGGAAGCCAGCACCACCACGTCCACGCAAACCTGAATTTTTAACTTCGGTAATAATGTCAGTCGCTTTAACTTTTTCAGTCACAATACGTTTTAAAGCAGAATAGCCACCGATTTTGATGTAGGTTTCTAATGCGGCTGGATTTTCCTCCGTAAGCGTACGGAGACAAAGTAATGTTTGACCTTTTAAGTCAGTCATTACAGGGGCTTTTATCGTTAATTTTGCCTTTTTGGTCGCCATTACTTTAACTCTTCCAAAATCGCATCCACTTTTTCAGTGGTTAAAAATTCATGCATCTGCGTATTGTTCACATGTAGCAAAGGTGCGCCACCACAGCAACCCATGCATTCGCCCTCTTTAAGGCAGAATTTACCATCAGGCGTAACTTCATTAAAACCAACGCCTAACTTAGATTTCAAATGATCAACTATCACATCGCTATCGCGCAACATGCAGGAAATATTGGTACATACCGTGATTTTGTATTTTCCAACAGGTGACAAATCATACATATTGTAAAAAGTCGCCACTTCCATGGCTGCAATTTCTGGCATGCCTAGATATTGCGCAACTTCAGAAATGCTCTCATTTGAAAGCCAGCCGCGCTCTGTTTGAACAATGCGTAAAGCACTCATCACCGCCGCTTGGCGCTGATCCGCTGGGTATTTCGTCAGCTCGTAATCAATTTTTTCAATGGCTTGTGGACTTAACATTTTTATCTATCAGACTTTTATCTATCAATTTCGCCGAAAACAATATCCTGCGTACCAATAATTGCGACCAAGTCAGCAATCATGTGGCCGCGCGTCATTTCGTCTAATGCTGCTAAATGGGCAAAACCCGGAGCGCGAATTTTCAGGCGATACGGTTTATTAGCACCATCAGACACCATGTAAATACCGAACTCACCTTTTGGATGCTCAACCGCTGCATAAGCCTCACCTGCTGGCACGTGAAAACCTTCAGTAAACAGCTTGAAGTGGTGAATCAAATCTTCCATGTTGCTCTTCATGCCTTCGCGATCAGGCGGAGCGACTTTGTTATCAGTAGCAATCACTGGGCCGGGATTTTTACGCAACCAATCGACACACTGTTTGATGATGCGATTCGATTGCCTAAATTCTTCCATACGTACCAAGTAACGGTCGTAACAATCGCCATTAACACCCACTGGAATATCAAAATCTAAATTTGCATAGACTTCATACGGTTGTTTTTTACGCAAATCCCATTCAATGCCTGAGCCTCGTAACATTGGGCCTGTCATACCTAACGCCAAAGCACGTTCAGGTGTCACTACACCAATACCCACGGTACGTTGCTTCCAAATACGGTTATCGGTTAGCAAGGTTTCGTACTCATCGACATACTTAGGAAAACGATTGGTGAAATCTTCAATAAAATCCAGCAAGGAACCTTGGCGGTTCTCATTTTGCTTGCCAACAGTCTTAGCGTTACGCAACGGTGAAACAGCATATTGCGGCATGTGGTTTGGTAAATCACGATACACACCACCTGGGCGGTAATACGCGGCATGCATACGCGCACCAGAAACGGCTTCGTAGCAATCAAACAAGTCTTCACGTTCGCGGAAGGCGTATAAGAACACTGTCATCGCACCGACATCCAGCGCATGCGCACCAATCCATAACAAGTGATTTAACACACGAGTAATCTCATCGAACATCACACGTATATATTGTGCGCGAATCGGCACATCGATGCCCATCATCTTTTCAATGGCCATCACGTAGGCATGTTCATTGGACATCATGGACACATAATCCAAACGATCCATGTACGGAATCGATTGCAAGTAAGTACGATTTTCAGCGAGCTTTTCGGTACCACGGTGTAGCAAGCCAATATGCGGGTCTGCACGCTGAATCACTTCACCATCCAACTCCAGCACCAAACGCAATACGCCGTGCGCCGCAGGGTGCTGCGGGCCAAAGTTCATGGTGTAATTACGAATTTCAGCCATGGTGCGCCCCTTCGCTTCTAATCACGCGCGGCACATTATTACGCTGGTCAATGGATACTGGCTGATAAATCACGCGCTGCTGTTCGGGGTCGTAACGCATTTCAACAGTACCAATCATCGGGAAATCTTTACGGAACGGATGGCCAACAAAGCCATAATCGGTGAGCAATCTGCGTAAATCGGGGTGGTTCTCAAACATAATGCCGAATAAATCAAAGGCTTCGCGCTCAAACCAATTGGCCACTGGCCAAGTTTCAACCAAAGTTGGCAATATCGGAAAATCTTCATCTTGCGCGAAAACGCGTAAACGCACACGCTGATTAAGTGAAACAGATAACAAGTGATTAACCACAGCGTAACGCAAACCTTCATAAGCGCCATCGCCATAAGCTTGATAATCCACGCCACTTAAATCGATTAACTGTTCAAATTTTAAAGCGCTGTCGTCACGCAAAATCTGGCACACATTTAAATAATCTGCCGCCTTACATTCAATAGTTATTTCACCAAACTCAACAATAGACTTGGATATTTTGTCGCCCAGCGATGCTTGCAAGCTTGTTAATAATTGCTCTAATTTAGTGGCCATGTCGTTAGCGCGCTATCGTATTGGTACGTTTAATTTTATTTTGCAGCTGAATGATGCCGTAGAGCAAGGCCTCAGCTGTTGGTGGGCAACCTGGCACGTAAACATCCACGGGCACAATGCGATCACATCCGCGTACTACCGCATAAGAATAATGGTAATAACCACCACCGTTTGCACAAGAACCCATTGAGATTACCCAACGCGGCTCTGCCATTTGATCGTAAACTTTACGCAGGGCTGGCGCCATTTTATTAACCAACGTACCCGCTACTATCATTACATCCGATTGACGTGGACTGCCACGAAACACAATGCCAAAACGGTCTAAATCGTAACGTGACGCACCCGCGTGCATCATCTCTACCGCGCAACAGGCCAAACCAAAAGTCATCGGCCACATTGAACCAGTGCGGGTATAATTAATCACCGTATCCAGCGTTGTGGTCACAAATCCTTTTTCTAAAATACCTTCAATACTCATGACTGACTTAGTCTCACTCTAAGGTTTAATGCCGCTTTTAGGTTTAATCCCATTCTAGGGCGCCCTTCATCCACTCGTAAATAAAACCGATGACCAACACACCTAAAAATATCATCATGGCAATAAAACCAAACAGGCCAATTTCTTGAAGCACGACAGCCCATGGGAACAAGAAAGCAATTTCTAAATCGAACAATATGAATAAAATAGCAACTAAATAATAGCGCACATCAAACTTCATGCGGGCATCTTCAAACGCCTCAAAACCACATTCATAAGGGGAATTTTTTGCAGAATCAGGCTTATGCGGCGAAACCAGCAAGCCTAATACAAGAGGGCCGACGCCGACAGCTAAGCCCACGAGGATAAACATCAATATCGGAAAGTAATTTTCTAACACTTACTAGCCCCAAACCTAATCTCTAAATACCAACTTCTAAAAATACCAAGCACTAAAAATATCCAGTTCTAAAAACCTAAACAGGCCATATTTTCAGCATCGTCCAGCATTTTCACACACCCGTTGCGGCATATTGATGACAAACACCCGTAGAATAATCGCTTAATTCAACAGTTTAAATTCTTCAATCTTCGCAACGGCGTAATTGTAACCTAATACCGATAAGCCTTACTACAGGCTTATGACTAATTTACTGCCGTTTTTATGAATAAAGCGATTTTAAATAACAAGGCAATAAATCAATTTGATTAGTATCAACCGAGTAGCATTGTGTTTTTATTCGAGAATTTTGTTATGCCCGCGAATCGCCCCAGCGGTGCGTGCAACGCTCATCACCAATATAATAGGTTTCACCCGCTCTATCCACACAATACGTTGGCGAAACAATCATCTCCGAAACCTCTGTATTCGCATTGATGCGCGTGTACTCAAACAGAATGGAGCGAATGACTTTTGCATTTTTTCGAATATGCGAACCATGCGAAATCCAGCAAGGGCCAATAATCTCAGCCCCTGCATCAATTTGCGTGCTGGAGTCAATGTAAACAGGGCCTTCAATCTTAACGTTGTCCCAATCGATTTTTGTGTTTAGGCCAACCCAAATGCCGGGTTTAACCTCCTTGCCTGGCATCTCCATGTAACTAATCTCCCCCTTCATTACGCGCTGCAGCACTTCCCAGTAATCTGAAATACGGCCAATGTCGATCCAGTGATAAAAACGCCGTTGCGCATAAAATGGCAAGCCTTTTTCCACCAAAAGTGGAAACAGCTGACTGCCAATATCAAATGTTTCCCCTGGCGGAATTAAATCAATCGCCTCAGGTTCAAAAAAGTAAATTCCCGTGCTGGCTAAATTCGAACGCGCCTCACTGGGTTGCGGTTTCTCTTGAAACGAAATCACACGCCCTTCAGAATCGGTTTCCACAATACCATAATTACTCACTTCAGAATTTGGCACTTCCATGGTCACAATGCTCACCATGGCTTTTTTTTGCTTATGCTCAAACAGCGCAGCCCCAATATCCAAATCAATCAGCGCATCGCCGCACATCACAATGGTTGTTTGGTCAAAAAAACCACCAAAATCTTGAATATGGCGAATACCACCCGCTGAACCACGCGGTTTAGCCACCAAGTCGCCATGGTCATATTTACCTTCGTAGGAATAGCCGATTTGCACACCAAAACGTTGACCATTACCAAAATAATGCTCAATCTTCTTATTCAGGTGTGCCACGTTAATCATAATTTCTTTCACACCATGCCGCGCAAGGTGCTCAATCAAATATTCCAGCACCGGCTTGCCTAAAATCGGAATCATCGGCTTTGGCATATCCTTCGTCAGTGGACGCACGCGCGTGCCCTGCCCCGCGGCTAGAATCATGCCTTTTAATCTAATTGCCATTGTATGTATTTCCTTTAACTCTTTATGTTTTTGAAATAAAATTTCAAACTAATTAAATACTAAATCAATCACAAGGGCTTAAACTTAGTTTCCCAAGCCCAAGCATGCGCCACAATCGCTTCCAAATCATCGAACACTGGCTTCCAGCCTAACTGAGCACGCGCTCGCGTAGCATCTGCCACCAGGCGCGCTGGGTCACCCGCACGACGGGGGCCGTCAACCACCTTCACCTTGCGACCTGTCACTTTTTCCACAGTATCAATCACCTGCTGTACGGAAAACCCCGCACCATTGCCAAGGTTAAAGCGTTCACTCACACCACCGTTCACTAAATACTGCAAGGCCAGCAGGTGCGCTGAACAAAGGTCAACAATATGAATGTAGTCACGCACACAAGTGCCATCAGGCGTATCATAATCACGCCCAAACACCTGAATTTCGGTACGTCGACCTGAAGCCGCCTGCAAAATCAAAGGCACTAAATGGGTTTCTGGGTCATGACGCTCACCCAACTGCCCTTCAGGGTCTGCCCCTGCCGCGTTGAAATAGCGTAAACATACAGACTTCAAGCCAAATGCCAAATCATAATCCGCTAAAACCTGCTCCACCATCCATTTAGAGCGACCATAAGGATTCACTGGCCTATTCGGGTGCGCTTCATCAATCGGCACATAATCTGGCTCGCCAAACACCGCCGCGGTAGATGAAAAGATAAAATGCTTCACACCATGAGTCACCATGGCATCTAACAAATTAAGCGTATTTGAAAAATTATTGCGGTAATAAATATCAGGCCGACGCACAGATTCACCCACTTGGATAAACGAAGCAAAATGCATCACTGCTTGCGGTTTGTACTCTGTAAATACTTTATCTAACGCCTCAGTATCAGCTAAATCGCCATACACAAACTCACCACCCAGCACCGCATCCCGATGGCCACCAGAAAGGTTATCAAACGTCACCACCGCATGCCCGTTAGCCAAGAGCATTTTTACCATGTGTGAACCGATATAACCTGCACCACCAACTACTAAAACTTTCATTTACATCCTATCCAGAAGGAAATTTCATTCAATATATTTTAATAAAATTACAAAAGACTAAAAATAATTGCTATTAGTTGATAGGTACGAAATTACGTACAAATATGATTCAGCTATATTATAAAGCAAATCGAATTAAACTACTTGTCAGAGTTGACTTACAAAGTTAAAGTGTAAATTGAATATATTTTAATTTCCCATCAGAATCTTACTCTATCCGCACCAGTTAAAATCTTTCATATAATTATAGTTAGTACCAAAATGTTACAATACCAACTTATTTAATACTAATTTTTTGAATAAATTTTCCTTAAATTTAAACACAAATTAAAGAAATACTTTTTAAGCTAATCACCCAATGAGAATTGAATGAACAAAGACACCTCAACCATTAGAGCAAGAGCACCATTAAGACTAGGACTAGCTGGGGGTGGAACGGATGTATCTCCATATTCCGATGATTTTGGTGGTTTAGTTTTAAATGTAACTATAGACAAATATGCCTATGCCACCATAGTACGTCGCTCAGATGACCATATAGAATTTATCGCCGCTGATAATAATAATAGATGGTTTGGAAAAATGTCCAATCAGCTAGAGCGAGTTTCAGGGCTTGATTTGCACGTCGGTGTATACAATCGGATAGTTAAAGATTTCAATAATAACAAACCTCTCTCAATATCTGTCATCACACACTCTGAGGCGCCTCCAGGTTCAGGTTTAGGTTCATCCTCAACAATGGTTGTTGCCTTAGTGCAAGCGTTTTGCGAGCTCTTATCCTTACCGCTTGGTGAGTATGAAATCGCTCAACTTGCCTATCATATTGAACGAAATGACTTAGGCTTAACTGGTGGTAAACAAGATCAGTACGCCGCCACATTTGGCGGCTTGAACTTTATGGAGTTCTACAAAGACCGGGTGATTGTAAATCCACTTCGAATTAAAGCGCATATTAAGGCAGAACTTGAATCTTCATTAGTACTTTTTTATACAGGAGTTACTAGGGAATCAGCAAAAATTATTGATGAACAAACTAAAAATGTAAAAACTGGACATCAAAAGTATATAGACGCATTGCATGGCGTAAAAGCAGAAGCACAAAGTATGAAAGAAGCTATTTTAAAAGCGGATTTCGAAGGCTTTGCTAAATCGATGCAGTTGGGCTGGGCCTCAAAAAAGAATATGGCTGAAAGTATCACTAATCCATTAATTGATGAAATTTATAATGCTGCTATTGCTGCTGGGGCAAAGTCTGGTAAGGTTTCTGGCGCTGGTGGTGGTGGCTTTATGATGTTTTTTGTCGATCCAGCTCAGCGCCCTTACGTCATGCGTGCTCTTTCCAAATTCGAAGGACAAGTATCCACCTGCAACTTCACAGACACAGGCACCCAATCATGGAGAATAGGATGAGAACTTTTATCAATAATGAAATAGATAAGGCTATCAGCGTATTTTCAAACATACGCACAAACGAAGATATTCTTGCTAAGGCTGAAGTTTGTGTGGGAGAAATTTGCGCCGCCCTGAATAACGGCAACAAAATTTTACTTGCTGGAAACGGCGGCAGTGCTGCGGATGCACAACATATTGCTGGCGAATTTGTGAGCCGATTCAATTATGACAGACCCGGATTAGCTGCTTTTGCTCTTACTGTAGACACCTCAATCTTAACTGCCATAGGTAATGATTATGGCTACGAAATGCTGTTTGCAAGACAGATACAAGCCACCAGTCGCCCAGGCGATATTTTCTGGGCATACTCAACTTCTGGAAAATCACCCAACATAATTACCGCCATGAGAACTGCCAAGCAGTTAGGCCTAAAGGTGATTGGCTTTACAGGCAAAAATGGCTGGAGCCAACCCGATCTTTGCGATTTCTCAATTGAGATTCCTTCTACCGAAACACCAAAAATCCAAGAAGGGCACCTACTCCTTGGGCACATTATCTGCGGCTTAGTAGAGCTTAGAATGTTTCCTCGCACATGATGTTACCAGTTCTTGTTCTGGCTGGCGGCTTTGGCACACGGCTTAAAAGTGTAGTGCCTGATCTACCCAAACCTCTTGCAGATATTAGCGGAAAACCTTTTCTGTGGTGGCTATTGAGTCATTTAGAAAATGAAGGGGCTAAAGACGTATATCTTTCAGTTGGTTACCTGCACGAGCATATTCAGAGTTTTTTTGGACATAGGTTCAATAAAATGAATCTGCACTACATTGTTGAAACAGAGCCTTTAGGCACTGGTGGTGCCATTAAAAACGCTTGTCAAAAAATTCCTGAGCCGCAGATATTAGTTTTGAACGGTGACACCCTTGCTATGGCTGACCTAAATCAGTTCATAGACTTTGCATCTGCCTATAACTCCAAACTGTTTATGGCGGTAGCAAAAGTAGAAAATGCCAGCCGATACGGCACCGTCATAAAGAATGAGACCAACCAAATCACCGGCTTTGCAGAAAAGGGTAAATTAGGGTCAGGTTTAATAAACGCAGGTATCTACTTAGTCGATAAATCTATATTTGACGAATTTGAGTTACCACCCAGATTCTCGTTCGAAGTTAACCTTTTAACTCAGTTTTTACCCCAACTCAATCTGATTGCATACGACAATGTAACCGACTTTATCGATATTGGCATTCCAGAAGATTATGCATTGGGTCAACAAAAAGTCCCCGCCATGGTCAATAAAACATGAAGGAATCACCCGCGCTTTTTCTAGATCGCGATGGCGTCATCAACATCAATAAAGGCTACGTTCATAAAGTAAAAGACTGTGAATTTATCGATGGGATATTTGGTTTAGTTAAACGCGCCAATCAGCTTGGCTACAAAGTCATCATCGTTACCAATCAAGCTGGCATTGCACGAGGGTACTACTCAGAAGCTACATTCTTGAGTTTCAGTGAATGGATGAGAAAAGAGTTTAAGCAACACCAAGCTATCATTGACGATATCTATTTTTGTCCGCATCATCCAGAACATGGCATTGGTGAATATCACACAAATTGTAATTGCAGAAAACCCGCACCAGGTATGCTGATAACAGCACAAAAAAAACACCATATTGATATGGAAAAATCAGTCTTAGTGGGCGATAGCCTATCTGACATAGAGGCAGCACAGGCAGCTAACGTGAAGCATTGCTTTCTTTTGAACTCAAACTCTTCCAATGGTGAAGTTAATAATGAAACTCAAACCGCCAACCACCTAAACTTCTTCACAGTCTCATCACTCGATGAAATTAATTTAGCCCAACTTAACGCCTAAGCATCCATTCCTTCCAAACTAACCTTGGAAAAACCAAGGCATCACTAGTATAGCGTTTAACTAATCGCCTCGGCTCGGTCACCATACGATAAAACCACTCCATGCCAATATGGCTAATCCATTTAGGAGCACGCGGTTTATTACCAGCTAAAAAGTCTATCGTTGCCCCAGCACAAATGGCAATTTTCACTGGGAGTTTACTTGCGTACTGGTTCACCCAAGTCGCTTGTTTTGGCGCACCGAGTCCGATCAGCAAAAAATCCGCTTGACTAGCGCTAATCAATTGGCAAATACGCTCACACTCAGCTGCATCTTTTTCAAACCCAAACGGCGGGCTATATAAGCCAGATACTTTTACATGCTGATAAGTACGTTCAATGTTTTGCGTAGCTACCTCCGCTACACCAGGCATCGCCCCTAACAGAAATACCTTTAGCTCATGTTGCGCCTCATCGTTAAAACGCTGAAAAATAGCGGGCACTAAATCGCTACCCGTTACTGTACCTGGAATATCTTCACCAAACATTCTGGCAGCAAGCACAACGGGCTTGCCATCTGCAACCACCATGGACGCATGTGAAAAAGCTTCACGATACGCCGCGTTTTTACTTAACAATACAACGCAATTCACATTAGGTGTCACCACAAATTTACAGTTACGTTCATCGCCCTTTATCCATGAACTCAGCGAATCAACCGCTTCCGCCATGGTTAATGGGTTAATTGTCACCCCAAAAATATGAATCTTTTTTTCAATCAAATTTGCCATAGTTTGTCTTTATTAATAATTTTTACTGGAATCAAATGCGTTTAAGAATCGCGCTTTGACCGCACCCACTCTGATTGGCGCTTGTATAAAAATTTCACATACAAGGGGATTTTTGCAAGCACGTAGAATGGCGCCATCATCAAGGTGTTAAACGACAAAATTGATCGCCCAAATTTCAACCAGGCTAACATCACGGCAGCGCCAACCAGTAATAAAAAGACAACTGGCAACAACCATGGAAATAGTTGCTGGGTGAATACGCTCAAAGTAACGCCCAAGCCACACAAGCCCACAATAATTAATATAAGAAGTGCCAGTGGTGGCACACACATATCTAAAGCGATGGCTAACATTTTTAAATTGAGATGTTTAATACTTTGCCCTATTAAAAAAGGCCCTT
>NZ_JABFRA010000059.1 GCF_013141425.1 Methylotenera sp. | reverse complement strand
AGAACAAGCCCTGCCAGAACAAACGGCCGCCTAAGGATTAGGACTTAAGGATTCCACCATGATTATTAATGTAGCAAGAAAAGAATTAAAAAGTATGTTTGCCTCGCCGATGGGGTGGGTGATTTTGTCTGTACTAATATTTGCATTTGCCACCTACTTCATCAATGCTGTTACACAATACTATGGAATAATGTCTGGTAGCATTAAAACCAATGGACGCATTGGGGTTACGATGTTCATTGGCCAAAGTGTGTTTGGGCTAGCTTCATTTGTCATGCTATTTGCCGTACCACTCCTCTCGATGCGCTTAATTTCTGAAGAACGACGCAGTCAAACCTTAACTTTCCTATTAAGTGCACCCATCTCGTTGACGGAGATTGTATTAGGTAAATTTCTAGGTTTAGTAACATTTTTAACAATTATTATTGTGCTAATTACCGCCATGCTACTCACACTAAGCAATTGGACAGAATTGGACTATGGCTTTATTTTTTCTAACGTACTCGGACTATGGTTACTAATCGCTAGTTTCTCTGCATTAGGGCTATATTTTTCAAGCATCACCGCACAACCAGCCATAGCGGGGCTCCTGAGCTTTATTGCCCTATTTGCCTTACTTGCTTTAGACCAATTTGTGGCTGCTGATTCTAACAATCCACTCAGTCAGATTTTACGCCAACTGTCGCTCATGAATCATTTTGAGCCCTTATCACAAGGTATTATCGACTCTACCAACATTTGCTTTTTTCTGCTTTTTACTGCCACCTTCTTAATACTCACCTTGCGTCGATTAGAAGCGGAACGCTTGCGTGCTTAATCAATATCTTAGAAAACTGCGCATAACAGCATGAACACCAAAATAACTACCAGTAAAAAACTTCAATTACAAATATTGATTCAACATCCTATATTTGTTTTATTTTTTCTCGTTCTCATCGCATTATTAGGATTTTCATCCTATAAATTTCACATTTTACAAGATGTAACGCAGGATAATCGCAACTCCGTTTCTGATGGAAGCGTCAATATCCTAAACCAAATGCACGGTGCAATTTCTATCACTGCTTTTGCCCCAGATGATGAAGCCTTTCGCCAAAACATTAAGAATTTCATTGGCCGTTACCAACGCACTAAATCAGACATCCAGTTAAATTTTATCAATTCGGCTACGGACCCTAAACTTGCGCAGGAGGCTGGCATTAAAGCAAAAGGTGGTGAGTTGGTCATCGAGTATCAAAAACGAACTGAGCACCTCATTCCCCCCTATACGGAACAAGATGTCAGCAATGTACTGATGCGCTTAACTCGAACACATGAGCAAGCCGTGATGGCGTTAAATGGTCATGGTGAGCGTGATTTCTCTTCGAATAATAGTCAAGATTTTGGAACTTTCGGCCAACAATTGCTTGATAAAGGATTTAAGTTATCTCACCCTAATTTAATTACAGAATCCAATCTGGTAAAAAATGGTGCAATGCTGGTCATTGCTAGTCCAAAAGCAAATTTCACAGCAATAGAAGTAGCAAAAATCAAAACTTATCTTGATGCCGGCGGTAATTTATTGTGGCTATTGGATGATGAAAATCTGCGTGGTTTAGATGAGATTGCAACTTACATAGGTTTAGAAGTAGCTCAAGGCTTAGTGGTGGATAAATCCGCAGTAGAATTCGGCGGTAATCTTAAAACTGCATTTGGTGTGCAATATGGAGATCACCCAGTGACCGAGAACTTCAGGATTCGCACTTCATTTCCAGAAGCGAGAAAAATTTCTGCACATGGCACTTACGAAAATGGTTGGAAAGTACAAGAATTAGTGCGTGTCGCTCCGAATGGCTGGCTAGAAACGACTCCATTTAGGTCAGAAAGCGATATTAAAACAATCAATTTTGATGCAAAAAAAGATGTTGCTGGCCCAATTAACATCGCACTCGCTATTGAACGTAAATATGGCAAAAAAGGGCAGCGTGTCGTGGTGATAGGCAATGCAGACTTTTTGTCTAACACTTTTATTATTAATGGAGGCAATCTAGCCTTAGGCTTAAATATAGTGAACTGGCTGGTTGGTGACGATCATTTAATCACCATTCCGCCAACTATAATAAAAGATGGCAATCTGAACCTCACATCTGAAAGTAACTACAAGCCAGTATTTATCGGCTTTCAAATATTACTGCCCTTAGGCCTGCTCATTTACGGTTTCTTTACTTGGTGGAAGCGCAGAAAAGCTTAAACCAATTTTTCAGGATAAATTATGAAAGTCATTACCCTTAAGCATGAAAATTTTAAACAAGTAATTGAAAGCAACCCTTTTGTTATTATTGATTTCTGGGCTGACTGGTGTGAACCATGTTTAAAATTCACCAACACATTTGAACAGGCCGCTCACAATAATCCAGATATCGTCTTTGGTATGCTAAATACTGATACAGATTCTGAAATTGCCGCTTTCTTTAATATCGTTCAAATTCCGTGTGTTCTCGCGTTAAAAGATCAGGTTGTCATTGATGGGATTGTAGGTGAAATGCCAGCCAACGCATTTGCAGAAAGCATACAACAATGGCGTAATTTTGATAACTCGGAAATTAACCGACATTTTTCTGAAAAAGTACAGGCTAGCTAGAATGCAACTTTCTGTGTTGTATGATGTTACTCGTCAAATGGCAATTCTAATGCTCATCACTTCAATGGGTTTAATTTCGCAAAATGGATATGCAGCAGAAGCGAAGAAATCAGAAAACACAGCGAATACTACCTCGCCTGCTAAACATAAATCATTCATTGCAAATGATGAATTTTCCTTACATTCTAGCGCTCTACGTGACTTAATGTTAACGCTGTACCAATGCAATCCACATGAACTGCAAAAAAGTACAAAAGTCAGTAAAGAAGAATTTGTCCAATGGGTATTTGAAGGGCCATTTGGCTGGAAATTTGATGCGATTAGAAATAAGCAAACATTAGATGCCTTGTCATTAAGCCTTAATCCTGAGTATCAAGCCGATCGTGTATTACCTTTAGTAACGGGCTTATATACCATGATTCTAAATTCCTATGGCGGAGAAACAGAATATCGATTTACTCAACCAATTAACCCAAATATCCTATTAACTGCCTCACAAAATGTTGACATTAGTGCAATAAAATTACTCAATATTAAACGAGATAATGGTGAGGCATATATCGCTGATAATTGCAAATTAGCCGTTAAACAAAGTCTTAATGATATATCTCAGCATATCAGTCGTAATGCGCAAAATATTGCCAAGGAAACGAAGCAAGCCATTAATTTCAACACCCATAATTTAATGCAAATTGAGAACAAAAATCATGAATTTATTCAATTTTAATTTAGGCTTTACTAAGCGAATCAAAAGAAAATTGTGTTTAATTGTAACTTGTCTGTTACCTTTGCATATTGCTTATGCAGAAGAATCGTTGCCGTCAAATAACAATGAGGCTTCAAATATAAAATTTGTAGAAGAAGATGTGGCTGACTGCTCAATTAGCGACGGGAAACTCATCTCAATCAAAAATACAGATCCTAAACAAACTTTTCAAGTTTGGATTGACAGATGGTTCATGGATGTCCAGACGGCGGATCATACTAAACAGGTATTGCCTCCCAACGCAGTGGCTACTCCGCTGGGCTGCTCAATAGCGCGGGCAGGTGGTAAACAACACTGGACTATTTATAGCATCAAAGCAGTCGAGTAACTTTTAAAGTTTGTTATTTAACCCAAATGTTAATTTGTGAAAAAATCCCAACTAATCAATGAGGCTTTCCCTTACAGCTTATTATTTAAATGGTTAAGATAACAACTAGTTAATCTCCAAAGATAACTAGCATTTCCCTTTAAACCACGTGAGTAAATTCACGTGGTTATTTTTTAAACTACTTAATTAATGCGTCGTTGGCGCAGAATTGGCTGGTAACTTGGCATGCCAGCTATTGGCAGCTAGCTTACCTTTGGCAATATCTTCTGCCTTCATTGTTTTAACTAGCACATCTCTTGCTTGTTGCGCACCAACATGGTCTTGTTTAGCAGCTAGTTCAAGCCACATGTAGGCTTCCACTGCATCTTTTTTAACGGCAATTCCATCACAGTACAGTAAACCAAGCTCGTATTCTGCTTTATGGTGGCCTTGCTCAGCCGATTTTCGAATCCAGCTTTCAGCCAAGCTCAGATCTTTTTTTATGCCATTTCCGTCCAAATAGTTTTTACCAAGCGCCAACTGTGCTTTGTAGTGATTCTGCTCTGCTGCTTTACGATACCAGTCATTCGCCAGTTTGCCATCGGCTTTTACACCACGGCCTAATGTATAGAGTCTACCTAAGGCAAATTGCGACAAAATATGGCCTTGACTCGCTGCTTTTTGAAACCATTTAAATGATTCCACATCATTTTGTTCAACGCCTTGTGCTTGTGCGTACATCACGCCTAAATTGTATTGTGCATCCTGGTGCCCTTGCGCGCCTGCCTTTTTATACCAAGCGGCTGCTTGCGTATAATCTTGCTTAACACCTTGCCCTTCGTCATACATCATGCCCAAAATATGCTGTGATTGTTTATCACCGGACTCCGCCAATGGTTTGAATTCTTTGAGTGCTGCTGCAAAATCACGGCTGACAAATGCGGCCTTCCCTTCATCAAAACCAGCTAAGCTTTCACATGAAACAAATGCCGAAAGTGCAAATAAAATCCCAGTTAATAATTTTTTTTTCATAATCTTCCTTTAAATATTTCGGTAAACATCCTTGTCAATAAGCTAAATTAGCTTTCAATGAGTCCATGCCGCATAGCAAATCTAACCATTTCGATTGGGCTAGACACCTCAAGTTTTTGTTTGATAATCGTGTAATAATTAGCGACGGTCTTTTGACTGATTTTAAGCATCTCTGCCACTTCTTCGACCTTCTTACCTTCTGCTAACAATCTAAAAACTTCAAACTCTCTAGCTGAGAGCTGGTGCATTGGGTCGTCATCTCCCGTTAGCGTTTGTAAGGCAATTTTTTGGGCAATGACATCACTTAGAAAAGTTTTGCCCTTTACCACTTCAGTGACTGCGCGCGTTAAATCTTCAGCTGCGCCTGTTTTAGCAACATAGCCTTTAACGCCAGCTTTTAATGCTTGTGATGCAAAGGAAGCAGTTTCATGCATGGAAAATATGATGATTTTAGCTGCGGGAAACCGTTTTATAATTCGCCTTGCAGATTCTAGGCCGCCCATTCCAGGCATCGATAAATCCATCAAGACTACATCTGGCAACAAATCTCCATATTGTTGATAAGCTTGCTCACCTGAGTCCGCTTCTGCAATCACCTCGATGCCTTTTGTTAACTCAAGTAAACGACGTAAACCAGACCTTACTACTGCATGGTCATCTACGAGCAATAGTTTTGCCGTGACCATTTAAGCTGCTCGCTTAAGAAAATTTGTCGTCGAAGCGACATTTTTTGGCAATTTAACCATAATTCGGGTTCCTTCATGAGGCTCTGCATGCTGTTGATTACTGACTTGATTTCCACTTGATTCAATCTCCATCTCGCCAAGCAAACCTTGAATACGTTCTCTCATCCCAGCCAAACCATATCCGTGGGTTGCCGATGCCGGATCAAAACCGACACCATCGTCTTCAATTCTAATGTGGATATACTGCGCATCTTGCGTTACATTGATCACCACACGCCTTGCATTGGCATGTTTAGCAATATTGGTTAAACACTCTTGCACTACACGATAGGCTGTTATAGAAACCACTTCGTCTAACATACCTAATTCTTTAGCAACACTTTGAATTACGCTGACATTTCGACTGCGTTGCCGCCAATGATGAATCAACTCACCTAATGCCAAACTTAACCCAAGTTCATCCAACACACGTGGTCGCAGTCGCTGTAAAATCTCATGCACCATGTCCATCATTTGACGTGTCACACTACTTATCGCTCTAGCACTTTCTTTAGCTTGCGACAGTTTTTTGCCGCTTAATATAGCGCTAGCATCCATATGAATGGCCGTTAAATATTGTCCAATTTCATCATGAATATCACGTGCCAAATTCTTACGTTCGTCTTCTTGTAAACGAATAATCTGCTGGGTTAGGCGATGATTATTTTGAGTACTCCTTTGCAAAGTATCTGCCATCACGTTAAATTTTTGGCCGATTGCCTGCAATTCAACTTGCTTAAAATCAGGCAATCGATTGCCAAACTGGCCAAGTTGCATTTGCTTAAGCGCGTCGATGATTCGATCGACAGGCTTAAATGTGTACCTTACTGCAAAATAAACCAATATGTTAATCCCAACAAAGAATATCGTCGCCAGTCCTAAAAGTCCTATCGTGTCGTCCCACACTTCTGCAATTTCATAACTGGGGTCTGGTGTAACGACTAACTCGCCTACATAACGTCCACTTAAAATAATATTTCGAGTTTGCTTTGATAATCCAGCACCTGTTAATCCCATTGCATTGGTAAACCATTTTGGCGGCGCTTTATTTTCGGCCGATTGACTTTTAGTTTGATTTGATTCGCGCAATTTACCGTTAATATCATAAAACTCAATTTTTAGATGTCGGATATTACCCAGATTTTTCAACCTGAAAATTGAAGCGCCATCCGTATTGTTTATCCAACCATAGTCGGAGGAATAATGCAGAATCTCCGCATCCAACAAATGTAACGCCAAATTGGCTGTAGACGTTACTTCAGCACGCACATCTTCACTTGCATTCTTGATGACAAAAAAAGCACTTGCGCCTAATAACAATAGCAACAAGCCAGTAATCATCAAATTTAGTTTAAGTTGTAGGCTCATATTGGGGAACTTGTAGGTACGTATGTATATTATAGAGTTATGCGATTTTCATCTTGGGAAAAATTCCCGAATATTGCAATATTCGCGTCGTATTCTAAATAAACTTTGCTATTTGCATTTATTGACACAGCAAAAATACACACTGATTTTTTTTCACGGATTTTAACGTTTAAATATTCACAACGTTTGAGGTGTTAACTAAATTGAATGCTTGAGTGTCAGTTTTATGCTATTCACGGAATAGGTATGATTTCCAGCTATTCCACAAGTTTAAAGTCAATCGGCATGATCAACTTAACATCTCGCCCCTGATAGATTGCGGGTAGAGGCAACTCCTTTAATCCTTGCTGAATGATTACAATCGCTTCGTCATCTAATACTCTTTGACCCGCTGATTTTTCTATCGTTACACGAATAGTTTTACCATCTGGAAAAAAATGAACTAGCACTTCTACAGTACCTTGCCATCCGCGCCTGACAGCTATTGGAGGATAACGTTTAAAGCGCTCACAAATAATTTGTAATTTACTACCATATTCATTCCAAAATCCTTCGTCTCCTAGACCAATGCCACCTTCGCCATTGCCCTCAGCCATACCACTCGAATTGGCACCACTACCT
>NZ_JABFRA010000070.1 GCF_013141425.1 Methylotenera sp. | reverse complement strand
GCAGATACTTTATCAATCACGCTATTCAGTAATCGTGGCGCTAAAGTTTCACGGCGCAACTCGTATGCTGGTGAAAAGAACACGCGATGTGAGACAGTGTCGTGAAATACTGCACGAATATCATCAGGTGTGAGATAGTCACGATTCTCAAGCCAAGCACGACAACGCGCTGCACGCATTAACATTGCCATTCCACGAGGGCTAGCGCCGCCAGCAACTAATTTTGAGGAATCAATGTCATCAAACTCCACACCCGCCTCTGCAGGATTGCGTAAAGCGCGCCATAAGTTAACCGCATAATCTTGCAAAGGTAATTCAGCACGCACATTACCTTGAATTGTTTCTGCCACAGCATTCAACTCGGCATAGGGCACTAAACCCGCCTGTAAGGTATTAATCAACGCATCGACATTGTGAAAGCGCTGATTAAACATGAGGTCACGCTGTAGTTCACGGTCGTTCGGCGCATCAATTGAAATTTCCATAAAAAACCGGTCACGTGCAGCGGCCGGCAACTCAAAGGTTTCTTCTCGCTCCAAGCGGTTTCTATCAGCAAATACTGTGAGATGAGGAAAATGATAATCACGATTAAACGCATTCACGCTGCGTTCCGCCATTAAGCGCAACAGTAAGCTATGTGCCTGCGGTCTGGCACGGTTAATTTCATTAAAGAAAAACACGGCCAGTGCTTCTTCATGCTGAAGTAACGGCCCAGGGGCTACCGCTGGCTGTCCATTTTGGTCTAGGTACGCATGGTATAAAAAATCACTCGGCATTAAGTCTATCGCGCCCTCAATGCGCTGATATTCACCGCCCAACAGCCGCGCTGCCGCACGCAAAAGTGTCGTTTTACCTACACCAACATCACCTTCCAGCAATACATGTCCGCGTGAAAAAATAGCGATTGTCAATGCTCGCACTTGTTTATCTAGTCCAAGCACCACACTATTCAGCGCACCTTCAAAAGCAATTGCGCGTTCGCGCCATTCATTAAGATTGATATTGTTACTTGGCATATTTGGACAGGTGCTTTCAAAAACGATATTCGTAAAAATTCAGAATGATTTCATCAGCACTACAGGAGGAATTGCTATAAACGCTGATGAAATTAAGCTAAAAAAGCCGATGTTCTTCAACATCGGCTTTATTTAGAGATTTAATTACTCAGCTGCGTCGTAATCAAATTTACCAGTCGCTTTAGCATTAGCAATACGTTTAGCATTGCGTGCATCCATCGCTTGGATAGAGGCTTGTTGCTTGCCAACTTCTTTTGGGTCATGTTTTGGGTCATATTTAGAACCTGCTACTTTTTCTGGAAAGCCTGGTTTTGCTTCCCAGCAATCGCCGGCAGCTTTACAGTTATGGCCGTCATAAGCAAATGCTGCGCCAGATGCAACCATTGCGCCTGCGATTGCCACTAATGTCAAAATACGTTTCATTAAAAACTCCTTGTGATATGGTTGCTGGTGATATTGCAATGTCTGCTTGGCAACCACCAGTTAGCCGCCAGACAGAATTCTAATATTAGCTACTAAGTTATTTTTTCCACTTAGCTTTTTTGGGATCGCCATCGTAAATACTGCGAATCCAACTCATGACTTGCAAAATTTCATCCTGGCTTATCAAGCCCTTTTGGGGGCCCATCATGCCTTGACCACCGCCATAGATAGTTTCAAAAAAACCTTTATCAAATTGATTGCCTGGATAAGTCCAGTAATCATCATGCAGTGCTGGGCCCAACTTACCTTCCGCCAAATGTCCATGGCAGCCAGAACAAGCTGTAGAAAAAATGGTATAGCCATTCTTGATGACAGCCTCATCATTGTTATAAGGATTTTTACCTGTTTTTTTGAACTGCTTTACTGCTGGCGTATCATCCCCTTTGCCGTCTTTGAAATCCAAAGGATCACCTGAAATAGTGCCTCGGAATTCCAAATCTGGCCCTGAATCAACCACAATTTCTGTAGCAGCTACTTTCACTGCGGATTCCGCAGTTGTCGTCACTTTTTCCGATTGCGGTGATGCATGACAAGCACTTAAAAAAGTTGCCAAAAATGCTGCACATAGCGCTGAAGAATGACTAGGTTTTAATGATTTATACAACGTACTGCTCCTCTTAAAGTTTGATACATCAAAAGCTATAACCGAAATATATCTATCTATAGTGGCAGAAGAAGAATGCCTTCTCGTTTTAGTACCGCCTCAATCTCAGCTCGCCTTTCTTTTATGACACGATTCAAATCTTGCTGCAGCGCCGTGTCATCTTTACGTACACCCATTGCAATTTCATAGTGCATCGGTACTTTTTCACCGTTCGATTTTTTGGCATCATCTTTTACAATTTGCATCTTTAGAGGCACTTTAGATGAAACAACATACCTTGCCGCTTCTGGCGCCCAAAGCATAGCGGTGTGTATATGTTTAATCGCAACGTCATTTACAATTTCTTGAGGCTCAACGCGAATGGCACGATTTCGCGTCGATTGATATTTTTGTTTTTCTGCAAAATAGTCAAACATGTCATCAAATCGGTTGATTTGTAACAGCATTACCTTGCCTGGGCTATCGTGCATTACACCAATACGAAAGTTTGACTCTTTAAGCAAATCATCATTCCAAGATGAAATGTCAATTTGTCGATCTTGGCGGGTAATAAAAACATAGCCAGTTTTGTAATATGAGTCTGTTTTTAGCACGCGCGGATCAGTACTATCTACGCCCAACATCACGTCACACTTCTTTTTAGTTAAATAATCGCGCTCTACTAAACGCGGGTCTTTCCAGAACACATAATTCACTTTTCTATCTAATGCTTTACCTATAATTTCAGCAATCTCGTTCTCAAACCCCTCCTTCTTAGCGTTTGAAAAAGGCATTTCATTTTCACCAGCACAGACATTTAAATCTGCTGCATACGCACTTACCGCGCTTAAACTGATTGCACCTATTACTAATGACTTGATTACATGTTGCAACAAATTCATATTTCTCATATTTCTAATAACTCCATGGTGTTAATCAAAAAGATGCTAGCTAGGCAACTTTGCATATATAAATAAACAATCAAACTTAAACTTTGGTCAATTGCTTATTTGTATAGACTAAACTACACCGCTATTACTCAACCAAACGGCTGGGGCGCGAGGCCCCAGCAACTTGGTATTACACGTTTTACTATTATTTCAACTTATTTTTTACCACTTAATTACAGGCTAAACGTAATATAACCGCCACCCATATTGGTGTAGTGTTGTAGTTCTTTAAACGCACCTACCGCACCTAAACCAGCGCTTGGGTCAGTCAAGTCAAACACTAGACCAACACCAGGCCAACCACCAACACCGTACATACTACCTACGTATTGTTTACCTTTGAAAGCGTAAGTGTTTGGAGATCCAATACCGCCTGATGGCATCTTGAAGTTCCACAACTGATTACCATTGGTTTTATCCAATGCTTTTAGTTGACCGTCCAAGGTTGCGTACCAAACTAAGCCACCTTTGGTGTATAAAGTACCGCCCCAAGCAGCAAATTTCTCCCACTTAGACCATTTCACTTTACCTGTTACTGTGTCAAAAGCTCGTACTGTACCCATTTCAGTTTTTGTTGGTCCACTTGGGCCAGGGTACATCGCGAGTGTTGCGCCCACGAAGAATTGACCTGCACGATATGGCAACATGAACGGTTCCCAATCCATACAAATGTGGTTCAAACCTGCGAACAATGTGCGTGATTCAGGATCGTAAGAGTCAACGCCTTGGTTATGGAAACCCATGGCTGATGGACAAATGTTAGTACCTTTGTGATCCATACGTGTTGAGAACTCAGGATCACGTACTGGTAGACCAGTTTTTAAATCCACTTTTTTGAACACATTGACTGCAGGATCTACTTTATCCGCTAAGATCAATTTACCTGTATCACGGTTAAGTGTGTACATAATTCCGTTACGGTCAAGGTGAGTCAGTAATGGTGTTACTTTTCCGTTAACGGGTTGATCTGTAAGAATCATTTGGTTTACGCCAGCAAAATCCCACTCATCATGAGGCGTCTTTTGATAACCCCATTTAGCTTCACCAGTATCTACATCACGGCCCCAAATAGTCATTGTCCATTTGTTGTCACCAGGACGCATGGTTTCGTTCCATGGCGCAGGGTTACCAGAACCGTAGTAGAACAAGTTTAGTTTTGGATCATAAGCATACCAACCCCAGTTAGTACCGCCGCCGATTTTCCAAGCGTCGCCTTCCCAAGTTTTAGTACCTAAACCAAATTGACCATAGTGTGGGTTTTCTGAGTTAAAGTTTTTTTGCAAGCGGATATCTTCATCAGAGCCCGTTGCATAGGCGCGCCATTTTAAAGCACCTGTTTTTAAGTCAACCGCATTAACTGCACCGCGAACACCTAGCTCAGCACCTGAACAGCCAATTAACACAGTATCCTTAACAACATAAGGCGCTTGTGTGAATGTCATACCAACTTTTGGATCGCACAATTCCACTTTCCAATTAACAGCACCAGTTTTTGCATTTAAAGCAAGCAAGTGACCATCAGCTTGTTTTTTAATAATTTGTCCAGCACCGTAAGCAACACCACGGTCTACAATGTCACAACACATTACCGCTTTAGTTGAAGCGTCTTGTTTTGGTTTATGAGACCAAACAATTTTGTTAGGATCATTTAAATTAAGTGCATAAGTATTGTTAGGGAATGCAGAATGAATATAAATCATGTCACCAATCACCAATGGCGCACCTTCATGACCGTGCAAGACGCCAGTAGAGAATGACCAAGCTGCTTTTAAATTCTTAACATTACCTTTGTTAATTTGAGTTAATTGGCTATTATGCTGGCTGTTATAGCCGCCAGTTTGCGTAGCCCATTGATTTGGATCTTGCACACGTTTATCTAAGTCTGCATCAGCAAAGGCAGTTCCCACTGCCGCAAGCATGAACAAACCGCTGATTGCTGCACTAACATTTATGTTAGTCACTTTGCGTTTCATATTCACTGTCTCCCTATGATTGGTTAAACTATCCTGCATTAAAGCCATATCTAGCGTTAAATCTGGCGAAGTGAATAATGCACTCTCTGGTTTCGATTAATAAGATGAATGTTTCCCGACGTTGCATGAAAGTATTCCCTCCAGTTACATTTCATTAATTTCTTAATAGTTTCCTGCAGATAGGGAATCTTTCACCTACCCAAAAAGATTTTTTTACTGAATAATCCAAGCACTATGAAATTACAAGAAATTTGGCTGCAACTAAGCAACTCGCGTAAAGATGCTATTAAGGCTTCAGTATTAGTGTTTCTGGCTTATCTGTTTGTATTAAAAATTAATCTAGCTGAAACACTTACAGTAAAGTTAGAAAAGTTTGAAAACCTGCAACTTGATGAGATGCCTTTTTTATTCCTATTCATCTCGGTAGCATTAGCTTGGTTCACACAAAAAAGAGTGGTTGAGAAAAAAAAAGAAATTTCGTTAAGAGTACTAGCTGAAGAAAAAAATACACAACTACTCACTGAAAATAAAGCACTTACGCAACATATACTTAGAGTGCAAGAACTCGAACGATTGCAATTGGCTAGAGATTTGCACGATGACATAGGGCAATATCTACTTGCCATTCGGCTGGATGCCTCCTCGTTAACGGTTTGTGAAGATAATCCGAGCGCCAATCCTGCAAGGCGTATTTTGTCAAATGCAGGTCACATTCAACAGATGACAAGAATACTCATGCGCCGCCTGAGACCGGCACCTACTAGCAGTCAAAACTGTATTGAAGCCATCAGGCAACTCGCTCAAGAATGGCTGGAGCAACAGCCTCGTATTGTTTTTGAATTAGATATGGATGAATTAGCCGATTTACTTTCTGAGAATGAAAATCTGCTCTCTGAACAAGTCAGCGTGGTGGTTTACCGATTTATTCAGGAAGCTCTTACAAATATTGCTAAGCATGCTGGTGCCAGTCATGTCGCCGTTTCACTTGCCATTAAGAACAATAGCGTTATTGGAAAGCAACATCCAACTCATTTAACGATAGAGATTAAAGATGATGGAAATGGATTGGACATGATTGCATCCGCCCACGGCATGGGAATGTTAGGCATGCGTGAGCGTATAAATGCTGTAAATGGCGAATTTAAAGTAGTCAGCAAACTAGCTGAAGGCGTCACGCTTTGGGCAAATATTCCGATTAATCAGTAAGCTCATATTAAGTACTTTAAGGTAAAGACAATGGACAAAACAATTTTACTGGTTGACGACCACGCGGTAGTTAGACAAGGGTTAAAGAGCTTATTTACCCAATGGGGCTACCGTATTGTGGGCGAAGCAGACAGTGGTGAAGTAGCCATCCAGTTGAATCTAGAACATCGACCAAACTTGATTGTCATGGATTTAGATATGCCTGGTTTGGGTGGTTTAGAAGCTTTAAAAAGGATTCTACTGCGTCAGAAAAATGCCAAGATTCTGGTGTATAGCATGCATGACGACAATATTTATGCGCTACGTGCGATGCAATCTGGTGCTAAAGGTTACGTTGTTAAATCCGACGACATTAACGTCCTGCTTGAAGCCGTTGATAAGGTTTTTCGAGGTGAGCGATTTATTGGTCGTAAAGTGGCAGAACATTTGGCTATTGATTTAATGAATGAAACTAACAAGCCCCTAGAAAAACTCTCCCCCAGAGAGTTTGAAGTGTTCAGGCAACTAGCGGCTGGGCAATCCTTAAGCGCCATCTCGCTAAGCCTAAACATTAGCTATAAAACAGTCGCAAACATTCAAACCAGCATTCGACAAAAGCTAGAAATACAAACCACCGCAAGTCTTGTACATTTGGCTATTCAATTGGGCGTCACACATAGCAAAGGGCCTGACGCTGGCAAGTGAGTTCTTTTTAACTGCATGTTTTAAATACATATAATTTTCGGCATCACCAACCCAACCTAAAGGAAACATCTTGAAACTTATTTCAAAACTCACTATCGCAGCACTTTTAATAATTACTTTCAGTTCGACATACGCTGGTGGCATCTCAAAACATAAAAAAATATACAAAGAGATGGAATTTATACAAATATTTAATGGAAAAGATCAAAAATTTGTATTAGAAACACTAGGCAAACCTGCAAGAAAAAATAGCCCTGTCAAACCCAGCAACGCCGATGGATACGTTGGCAAAGCTGTACCTAATAATGAAAAAGTAGATGCCATTGAAATGTGGTATTACCCCAACCTAGTGAGCTACAACGCAAAAAATACATTTAAGCAAACAGAAATTACCTTTATCAACAATATTGTGTCAAATATGACATTTGTAAATAAGTAATCTAGCCAATTTTGCGAAATTTGTAACGACTATTTCATGACCAATTTTACCGTAGAAGCGCAAGGGCTCACCCGTCTGTATGGCGGGCGTGAAGCCGTCAGTAACGTCAGCTTTCATTTAAGCAAAGGCCAAGTCCTCGGCTTTTTAGGCCCCAATGGTGCCG
>NZ_JABFRA010000087.1 GCF_013141425.1 Methylotenera sp. | reverse complement strand
CGCCGCCGAATTTTTTTGACAGGATTGTCGTAATCGCTGCTGTTAGTGTCGTTTTACCATGGTCAACGTGGCCAATCGTGCCTACGTTAACGTGCGGTTTGGTACGTTCAAATTTACCTTTTGCCATGATTATTTCCTTTTATTTAAACTTAAATATGATGATTAATTAACCAAATATTTGGCCTATTTTTTGTTAATGATAGCTTCGGCCACGTTTCTTGGTGCTTCTGTATAATGCTTAAATTCCATACTGTAACTTGCACGACCCTGTGACAGCGAACGTACCGTAGTTGAGTAACCAAACATCTCAGCCAACGGCACTTCAGCGCGTAGTACTTTACCTGTTGCGTTATCTTCCATGCCTTGAATCATGCCGCGACGAGATGACAAGTCACCCATAATATCGCCCATGTAATCTTCTGGCGTTTCTACCTCTACAGCCATCATAGGCTCTAGTAAGATTGGATCAGCTTTGCGCATACCGTCTTTAAAGCCGATTGAAGCAGCCATTTTAAAGGCGTTTTCGTTCGAGTCAACGTCATGGTATGAACCATCAAACAAGGTCACTTTAACGTCCACTACTGGGAATCCTGCCAAAACGCCAGCAGGAATTGTTTCGCGCAAACCTTTTTCAACCGCAGGGATGAACTCACGTGGCACAGTACCACCTTTAATTTGATCGACAAACTCGAAACCCTTACCTGGCTCATTTGGCTCAAGAATTAGCCATACATGACCATACTGACCCTTACCACCAGATTGTTTAACAAACTTACCTTCAACTTCAACCTTTTTCTTAATCGCTTCACGGTAAGCTACTTGTGGCGCACCAACGTTTGCTTCAACGTTAAACTCACGACGCATACGGTCTACTAGAATCTCAAGGTGCAACTCACCCATACCGGAAATAATTGTTTGATTGGTTTCTTCATCTGTTTTAACGCGGAAAGACGGATCTTCTTGCGCCAAACGGTTCAAAGCAATACCCATTTTTTCTTGGTCAGCTTTTGTTTTTGGCTCAACTGCAACGTGAATCACTGGCTCTGGGAATATCATGCGTTCAAGAATGATTTCTTCATTAACTGCACAAAGCGTATCACCAGTAGTCGCTTCTTTTAAACCAATCGCAGCAGCAATATCGCCAGCACGCACTTCAGTTAGGGGTTCACGTGCATTTGCATGCATTTGTACAATACGGCCAATACGTTCCTTTTTACCCTTTAGCGGGTTGTAGACTGTATCACCCGCATTAATCACACCAGAATATACGCGGAAGAAAATTAGCTGACCAACAAACGGGTCAGTCATGATTTTAAACGCAAGTGCAGAGAATTTCTCGTCATCAGAAGCTTTCAAGAACATCTCTTTGCCATCTTCATCTTCAGCTCTTGTTGGAGGAATATCTGTTGGCGCTGGCATCAACTCAACCACTTTATCCAACATCGCCTGAACACCCTTGTTCTTAAATGCAGAACCACACATCATTGGCACAATTTCAGAAGCAATAGTACGAATACGTAAACCCGCTAAAATTTCTGCTTCTGACAAATCACCTTCTTCCAAGTATTTGTTCATGAGCTCTTCACTTGACTCGGCGGCGGCTTCAACCATATTTTCACGCCATTTCGCGCAATCTGCTGCCAATTCCGCAGGGATATCACGATAATCAAATTTCATACCTTGTGAAGCTTCATCCCAATAGATGGCCTTCATCTTGATCAAATCAACAACGCCTTCGAATTTTTCTTCAGCACCGATTGGCACTTGCAAAGGAATTGGATTTGCTTTGAGACGTGCACGCATTTGATCGTACACTTTAAAGAAGTTCGCACCAGCGCGGTCCATTTTATTAACGAACGCTAAACGCGGCACTTTATATTTATTTGCTTGACGCCATACTGTTTCAGACTGAGGCTGAACACCACCCACAGCACAGTACACCATACAAGCGCCATCAAGCACACGCATTGAACGCTCTACTTCAATCGTAAAGTCAACGTGGCCTGGAGTATCAATAATATTAATACGATGTTGGTCAAATTGACCAGCCATACCCTTCCAGAAGCAAGTTGTTGCCGCTGATGTAATGGTAATGCCGCGCTCCTGTTCCTGCTCCATCCAGTCCATTGTTGCTGCACCATTGTGCACTTCACCAATTTTGTGGTTTACGCCTGTGTAAAACAAGATGCGTTCAGTCGTTGTAGTTTTACCTGCATCAATGTGCGCAGAAATACCAATGTTACGATAGCGTTCAATAGGGGTTATACGAGCCACGGCTATTACCTTTACTTAAATATTATTGCTTAAATTCTTAAAGAGCGATGCAAATGGCCTAAGCACTTACTTAGGCCAACCAAACAACATTCAGACATTAGAATCTGAAATGTGAGAATGCTTTATTCGCTTCTGCCATACGGTGAACTTCTTCACGTTTTTTCATTGCTGAACCACGGCCTTCTGACGCTTCCGTCAATTCAGCGGCTAAACGCAAGCCCATTGATTTTTCACCACGCTTACGCGCTGCATCACGCATCCAACGCATTGCCAAAGCACTACGACGATTTGGACGCACTTCAACTGGCACTTGATAGTTAGCACCACCAACGCGACGGCTTTTAACTTCCACTAAAGGGCGCAAGTTAGTTAATGCAAGGGTAAATACCTCCAAAGCATCCTTGCCTGTTTTAGCTGTAATTTGATCAAACGCACCGTATAAAATACGCTCAGCAACAGATTTCTTACCACCTGTCATTAACACGTTTACAAATTTTGAAACTTCTTGGCTACCAAATTTTGGATCAGGCAAGATGTTACGTTTGGGGACTTCTCTACGTCTTGGCATTATTTTCTCTATTCTATTAAATTAATTTTTGCTAGCAACCACATTAGCAAGGCATTTCAGCCGCTTTTAATGTAACAACAAATTACGCTGCTTTACCTACTTTAGGACGTTTAGCACCGTATTTAGAACGTGATTGTTTACGGTCTTTAACACCAGCCGTATCCAAACTACCTCGCACCATATGGTAACGCACACCTGGCAAGTCTTTTACACGACCGCCGCGAAGCAATACCACGCTATGCTCTTGCAAGTTATGGCCTTCACCACCAATGTAGCTAATCACTTCATAGCCATTAGTTAAACGTACTTTTGCAACTTTACGCAAAGCAGAGTTAGGCTTTTTAGGAGTTGTTGTATAAACACGAGTACAAACACCACGTTTTTGTGGGCATGATTCAAGTGCTGGCACTTTACTTTTTGTAACCACTTTAGCGCGTGGCTTGCGTATTAACTGATTGATGGTTGGCATTGCCTTAATCCCTAATTAGAAGTTCTCTAAATGATGTCTTCAAATATTACTTTTAAAATTCTGCAAAACAAATCAGGATGGCAATGTCATCGCTGACAATTTAGCCATCCTGAAAAACCCAACATTCTATTTAGCCTGACTTTTATTGTCAAGCCTTTAATTGTTTGATTTTATTCTGCTGCCGTTTCACTTACTACTTCTACCGCTGGTACTTCAGCTTCTGTAAACAACGCTTCAGCTGGAATTTCTTTAGGCGTTGGCGTTAAACTTGCTAGCGCTGCACGCTTACGTGCATCGTGATATGCCAAGCCAGTACCTGCTGGAATCAAGCGTCCAACAATGACGTTTTCTTTCAAGCCACGTAATTCATCACGTTTGCCTAAAATAGCCGCCTCAGTTAACACGCGCGTTGTTTCTTGGAACGAAGCCGCAGAGATAAATGAATCTGTAGATAATGATGCCTTGGTAATACCTAGCAACACATATTCAAATTCAGCCGGGCGTTTATTTTCCGCAATAACCACTTCGTTTTGCGCGAGCAGATCGGCACGCTCAACTTGCTCACCCATAATGAAGCTTGTATCGCCAGCATCTGTCACCCGTACACGGCGCAACATTTGACGCACGATTACTTCAATGTGTTTATCGTTAATCTTCACACCTTGTAAACGGTAAACATCTTGCACTTCGTCAATAATGTAACGTGCTAATGCTTCGCGACCTTGCAACCGCAAGATATCTTGCGGCTCAGCTGGGCCATCAACGATGCTCTCACCTTTAGTAACTACTTGGCCATCATGCGCCGTTACGTGCTTATCTTTAGGGATCAAGAATTCACTGGTGATGCCATCTAAATCAGTAATCACCAAACGCTGCTTACCTTTAGTATCTTTACCGAATGAAACAGTACCGGTCACTTCAGCCAACATTCCTGCATCTTTTGGTGAGCGTGCTTCAAACAACTCAGCTACACGTGGAAGACCCCCAGTAATATCACGTGTTTTAGATGACTCTTGTGGAATACGCGCAATCACTTCACCAACGCCTACTTCTTGACCATCTTTAACAGTAATAATACAACCCAACTGGAATGTGGTATTTACTGACTGCTCACTACCAGTAATCTTTACTTCAACGCCATTCGCATCCAACAATTTAACTTGTGGACGCAACCCTTTAGTTTGACCAGCACGCTGTTTAGGATCAATCACCACCAGTGATGACAAACCTGTCACATCATCGATTTGTTTAGCAACAGTGATACCTTCTTCCACGTTTTCAAACTTAATTTGACCCGCATATTCAGTAATAATTGGGCGTGTATGTGGATCCCATGTTGCAATCGCCTGACCCGCTTTTACTGTTTTACCATCCGTAATTTGCAATGTCGCACCGTACGGCACTTTATGACGCTCACGCTCACGGCCGTTTTCATCCGCGATAATCACTTCACCATTACGTGAAATCACTACCTGCTCATTACGTGCATTCGTTACATAACGCATCGTAGAAGTGAAGTTCAACACCCCGTTAGACTTACCCTCAACCTGCGATACTGAAGCCGCACGAGACGCCGCACCACCAATGTGGAAGGTACGCATGGTGAGCTGTGTCCCTGGTTCACCGATTGATTGCGCCGCAATCACACCCACCGCCTCACCCATGCTAATTAACTTACCGCGACCTAAGTCACGACCATAACATTTAGCACAAATCCCGTAGCGCGTATCGCAAGTAAGTGCAGTACGCACTTTTACTTCATCAATACCAAGCGCATCAAGATGCTCAACTTCGTCTTCACCTAACAATGTCCCTGCTGGGTAAATCACTTCTTGCGTTTCTGGGTTAACTACATCAAGTGCCGCCGTACGACCTAAAATACGATCGTGCAAGGGCTCAATCACTTCACCGCCTTTTACCAAGGCTTTAGTTACCAAACCATCACTCGTACCGCAGTCAATTTCAGTCACCACTAAATCTTGCGTTACATCCACCAATCTTCTAGTAAGGTAACCAGAGTTCGCAGTTTTTAAAGCAGTATCAGCTAGACCCTTCCGCGCACCGTGGGTTGAAATAAAGTATTGCAATACGTTTAGACCATCACGGAAGTTCGCTTTAATCGGCGTTTCAATAATAGAGCCATCTGGTTTCGCCATCAAACCGCGCATACCAGCTAGCTGACGAATCTGAGCTGCAGAACCACGCGCGCCAGAGTCGGCCATCATATAAATAGCATTGAATGATTCTTGACGAAGCACTTTACCTGCTTTATCTTTGATTTGCTTACCGTCAGCGTCTAATACATCTTCTTCTCTAAGTTGCTTCATCATGGCGTCAGCAACTTTATCACTTGCACGACCCCAAATATCCACTACTTTATTGTAACGCTCACCTTGCGTTACCAAACCTGAAACGTACTGATCTTCAATCTCTTTAACTTCAGATTCAGCTGATGCAATCAACGCACCCTTTTCTTTTGGTACTAACATATCATTAATACTGATAGAAATACCAGCTTTAGTAGCGTATGAGTAACCTGCATCTTTTAGCTTGTCAGCAAAAATAACCGTTTCGCGAATACCAACTTTACGGAATGAAGCGTTGATTAATTTAGAAATTTCTTTCTTTTTCAATGCCTTATCAAGGTTGCTATAAGCCAAACCAGCTGGCAAAATTTGTGACAATAATGCACGACCAACCGTTGTTTCATAACGATTCGTTTTTTCAGTTTTAACACCGTCTAAATCTAACTCGTACTCTTTAATACGCACGGTAATTTTCGCGTGAATATCAATTAAACCTTGGTCAAATACACGTTGTACTTCTTTAACATCAGCAAAGCGCATGCCTTCACCGCGAGCGGCTACTCTTTCACGCGTCATGTAGTACAAGCCCAACACGATATCTTGTGAAGGAACGATAATTGGCTCGCCGTTTGCTGGAGACAATACGTTGTTAGATGCCAGCATCAAAGTACGTGCTTCCATTTGCGCTTCTAGCGACAATGGAACGTGAACAGCCATTTGGTCACCATCGAAGTCGGCGTTGAATGCCGCACAAACTAATGGATGCAATTGAATCGCTTTACCTTCGATTAAGATAGGCTCAAACGCTTGGATACCTAAACGGTGCAAGGTAGGCGCACGGTTCAATAGTACTGGATGCTCGCGGATTACATCTTCGAGAATATCCCAAACTTCTGGTCCTTCTTCTTCTACTTTTTTCTTCGCCGCTTTAATGGTTGTTGCAATACCTAACACTTCCAATTTATGGAAAATGAAAGGTTTGAATAACTCCAAAGCCATTTTTTTAGGTAGACCGCATTGGTGCAATTTCAGTTGCGGACCAACCACAATCACTGAACGACCTGAGTAATCCACACGTTTACCCAACAAGTTCTGACGGAAACGACCGCCTTTACCTTTAATCATGTCAGCTAATGATTTCAATGGACGCTTGTTAGCACCAGTCATCACTTTACCGCGACGACCGTTATCCAATAGTGAATCCACCGCTTCTTGCAACATACGCTTTTCATTACGTACGATAATTTCAGGTGCTTTTAACTCTAACAAGCGTTTCAAACGGTTGTTACGGTTAATCACACGACGATATAAATCGTTTAAATCTGAAGTTGCAAAACGACCGCCATCCAATGGTACCAATGGACGCAATTCTGGTGGTAATACTGGCAAGATTTCTAAAATCATCCATTCTGGTTTGATGCCAGATTTTTGGAATGCTTCTAACACTTTTAAGCGTTTAGCGATTTTCTTGATTTTAGCTTCAGAACCCGTAGCACCTAGGTCTTGGCGTAAAGTTGTTACTTCACGCTCAATATCCATAGTACGTAACAATTCACGCACTGCTTCCGCACCCATCACCGCATTAAATTCGTCACCGTATTCTTCAACTTTTGCGAGGTAATCATCCTCAGTCAACAACTGGCCTCGTGTGAGAGGGGTCATGCCTGGATCAACCACGATAAATGCTTCAAAGTACAATACACGTTCGATATCACGTAAAGCGATATCCAATACCATACCTAAACGGCTTGGTAATGATTTCAAGAACCAAATATGCGCTACCGGTGAAGCTAGGTCAATATGACCCATACGCTCACGACGTACTTTAGATAAAGTAACTTCAACACCACATTTTTCGCAGATAACACCACGGTGTTTTAAGCGTTTGTATTTACCACAAAGGCACTCGTAGTCTTTTATCGGGCCAAAGATTTTTGCACAAAACAAACCATCACGCTCAGGTTTGAATGTACGGTAGTTGATAGTTTCTGGCTTCTTAACTTCGCCATATGACCATGAACGGATTTTTTCAGGTGAAGCGAGCGCAATCTTAATTGCATCAAACTCTTCTTCTTGCGTTACCTGTTTAAATAAGTCTAATAGAGCTTTCAAGTCTGTTCTCCTTAGTTTCTGTCTAGGTCAATGTCGATAGCGAGTGAACGAATTTCTTT
>NZ_JABFRA010000108.1 GCF_013141425.1 Methylotenera sp. | reverse complement strand
CGGAAACCCTAATGAGAAACGCTGGCATTACTTGGGCGGATTCCACTAGTCGCTCTGTGGAAGAATTGTCGGCGATTATTATGGAAAAAACACGTAAAACAGCCTGATAGTTCTGGCAAGTCTATTGCTACCAACCAAATAAAAAGGCGCTAATAGCGCCTTTTTATTTGGAATTAATTTACCTAATAATAATTTACTTGGTAATAAATCATTTTAAACTAGGCGTAATTCGATCCAAAATCTCCGCTGCATCTGGCTTTACATCGCTACTGAAAGCATAAACAGCTTTACCACCCGGCAAAACAACATATTTATAAAAATTCCACTGTGGTTGCTGACCAGTCTTTGCAATCAATTGTTTATAAAAGGCATTTGCGTTTACTCCTGTGACGGAGCTTTTAGTTATCATTGGGAATTTAACCGCATAGGTCAGCTTACAAAAGTCACCAATTTGCTTATCGTTACCGGGTTCTTGTTTAAAATCGTTCGAAGGAAAGCCAATCACCAGCAACCCCTTGTTTTTATATTTGCCATACAAACCCTCAAGCGCATCAAACTGAGGTGTAAAGCCGCACTTGCTTGCGGTATTGACCACCAGTATTGGCTTGTCTTGATAATCACAAAGATTGATTTTGTCACCCTGCAAGGTCGTCAGCTGGTGATTGTAAAGTTCAGAACATGCGGCATTCGCCATGTGCGTTACCCCGAATAATAAAAAAGAAAATAGAATTTTTTTCAAAATAACTCACTTTAAAAATATGATTTATAAAATATTACAGGCTTTACTAGGACTAGATTTTTATAAATTCGTTCTAGAGTAAGGCTGTAAATTCTAGGACATAAACAAAATTTATGTTTTTGCAAACATCAAGCCTAGCAGTGCAAATATTAAAATTAACTTGATTACACTCAATTTAAACTTGAACAATCCGATAAACGCCAAAATGGCCATGGCTAAAACTAACCAATCAATAGAAACGACTGATTCGGATGGAAAAAACACGTGTCGGGCAAAAAATACTGCCAAACTTAAAATTACACCTATAACAGCTGCAGTAATGGCAGTTAAGGGGGCTGAATAATTTAAATCACCTTGCGTACTTTCAATAAAAGGTGCGCCTATAAAAATGAACATAAACGAGGGAAGAAAAGTAAAAAAAGTCACCACAATCGCAGCCATAACACCAGAAAGAAAGACATTCTCAACACCTAATATTTGCTGACTCCACCCACCAACATAGCCAACAAATGCCACCACCATAATTAACGGGCCAGGTGTAGTTTCACCCAAGGCCAAACCATCAATCATTTGCACAGCGGTTAGCCAGTGATAATGTTCAACCGCCCCTTGGTAGACGTAAGGCAATACTGCATAGGCACCGCCAAAAGTGAGCAAGGCCGCTTTAGTAAAAAACCAGGCCATTTGAGTAAGGGTCGCCTGCCAGCCATATGCTAGCAACAAAGTAATCATGGCAGTCAACCACAACAACAACCCAACAAGTAGCACGCTGGTTAGACGTTTTAGACTAAAAATTGCATGTTCAGGTGTGGGCGTAACATCATCAATAACGGCCTTTCCATAATATTTACCGCCCGCATGCTGTACACTAACTACGTTAAAGCTAGCGGGGTAGAATCGATGTGCGAGGAAACCAACCAGTGCTCCAAGTAAAATAATAATTGGGAATGGAGTATTAAATAACGCAATCGCAATAAAGGAAGCAAAAGCGATTATCCATAACGCGCTGTTTTTTAAGGTGTGTAAGCCTATTCGATAAGTAGCAAATATGATAATAGCAAGTACGGCTGGTTTAACGCCATACAAAACTCCTGAAACTACAGCTAGGTTTTCAAACCGCAAATACATATAAGACAATAGGATTAGAATAAATAACGAAGGCAATACAAATAAGCCCCCTGCCATTAATCCACCTATAGCTTTATGCATCAACCAACCGATATAAATAGCCAGTTGTTACGCTTCAGGCCCAGGAAATAGCATGCAATAATTCAATGCATGCAAAAACCGCTTTTCAGAAATCCAGCGTTTCTTCTCAACTAAGTCATGATGCATAATGGCGATTTGCCCAGCTGGCCCGCCAAAGCTAACGAAGCCCAGCCTTAACCAGTAGAAAAATGCCTCAACAAAGTTGGAGTCACTGGTGCCGAGTCTTCTGCCTGCTGGTCATCGTGCTGATTTGTATACTTACTTTCTGGATTCACGCACAACCTCTAAGTAACTAAGTTAATTTAAATTAAGTCAATTTAAATAAAGTCAATTTAAATAAAGTTTAGCTCAAATTTAATGAATAGAAGTTTCAGAAAAATCAATGAGCAGGTATTATCTGATTTTAGCCTAGTTTACAATCCAGCTGGCATCAAATGCCACAATAGGCTTAGCTAATCGGCTAAATAAATAGCATTTCAGTCACTAAAAATTGTTCACATGGCTTTTCAAAGAGGTATGAATTTTTTGAAAGTTTTTTTATTTGTAGGATAGCGTATGTTAAGTAATGTAAAAAGAATTTTAAAGTATTTGATTTGGGCGTTGATTATTCCCATTGCGCTTTTTGCCCTGTATACCTGGGCGGTACTCACTTGGACATATTCTTCTGGCGAGCGCGCAGGTTATGTACAGAAACTCTCTGAAAAAGGTTGGATATGCAAAACGTATGAAGGTGAATTAATTTTGGTTTCTATGCCAGGAACGCAAGCTGAGAAATTCTTTTTTACGGTACGCGATAAAACCATTGCAAAAAGAATTGATGAGACCGTTGGCAAACGAGTACGCTTGGTTTATGAAGAACATAAAGGGGTTCCAAGCTCATGTTTTGGTGAAACGGGTTATTTTGTAACAGATGTCAGCTTACTTGACAATTAAACCAGAATATTAGCTCAGTGGCCGACGAAAAAAACTACATTACACCAGAAGGTCACGCGGCCATAGAAGCAGAGTTCCAACAGCTTCTAAAAGTAGAACGTCCTGAGCTGGTTAAAGTCGTTTCGTGGGCGGCTGGCAATGGTGACAGAAGTGAAAACGGTGACTACATATATGGCAAAAGACGCTTGCGCCAAATCGATGGCAGACTGCGGTTTCTGATGCAGCGTATGGATTTAGCAGTGATTGTTGACCCCGCCAAACAGCAAGGTTTAGACAAAATATTTTTTGGCGCTTGGGTCACATTATTTGCGCTAAAAGACGACACAGAACACACTTATCGCATCGTTGGTAAAGATGAAATTGAGCCTTCTCTGGGTTACATTAGCTGGGTTTCGCCATTAGCCCGCGCACTACTCGGCAAACAAATTGGCGATATCGTCAAAGTAATCGTCCCAGCTGGCGTAGAACAATACGAAGTCATCGCAGTTCAGTACAAACCGCCATCAAATATCACTCTAAGTTTACCTGTTAACTAAATCAGGCATGCAGATAAAAACGGGGCAACGTTGGGATATTTTTTGCCGTATCGTCGATAATTTTGGTGATATAGGTGTTTGCTGGCGTCTCAGTCAGCAGCTAGCTTACGAACATCATTTTCAGATACGGCTATTTATTGATGACCTAACCGTTTCCAGCAAAATAATCCGCAGTTTAAATTGCAACCTCCAATCACAAATAATCAACCAAATTGAAATTTGCCGATGGCCTTTAGCGTCAGACAACATTAAACCCGCCGAAGTGGTGTTAGAAACATTCAGCTGCGCTTTGCCATTCGAATATATAGCGGCAATGCAAAACAACACGATGTGGCTGAATTTAGAGTATTTATCTGCAGAATCTTGGGTGGCTGATTTTCATGCAAGAAGTTCGAATAACACCAAACCATCGCGCCACTTTTATTTTCCTGGCTTTACAGAGGCCACTGGTGGGTTGATTCGAGAAAGCAGTATTTTTCAACAAAACCAAAAATTTGCACATGACCTACAATTGCAATCCGAATTCTTTAATCATCTAAATTTGACGCAAGAGACTACGCTTAAAGTTTCACTGTTTTGCTACCCGCATGCCCCTATCCATGAATTATTGAATGCGCTGGCAGCGTCAAATCAAAGTATGAATTGCTATGTACCTGCAAGCAGCATTTTGCCAAAAGTTCTAGATTTTTTCGGCGTTGATGACAATAAAAAAATCAGGAGTGAAATAGCGAGTAATTCAAGTGTTAGAAAGCTTAGTTACAAAAACTTAAATTTAGTCATCCTGCCTTTCTTGAGTCAGACCGATTACGATAGATTGTTAGCAATATGCGACATCAATTTTGTTCGGGGTGAAGATAGCTGGGTAAGAGCAATATGGGCGGCGAAACCATTTATCTGGCTGCCTTACTTACAAACAGAAGACACACACATCAAAAAACTGAACGCGTTTTTAAATAGGTTTTATGCAAATGGCAATGCCACCACCAAGACGGTTGTCGATGAAGTTCATTTTGCGTGGGCAAAAGGTAATTTTACAACACGAAATTGGCAAAATTATTTGGAGCATTTACCTGCCATTCGGCAAATAACATTAGAAGCTGCGAATCAATTAGCAACACAAACGGACCTGGCCGCTAAGCTGGTGATTTTTTTGCAAAAATTGTGAGTTAAGGTATAATTCGCGGCTTTATTATTTAACCTAATTTAATCCGTAAGGCACTCTCATGAAAACAGCTCAAGAACTTCGCGCCGGCAACGTAATTATGGTCGGCAATGACCCACTAGTCGTAGTGAAAGCCGAATACACTAAATCTGGCCGCAGCACTGCTGTGGTAAAAATGAAATTCAAGAACCTACTCACTGACACGCCTAGCGAAACAATCTACGGCGCTGGCGACAAATTTGAAGTTATTGTGCTTGAGAAAAAAGAAGCAACTTACTCTTATTTTGCTGATCCCAGCTATGTGTTCATGGATGCAGATTATAACCAATATGACGTGGATGCAGAGTTCATGGAAGATGTGCTTCCCTACTTGGAAGATGGTATGCCTGCTGACATTCGTTTCTACAATGAAAAAGCAATCTCAGTAGAACTACCAACCACAGTGATTCGTGAGATCACATACACAGAACCCGCTGTTAAAGGTGACACCTCAGGTAAAGTAATGAAACCAGCTAAATTAGCTACCGGTTTTGAATTACCAGTACCGCTATTCTGTGCACAGGGCGACAAAATTGAAATTGATACACGTACTGGCGAATACAGAAACCGTGTATTGAAATAAGTAGCCATATTTACTTAGCAAAGTTTAACAATTAAGAGGGCGAATTGCCCTCTTTTTTTATGTCAAAAAAAGTATTTTAGCGTTAATATGCAAAGGCACTTCAATAAAAAATAATCGCTGGAGAATGTAATGAACGACAAACAATTGGTCGCTTTACAGGCCGCAAAATATGCAGAAAGTGGAATGCTGATTGGCCTAGGTACGGGCTCTACAGCCAATTATTTTATTGATGAACTCGCTCGCCTTCAGCGTGATGAAGGACTAAAAATCACCACGGTCGCCAGTTCAACTATCAGCGCACTTAAGGCGCAGTCATTGCACCTACCCATTGTCGCTTTAGAGCATATCAGCAGCATTGACCTCTATGTAGATGGTGCAGACGAGATTTCCCCTGAATTGACGCTGCTTAAAGGCCGCGGCAGTGATTTAGTTAAAGAAAAATTACTTGCCAAAGCCGCCACGACATTTATCGTAGTAGCCGATGAAAGCAAGCTAGTCAGCCATATTGGTCAAAACTTTGTCATTCCAATTGAAGTCATTCCGTTTGCTTGGCAACTCATAAAGCAAAGCTTAGAAAAAATAGGTGCACAAGGTGACTTAAGACCAAACGCCGCCAAAGATGGCTTCTGGGTAACTTCTCATGGCAGTTATGTACTGGATGTAAAGTTTGAGAATAGCTTAGATGCAAAAACACTGAATGATTTTATTAACAATACGCCAGGAGTTGTAGAACATGGTATTTTCTACGACTTGACCGATGCGGTATTGATTGCGTCAAATGGTATTGTTTGCGAACGCCGGGCTTAAACGCAAGATGTGTTCTAAGTCGCTAGTTAGCACTGTTCCTAACACTAACTCAATGTATTTGTTTAAATGTGCTGTGCTCAGTCTACTTTTCTGCTGTTTGTTCGTTGGCTGTAACGCGTCTGACAACGCAGAAAAATTAAAAACCAAACCTATAAAAGAAAGTCCACTAAGCCAGCACGAGCTTGTTTTTGTTACACACAATGGCCCTGTTACTTATTACTTAAATGGAGAAAATGAACCTGCAGGCATTGAGTATGATTTAGCGACATTATTTGTAAAAAAATATGCCCCTGAGTATCAAATCCGATTTGAAGTAGTTAACAGCATCAGTGACGTTATTCCCACTCTATTAAAAGGTAAAGCCCACATTGCGGCCGCCAACTTATCGGTGACACATCTCAGAAAAGAACTCGTGCAGTTTTCCAAACCCTACCAAGATACCCAACAGCAACTCATCTACAACAGTGAGGTAAACAATAAACCAAAAAATATGCTGTCAATTTCAGATAAAATAATTGCCGTGCCCTTCGGTACCAGTTTTGCTGAACGTCTTAGCGAAATCCAAAAAAAACAACCCACTTTGCGGTGGAAAGTCCTTAGACACACGAATTCTGAATCTTTGTTAGACGAAGTAGCAAATGGCATTTTGGATTTCACAGTCGCCGACAGTCATTTTGTCGCAATGATGCAGAACTACTATCCCAACTTGACGGTTGGCATGCCGCTTGGCCAACCCGAAACCATTGCATGGGCCTTACCAAAGAACGCTGACCCAAAGCTCGTTAAAAAGGTTAATCAGTTCTTTGACAAGATTCGTAATGACGGCACCCTACGCAACTTGCTTGACCGCTACTATGGTAGTAGTAAACGTTTGAATACGCAGGACATCAACACATTTCTAGAACGCACCAACACCTTGCTGCCAAAATACAAACATTTATTCAAGCAAGCCCAAGAAATATCTGGCTTAGATTGGCGTTTAATTGCTGCCGTGAGTTATCGCGAATCACACTGGGATACCTTTAACACCTCGCCTACAGGAGTGCGTGGCTTAATGATGCTGACAGAAAGCACTGCGGATTTAATGGGCGTAACAGATAGGTTAGACCCCAAGCAAAGTATTCCCGCTGGGGCGAAGTATCTGGTTAAAATGATAGAGACTATCCCAGATCGCATACCCGAGCCAGATCGCACGTACATGGCGCTGGCTGCTTACAATATTGGCTACGCACATTTGGAAGATGCAAGAGTGCTAGCTAAACGCATGAATCTTAACCCCGACAGTTGGGCAGATATTAAAAAGACCTTAGTGCTATTAAACAACCCGGACTATTACACCACGGTGAAATATGGCTATGCAAGCGGCGGTGCACCAGTGGTCTTTGTTGAATCTGTGCGTAGCTATCAACGAATTTTAGAACGCTATCAACCTAGCCATACGCCAAATTACAATACGTTTAGAATTGCACAGGCAGATTAGGCTAGATTTAAGCGTTATTGAGTAACTGCCAGCTTTTCCAAGCCCTTCAAATAAGGTCTCAATACTTCTGGCACCGTCACACTGCCATCAGCGTTTTGATAGTTCTCTAAAACTGCTACCAATGTCCGCCCGACAGCCAAACCAGAGCCATTGAGCGTATGCACTAACTCAGGTTTGCCAATTTCATTTCTAAAGCGAGCTTGCAAACGACGTGCTTGAAAAGCCTCACAATTAGACACCGATGAAATTTCACGATAAGTATTTTGCGCGGGCAACCATACTTCTAAATCGTAGGTTTTAGCCGCGCCAAAGCCCATATCCCCTGTGCA
>NZ_JABFRA010000055.1 GCF_013141425.1 Methylotenera sp. | reverse complement strand
TGCATTGGAGCTATCAACGAAATGCTTGGAGTAGCAGTACCTGGGAATTTAGACGCGGTGACATGTTTCTTGCCCCTGGTGATTCTGCGATGGGTTTACGCTTACCACTAAATTCTCTACCTTGGGTTCCATTTGAAGACCGCGACCATACACACGAACGCAGCTTGTATGAGACAGTTGAACCCCTTGCTGACATTGATTCTGAAATAAGCCGTCGCTATAGCACTGTCACCAAAGACAAAACACATAGTAACGAAATGGATGTGGCGGATGGCGAGGAAGTAGCTGCTGCTGATCCGGAATTTACCCCACACACGGCGCTATGTGTGGAAACTCGTGGCGGTCGCATGCATGTTTTCTTGCCTCCAACAAACACCCTAGAGCATTATTTAGACATCATTGCCTCAATTGAAGCGACTGCAAGGGCACTAAAAATTCCTGTCGTGATTGAAGGTTATCAACCACCTCATGACCTGCGCCTCACTCGCCTACCCGTGACGCCTGACCCAGGTGTCATTGAAGTGAACATTCACCCAGCACCGAGTTGGGATGCTTTGGTTCATAATACGACCACCCTATATGAACAAGCACGACTTACTAGATTAGCTGCTGAAAAATTCATGTTAGATGGTAGACATACAGGCACAGGCGGCGGCAATCATGTCACTCTTGGTGGCATTACGCCTGCAGACAGCCCAATTTTACGTCGCCCAGATTTGCTGCGTAGTTTGATTACTTATTGGCAGCATCATCCATCGTTATCGTACTTGTTTTCTGGCCTATTTATCGGCCCTACCAGTCAAGCGCCTCGCGTAGATGAAGCCCGCAACGATAGCTTGTATGAACTTGAAATTGCCTTCCAACAAATGCCTGATGGTGAAGTGCCTGCGCCTTGGCTTGTTGACCGTTTGTTGCGCAATTTGCTAGTGGATATGACAGGCAATACGCACCGAAGCGAATTCTGTATTGATAAGCTTTATGCGCCCGGTTCAGACACTGGCCGACTTGGTTTATTAGAACTACGTGCGTTTGAAATGCCTCCACATGCGCAAATGAGCTTGGTACAAATGCTGCTGTTGCGCACTTTAGTGGCACGTTTCTGGAAAGAGCCTTACAAAAAACCATTGGTACGTTGGGGCACGCAATTACACGACCGCTTTATGCTACCGCACTTTATAGCGCGTGATATTGAAGATGTGGCGCAGGATTTACAAGCCGCAGGATATGCATTTTCAAAAGATTGGTTTGCACCATTTATTGAATTCCGCTTTCCACGATGTGGCACTTTAGAGATTCAAGACTTTCAACTTGAACTTAGAACAGCCATTGAGCCTTGGCATGTAATGGGTGAAGAAATGACGAGTGGTGGTACTGCCCGTTATGTTGACTCTTCAGTCGAGCGTCTACAAGTCAAGCTCACGGGTATAACAGGTGATCGCTATGTGATTACTTGCAATGGTCGCCGCTTACCGTTACGTGATACAGGCACGCAAGGTGAAATGGTCGCAGGTGTGCGTTATCGGGCATGGAATCCACCTTCGGCATTGCACCCAAGCATCGGCGTGCAAGCGCCACTGACGTTTGATGTGATTGACACTTGGAGCGGACGTTCTATTGGTGGTTGCACTTACCATGTCACCCACCCTGGTGGACGAAATTACGACACTTTGCCAGTTAACGCTTATGAAGCTGAGGGTCGCCGCGTCAGTCGCTTTACCGTGACAGAACATACACCGGGCAATATCAAACCATCGAAAAAATCATCTAAAAAAGTGAGCAATGCAGCACCAGTGATGAAGATGATGGAACCACCAACTGAATTAAGTAATCGTGAATATCCATTCACACTAGATTTAAGGTGGAATGCCACTTAGATGCAATTTTATTCAGCAATAAATTAAACCATTGAAAAAGTTTTGTTGGGAGTAATGAAAATGAATGCACCTATGACGCCAGCTGAATCAGCGCTTAAAGAAAACATTCGTTATCTTGGTCGTATTTTAGGCGAAGTAATTAAAGATAACGAAGGTGAAAAAACCTTTGAGGCCATAGAGGCAATTCGCCAATCAGCAGTGAAATTTCACCGCGAAGGTGACAAAGAATTTACCCACAAACTTGATGGCTTGTTAAAAGAACTAAGCAACAGTCAAACCATTGCTGTCGCAAGGGCTTTTAGTTACTTCAAACATTTGGTCAATATTGCTGAAGACCTTTACAGTAATTACCAATACCGTATAGAAGAAAATTTGGAAGCGCCGGGTAGTGTTGCCAACTCCATGCGGTCATTCAAAGATGAAAAGTTAGATTTAAAGCAAATTGATGACTTCTTTAAAACGGCTTTAATCTCGCCTGTATTAACTGCGCACCCAACGGAAGTGCAAAGAAAAAGTCTGTTAGATACAGAGCAAGTCATTTCATCTTTACTCGCGAATAAAGCACAACTGATGTCGCGTCAGGAAACCGAGAAAAATTCGCGCATGCTTTATGCCGCGGTAACGGCTTTATGGCAAACCAGAATGTTGCGTTTTGACAAGCTTACGGTGGATAACGAGATTGATAACGCGCTTTCATACTACCGCTTAAGCTTGCTAGAAGCGATTCCAGAACTATTGCAGGATTTAGAACAAGATATTGGCGATTTGTTTGGTAAGACAGGCATCGACCGTTACCAATTACCAAGCTTTTTACAAATGGGTAGTTGGATTGGCGGCGACCGCGACGGTAATCCAAATGTGAATGCTGCAACACTCGACTCTGCAACTATCCAACAATCTACTGTAGCTTTTGAGCACTATTTACGTGAAATTAGCAGCTTGCGAAAAGAGCTTACGCCCACCACGCGCTTAGTCAAAGTTTCACAAGAATTATTAGATTTAGCCAGCACCTCGCAAGACCATTCGCCGCACAGGCAGGACGAACCATACCGCCTAGCGATTATGGCCGTGATGGCAAGGCTTGCACTTAGCTTTCAGAGTTTAATTGGCAACGATGCCAGCCTACATATTGAAAATAATTTAGCCGAGAATTTAAAACCATACTTAAATGCAGATGAGTTCTTGGCTGACCTCAACATCATTGCCAACTCGCTTATTAAAAATCATGGTGAGCTTTTGGTTTACCCAAGGCTAGGAAAGCTCATTAAAGCGGTTGAAACCTTTGGCTTTCATTTAGCGACCATCGATTTAAGGCAAAGTTCTGACGTGCATGAAGCCGTGCTAAAAGAGCTGTTTGTTAATGCAGGTTATAGCTTTGATTATGCAGCACTCAGCGAGACCGAAAAAGTAAACATCCTGCTAGAAGAACTCAGACAGCCGCGCTTGCTGTTTTCCCCTTTTCAGAAATATTCAGATTTGCTGCAAACAGAAATGAATGTGATTAGAAAAGCACGTGAGGTGCGCGCAAAATTTGGCAACCGCACGGTGCGCCATTACATTATCTCGCACACAGAAACTATGTCTGACCTGCTTGAAGTGGCATTGCTGCAAAAAGAAGCTGGTTTGCTACGTGGCGCGTGGGGTTCAGCCAGCGTAGAGATGGAACTCAATATCGTACCGTTATTTGAAACCATTGAAGATTTACGCAATGCACCAAAAATCATGAGTGAATGGCTAAGCCTGTTAGGCATACGCTATTTAATTCGCCATCAAGGCAATGAGCAAGAAATCATGCTCGGCTATTCTGACAGCAACAAAGACGGCGGCTTTTTAACTTCAAACTGGGAGCTTTATAAAGCGGAAGTCTATTTAGTAGAGCTATTCAGTCAGGCAGATGTGCGCTTGCGCTTATTCCATGGCCGTGGTGGTGCTGTTGGTCGCGGTGGAGGTCCAACATATCAAGCCATAATGGCGCAACCTCTTGGCACTGTAGCAGGGCAAATTCGTTTAACTGAGCAAGGCGAAATTATCGCTAATAAATTCTCAGACCCTAAAGTGGCAAGACGTAATTTAGAGTCATTTGTGGCAGCCACGATTGACGCCTCATTGTTCCCGCAAGATCAGTTGCCACAAAAGCAGCGTAGAACTTACGAAATGTTGATGGATCAGTTATCGGCAACTGCCATGCATGCTTACCGAGATTTAGTTTACGGCACACCAAACTTTGCCGAATACTTTTTTAGCTCAACGCCTATCTCAGAAATTGCCGATTTAAACTTAGGTAGTCGCCCAGCTTCGCGTAAATCAACGCAACGGATTGAAGACTTACGCGCAATTCCGTGGGGCTTTTCATGGGGACAATGCCGTCTATTACTACCCGGTTGGTACGGCTTTGGTAGCGCTATAGACGGCTATTTAATCGCAAGTAAAGATGAAGCTGAAAAAGAACAACGCATCCAAGTATTAAGAGACATGCTCACCGCTTGGCCTCTGTTCAAAACGCTTATCTCAAATATGGACATGATTCTGGCAAAAACTGACCTCATTATCGCAGCTTGCTATTCTGAGCTAGTGCTAGATGAAGCGCTTAGAACTACCGTATTTGAACGCATTAAAAAAGAGCATGCGCTCACTAATCAAGCATTAAATTTAATCTTGCAAAACACAGAGCGCCTTGCGAACAATCCAACACTGGCAAACTCGATTAAAAGTCGACTGCCGTATTTAGATCCACTCAACCATTTGCAAGTAGCACTCATTAAACGGCATAGAAGTGGTGAAACTGATGTGCTAGTGAAACGTGCGATTCATTTAACCATTAATGGGATTGCAGCAGGGTTAAGAAATACAGGGTAATGTTGATAATAAATTCTGTAAATAATCCATTTTTAGACTTCATGGTTGACTGCCCTGAGAATGCGTCTTGCCACTTCCTCAATTCCTAGAGTTGAAGAAATCCCAACTTTATCAACCAATCTAGGTGAGTACTGATAGATTTCTTCCTTTGAAACATTATGCCAAACTGGAACAATAACATTTTGCTTTTCCATTATCTCTCTAGTAAAAATTGAGTCAAATTCAGCCTTTGTCCAACCTCCATTCGCGAGAAAAGATGGCGATAATACAAGCACACACTTTTTGCACTCGCGCAGACCTTTTTCGATACTTTCTCTTAGACTCTGGCCAGCGATAAGTGAATATTCATCGTACCAAACAGGACATAGCATTTTCTGTAGAGTGGATGCTAACTCTCTCACTAACACATCTTTATCTCTTGAATCATGAGAGATGAATGCGAGAGGTTTTTCATGTCCAGATCTAGCTGCTGTGTAGCTTCCGTCACGCAATACCAAACCAATACCATTTGAAGCTGCAAGCGTTTGGAGTTCTAGTTTCTCATTTATTGAGAAAATATATGGTGTATAGACTATGAGTCTGCCAGAGAATTTGAGCTCAAGTGAGCTTAAGTTCTCATCCGTACCAGATAAACCCATATTAACCAAAGCTCCATCTGCTACCTTTATAAGCTCATTGATGTTTGCGATGTAGTGAGCTATAGCAGAAGACACCATAGGTGAACTTGGAATATATATTACCCCGTACTTCGACCCCGCCTCGAAATCTAGTGACATTGCAGCTGTTATTTCCACCTTCTGCCCTGTTCGAGAATCTGTCACGTTGACAAGATCATGAACACGTAGATTCTGACTGCAATCTTTTTCAAAATACTCTCTTGTAGTTGCCATTTCTTAGTACCCAATCATTTATAGAGCAAAAATTGCAATCTTTTTAACATTATGTTCAATAAATTTAACCCATCAAACACTCCACATGTACAGAAACATCCAGATCATGTTGCTGGCCGCCAAAAATCACGCCTTTGAGTGGGGTAATATCTGCATAATCACGTCCCCAGCCTAGGGTAATATGTTGTGTACTCGGCATTTGGTTGTTTGTTGGGTCAAAATCTATCCAGCCTTGTTCTGGCACGTAAACTGAAAACCAAGCGTGAGAGGCATCTGCACCGATGAGTTTGGCTTCGCCTGCTGGCGGTAGGGTTTCGATATAGCCACTGACATATCTAGCCGCTAAACCGACTGAACGTAAGCAGCCGATTGCAAGGTGTGCAAAATCCTGACATACACCTCTTCTGTGTTCTAACACCGTGGCGAGCGGCGTGGCGAGGGTGGTAAAGTCTGGGTCAAAAGTAAAGTCGGTATAGATTCGTTGCATTAAATCGTTTACCGCATCGGTGATTGACCTACCTTGCGTGAAAGAGGGCTGCGCGTACTCAGCGAGTTCTGCACTAACAGCTACCAGTGGTGAATCTAGTGTGTATTGGCGGGCATCCAGTGTTTCTGCTGATTGCGGTGAAAAATACTGTTGCTGCCCCAGCATATTGCGGACTTCTTCCCACGCGTGGCCTTGATAAAAATCTAGCTGGGCTGGGTTTTCTTGTAGTTGCACTTCACTCACTGCGGTAATGGTGAACACATTGTGCGCCTGCTGCATTGAAAAATACGCCACTTGGTTGCCAAAGAAATCTTCGCGAATACGAAAGTCAGCCGCATATGGCTCTATATCCAACGTGGAAGAAATGACTTGCTGATTCTTGCAGTTTCTTGGCATCAAACGCGCTTCGCTGTATGACAGTGAAACTTTGTCAGTGTAGTCGTACTTAGTAATGTGAGTGATCTTATAGTGCATGCTAATGTTTAAACTGGCCTGACTTCGTTGAGAGAATGTTGCAGTTGCCCGTGCTTGAAATAGGTCACAGTAATGCTGTCTGATAGTGTGGCGATTAAATAATACAAACGGCTAAGTGTTTGATCAAAATTCTCGCGCACTTGGCCTTTTGTGGTTTTAATTAAGTCGTTTAAATTGGTTAAATCCAACAGGCTGCAAGCCTCTAAAATCAAGCGTTCTTCTACACTTAGCTGCGCATTGCTTTGTTTGCGTGGCATTTTGCTCACGTGCTCTTGAATGCGGTTAAATTGGTAGGCTAATGAGCGCGGATTATTTTTATCCAACATCAGCAATTCAATAAATGAAGGTAGCTCAATGCTGTTGCGGTAATGTTCACGGTAGCAAATCAAGTTATCGCTGGTTTCCAACAATGATTCCATCAATAATTGTTCTGTGCCTGAAGCTTGCGCGGTAGAAAAACAACTGCGTAAAAGGGAGATGAGCAACAAAGCGCGCTCTAGGCGGCGGCCTATATCTAAAAACAGCCAACCATTGCCACGGGTCATGCTTTCCATAATCAACCCACTAAAGGCTGATAGCGCGGTAATTAATCTATCCATGTGCTCTTGAATGTTCCACAAGGTAGATTCCGTGAGTTGCTGCGATTGCTCCAAGTGCGATTTAATCTCGTCCATCACCCGCCAAGTATCAGATGACCATAAATTACGCACGGTATAACCCGCTTGCACCAAACTGCGCTGATTATTGGCAATGCTGCCGATTTTTTCTTCATCTAACATCAACGATAGTAGCTCGCCATCAGGTGTTTGCAGCAATGCGTTCGCATCATTACTTTTTGAGTCACCTAAAAAGCCTGGGTAAGTATTGGTGATATTGGTCAAGCCACGCAGAATGGTGTGCAAGCTGTGTTGATAATGCACATTGCTGTTATCTGGATTGATATAAAGCTTTTTAACCGTGGTGCGTAGCAGGCGAATACTGCCTTCGGTGCGCTCTGCATAACGGCCTACCCAAAATAGATTTTCTGCAACGCGGCTTGAAAGGGTGCTGGTGTAGCTACTACCAAAAAAGTCGCTTTGTCTGCTCCCAGTTGTGCTGGTTTGTTGCTTAGTATTGCCACCTACAATCCATGTATCTTTACTCATGGCGCCTAGCTGGTTTGAAACTAATACATCGCCAGTTTGTGTTGCGCTACGTGTCAGGCTACCTGGCATCAGGCTATATCCGCTATCTTGAGCTACCATAAAACAGCGCATCAGCGATTGACGCGGCTCCAACCGACCATCAACAAAAGATGGTGCGGTTGAAAAAACT
>NZ_JABFRA010000024.1 GCF_013141425.1 Methylotenera sp. | reverse complement strand
AAGTTCTTATCACCGCCCACTAGTGCGGCAGTTGAGTAGGCATGGCCTTTGGCTTGAAAGATTTGGTCTTTTTCAATTGCGCCAAACTGACTAATCGCACCATCAACTGGGCAAATATAATTAGCCTGAGCAAACGGTCGGACGCCATGCTTTAGCGGCCGGGTAAAAAACTCATTAAAGCTTTTGTAAGAAGCAATGTCAGGGTTCGCCGCTTCTGCCATGTTCACGTTGTAACGTTTTACAAACCAGCGAATCACCAATGTGGTGATGCTGCCGCCTTGCAAGTGCGCAAGTTTGCCTGCAAGCGCAGTAATGTCTTGTTTAGGCGTGAGATATTGTAAGATGATGCTAAATTTCAATTTTAAATTCCTTGTATCTCGTCATTCCGACGACGGTCGGAATCTCGTGACTTTAGATTCTACGCCTCTGGATTCCAACCTGCGTCGGAATGAGAGTTAGCAAGAAAAAAGGGCAAACCGCTAAACGTTTTGCCCTTCAATGAATTCGCTAATTAGAATTAGTTTTTAGATTGATCAACTAATTTGTTTTTAGCAATCCAAGGCATCATTGCGCGCAACTGACCACCCACTTGCTCAATTGGGTGCGCTGCGTTCAAGCGACGACGTGCTGTCATTTCAGGGTAGTTAGTACGGCCTTCCAAAATGAATTGTTTTGCGTAGTTACCGTTTTGAATATTCTCTAAAGCTTCGCGCATGGCGTAACGTGATTCATCGTTAATCACTTTCGGACCAGTCACGTACTCACCGTATTCTGCATTGTTTGAGATAGAGTAGTTCATGTTGGCAATACCGCCTTCGTACATCAAATCAACAATCAATTTTAGTTCGTGCAAACATTCAAAGTACGCCATTTCAGGCGCGTAACCAGCTTCAACTAGGGTTTCAAAGCCCGCTTTTACTAATTCAACCGCGCCACCACATAGCACCGCTTGCTCGCCGAATAAGTCAGTTTCTGTTTCTTCACGGAAATCCGTTTCAATCACGCCGCCTTTAGTGCCGCCGTTTGCCGCAGCGTATGAAAGTGCAATGTCTTTTGCTTTGCCTGATTTATCTTGGTAAACCGCGATAAGTGAAGGGACGCCGCCGCCTTTTAGGTATTCCGAACGTACTGTGTGGCCTGGGCCTTTTGGAGCAATCATAATCACGTCTAAATCTGCACGTGGCACGATTTGGTTGTAGTGAATATTAAAGCCGTGCGCAAATGCTAATGCCGCGCCTTTTTGCAAGTTTGGTGCAATTTCAGCATCAAAAATGCCAGCCATTGTTTCGTCAGGTAACAATACCATTACAACATCAGCTTGTTTAACTGCATCAGCAATTTCTAAAGTGTTGTGGCCAGCTGCAACAGCTTTAGCCCATGAGCTACCGCCTTTGCGTAAGCCGATAGTGACTGTAGCGCCGCTATCTTTCAGGTTTGCCGCGTGCGCGTGACCTTGTGAACCATAACCAACAATGGTTACTTTTTTACCTTTGATTAAATTAAGGTCTGCGTCTTTATCGTAATAAACTTTCATTTCTGTGATTGCCTTTCCATGCAAATGCTGAATAAATTAGAGAGAGGATTTATAGCTGATTTTTAAACTTTTAGAATACGGTCGCCGCGGCCAATGCCAGAAGCGCCTGTACGCACTGTTTCTAGAATTGCGGCTTTATCTAAACTTTCGATAAAAGCATCTAACTTGTGACCTGAGCCGGTAAGCTCAATCGTAAAGCTGCCGTCTGCCACATCGATAATGCGGCCACGGAAAATATCGCACATACGTTTCATTTCTTCACGGAACGCGCCAGTGGCTTTTACTTTAACCAGCATCAATTCGCGTTCAATAAATTTACCATCATTCAAATCGAGCACTTTTACAACATCCACCAGTTTGTTAAGTTGCTTGATAATTTGCTCGATGACTTCTTCTGAGCCTGAAGTCACAATGGTCATGCGTGACAAAGTTGGGTCTTCGGTCGGGGCTACGGTGAGTGACTCAATGTTGTAGCCACGTGCAGAGAATAAGCCAGCCACGCGAGATAACGCGCCAGATTCATTTTCCATTAACAAAGAAATAATGTGGCGCATTATAGGTCCTCCGCCAGAATCATTTCAGACAACCCTTTACCATTGGCAATCATCGGGAACACGTTTTCTTTTTGGTCTGTAATAAAATCGAGGAATACAAAGCGCGATTTCAGGTCAAACGCCTCTTTCAGCGCACCTTCTACATCTTCCGGCTTGGTAATTTGCATGCCTACGTGGCCGTAAGATTCAGCCAACTTAACAAAGTCTGGCAGGCTGTCCATGTAAGATTCGGAGTAGCGATTTTCGTAGAAGAACTCTTGCCATTGGCGCACCATGCCCAAATAGCGGTTATTGAGTAAAATCACTTTAATTGGCAAATGATATTGCTTACAGGTTGAAAGCTCTTGAATATTCATTTGAATACTACCTTCACCGGTCACACAGGCTACCTGTGCGGTCGGGTCGGCCAGTTGACAGCCCATGGCGTAAGGCAAGCCAACGCCCATGGTGCCTAAGCCGCCAGAGTTGATCCAGCGACGCGGTTTATCAAATTTGTAATATTGAGCTGCCCACATTTGGTGTTGGCCCACGTCGGAGGTTACATATGCCTCGCCTTTGGTGACTTCCCAAAGTTTTTCAATCACGTATTGCGGTTTAATTAAGCCGTTATTGTTGGCGTAGTTTAAACAGAGTTTGCTGCGCCAAGCGTCAATTTGCGCCCACCATGCTTTAAGCGCAGCAGATGGTTGCGGTTTTTCTATGGCGATCAGGTCATTCATTTCAGCCAGTACCGACTTCACGTCGCCTACAATCGGCACATCCACTTTAACGCGTTTGGAGATTGACGATGGGTCAATGTCGATATGAATAATGGTGCGCGATTTGCTAAAAAAGTGTTCTGGGTTGCCAATGACTCGGTCGTCAAAACGCGCGCCAACGGCAAGCAGCACATCACAGTCTTGCATGGCCATATTGGCTTCGTAAGTGCCGTGCATGCCCAGCATGCCAACAAATTGTTTGTCGGTAGAAGGATAGCCACCCAAGCCCATGAGGGTGTTGGTTACTGGTACGCCTAGCGCTTTAACCAATTTAACCAGTGCTTCAGAAGCATCGCCCAATACCACGCCACCACCGGTATAAACCATGGGGCGTTTTGCTTCGAGTAGCAATTTAACAGCTTTTTTGATTTGGCCGCTATGGCCTTTCGTTATTGGGTTGTACGAGCGCAACTCAATCGTGCTGGGGTAATTAAACTCAGCCAAATTAGCGGTAATGTCTTTTGGAATATCAACCACTACCGGCCCTGGGCGCCCAGTTCTGGCAATGTGGAAGGCCTTTTTCATGGTAACGGCGATGTCTTTGACATCTTTTACCAAAAAGTTGTGCTTAACGCAGGGGCGTGTGATGCCCACCATATCAACTTCTTGGAAAGCATCTAAACCAATCGCAGGTACAGGCACTTGGCCGCTAATCACCACCAGCGGGATGGAATCCATGTAAGCCGTCGCAATGCCAGTGATCGCATTAGTTGCACCAGGGCCAGAGGTAACAAGCGCCACGCCCACTTCACCTGTTGCGCGCGAGAATGCATCGGCTGCATGCACCGCGGCCTGCTCGTGACGCACGAGAATGTGTTTAAAGTAATCTTGATTGTAAATCGCGTCGTAAATGTGCAACACTGCCCCACCTGGATAGCCAAAAACGAATTTGACTTTTTCTTCTTCCAAGCAACGAATGATGATATCTGCGCCCGTGATTTTTTTAGTATCTGCCATAAATCTTTAAATAAAATATTTCTATTTTTTAATATTATTCGGTAACCCCATAGATTAACGGTTTGAGCCCGTTTGGTCAAGAATGAAAGTGTAGCGCATGCATTGTTTTTTTGAGATAAAACTCTGTTTATTCGATTGTTCTTGGTTCATCGCGCGCGTCAAGCTTTACGCAAGTTCGGTTGCTATTGCGGAGGCTTAAAATCTTATCTCTAAAATAGAGTGTAAATCACCTGCCCTGCAAGCCTCATGGATATTGGTTTGCAGGGCAGAGACTTTGATCGTTTTTAGCTTGAATTAGATTATTTATCGTTTAACGAATTGCCTACTTTACAGTTAACTATCGTCCATTATTTTGTGAGCATTAAATTTACTCGCTATTTTAATGGCATGTCGATAAAACCAAATACCCTACCACACGTTTAGGTGATTGTGAGCCGGTGAGAACAAGCCTAATGTGGTATCCAATGTAGTACAAATCTTAATAAAAAAACTATTGCTTTATAAGCAGAAATTGGCAGTTTAAAAAATGAATTAGGTGGCAAAAATAGGCTGGTCGTTGAAGCTAACGCTAGTAAGTTGGTACCCCTAACAATAAGAAAAATATTATTAATGGAGTCAATGAGGTAAGGAGATTTTTAATCGTGTGTCTTTGATGGCTGGTTGCAGATGTCGGTGAATGATGCACGGTAATCCTTAGTTGTTGAAAGGGGTGTAATCATGAGCTCATATGAAAAATTAGTGCAAAATACAATAGATTTGCACCGTCAGATAACGCAGGCAAAGCTAACGCGTCGTGATTTGCTTAAGATGGGGATGTTAAGCGCTGCGACAGGCATGCTTTTGCCAATGTCAGGATTAAGTTTACGCGCCTTAGCAAAAGACGACGATCCCACTAACCCTGCCATTTGCCCCGTTCCAGGGCTTGCTCCACCACTGGGGATGATTAGTCCGCCAACACGCCCTTGGATAGAGGAAATGCCACGTTTGGTTGAAAAACAAACAGTACGTGGCAATCACCCCGATAATATTGATACAGGATATTATGGTTATGGGGGTGCGCCAGGGCCGATGCCTGTAGGTGATGCGCAGGGCAGGGGTGGCGATTCCAAAATCCATTGTTTGTATGATCACCCAGAAATGGCTTCCCATTTCCCGGTGCAAAATATGGGGCATCAAGCTTGGTCTGCTAATGGGTTGATTTATTGCCCACCCGAAAAGTGGTATGAACTAAGAGAAAAACAATTCGACCATGTCTGGCATAAAGACCTGCCTGCTGGGAGCGGGGGACAGCCCGCATGGGGATTTGATGGCGTGTTTCCTGGCCCGATGTTCCGCGTGCGTTATGGAGAACCGCATTTTGTGCGCATTCATAACGATTTGCCTACGCGTAATTTAGGTTTTGGCATTAATCAAACCAGTACACATTTGCACAATATGCACATGCCTGCTGAAAGCGACGGCAACCCCTTGTTGCCAAATTATTCCGGCTCTTATTGGGATCATCATTACCCAAATGTGTATGCGGGAGTGAAACAATTTGGAGGTTTAGGTAACCCCAACGAAGGGCTGGGGACCTTGTTTTACCACGATCATAAGCTGGATTTTACCGCACAGAACGTTTATGCAGGCTTGGTCGGCATGACCAGTATTTACGATGCCCCAGGTATTTATGCCAACCCGACTATGGGCGATTATGGTGACCCGGAGGAAGCCACTGGCTGGCGTTTGCCTTGTGGACCCAATTTTGAGTTTGATGTGGGTTTGGTCTTTCACGACAGGCAATTTGATACTTTGGGAGCTGACTTTTTCCCGCTGGCCTGTTTCGATGGGGCTGTAGGCGATAAAATCACGGTAAATGGCAAAATACAGCCGTTTTTCCCAGTAAAGCGGCGTAAATACCGTTTCAGGATGTTGAATATCGGGCCGTCACGTACCTATCAATGGGCATTAAGCAATAATTCAAATTTTGTTGTTATCGCTACCGATGGTAATTTGCTGCCAGCCCCTATTACTGTAAAAACCTTTCAACAAGTTCCTGCGGAACGTTTTGATGTCATTCTGGATTTTTCAAAATATGTGCCAGGGACACAAATCATTTTGTATAACCGTGCTGAGCAAACCAGTGGCGCTAAACCCACAGGTAAATTGTTAACGCCTGGCGTGCCGGTTCTTAAATTTATCGTGGATACTGGAGCAGTCGTCGACAATAGTATTATTCCAAGTACTTTACGCCCACTACCTGACATCTCGACTCCTGTTACTAACAACCGCACTTGGGAGTTTAAGCGGAGAAGCGGTGAGTGGGTTGTAAACAGAGAGCCATTTGATCGAAATGTGATTAGCGCCACCATACAAGAAGGCACGGCAGAAAAATGGACGATTGTGAATGGCGGCGGTGGTTGGACACACCCTATACATGTACATCATGAGGAGCATCGGGTGTTGAGTTATAACGGTAAACCCGTAGGCGGGCTATATGCAGGGCGTAAAGATGTTATTTCATTAGAAAAAAACGCTTATGCCGAAATTTACTTACGCTTCCGCGATTTTAAAGGGCTCTACGTTATGCATTGTCACAATACCGTGCATGAAGATCACGCCATGATGGTGTTGTGGAAATTGGTATGATGCTTTTACGAAAGTTTTTGTGTTTTCAAGTGAAGGAGACGCATCATGAATAGAAGAGAGTTCTTCAATTTAGGGCTAGCACCATTTTTGTTATCAACATCGGTGACGGCTACTAATACTATTTCTGCGCCTGTTGCGTCCATGGCCAACCAGCCTGCTGAGCCGTTATCGCGACTAGCCAAAAATGGCTTTTTACCGAATGTGCCATTGGTCACGCATCGCAATCAAAACGTTCGGTTTTATGATGATTTGGTGCGTGAAAAAACCGTATTAATTAATTTTTTCTTAATTCAATGTTCAGAAGGGCGATGCCCATTAGCCATGGCTAATTTAAGGCAAGTGCAAAACATGCTAGGTAGTCGCATGGGCAAAGATGTGTTCTTTCTATCCATTACCTTGCAACCTTTGTTAAATACGCCGCAAGCCTTAAATAAATACGCGGAAATTTTCAAACCAAAGCCAGGCTGGGATTTGCTGACAGGGAAGCCCGAGGATGTTGAAACCTTGCGCCGTACTTTAGGTTTTGCAGATGCAGACCCTGAACTGGACAACGATTTGCAAAATCACACCAGCCTAGCCCGCTATGGCAATGATAAATTAGAGCGCTGGGGCATGGTGTCGCTACGGTCGTCGCCGAATAATATTGCCAGTACGTTTAAATGGCTTACGGTGTAGATGCGCCTGAATAGGATGTTGCTTGCCAGACATTAATGTAAGAGGATAAAAATGACCTACCCTGCGACCCGCATGGATATTGGCTTGTGGGGCAGCTAAATGGACGAATGCTTAGCCTCAGTTTTAGTAAAGAAAACTATTTTAAATGTTCTGCGGCCTCATCTAATCCGCCTCCAGCGGTGGCGCCACTTTCATCAACTCTTCAATCGTTGTTATGCCTGCAGCTATTTTCTCAGCGCCGTTGATTACTAGTGGCTGCATACCATCTTTATAGGCTTGTCTGGTGAGGTCGGCTAAATTCGTTTCTGGCGTAATAAGTTTACGCAGGGCAGGGGTAATGGTGAGCATTTCATAAATGCCACTGCGGCCTCTAAAGCCTGTATTGCGGCATTCTAAACAGCCTACCGGTTTGTAGATGTGGGCTGGTTTTGCGAGTTTAAAGTCGCCTACCAGTGCATCCCATGTGCTTTGGTCAATCGGCTCTGGCACTTTGCAACTGGTGCATAATGTACGCACTAGGCGTTGTGCCATAATGCCTAATACCGTTGAGTGTATCAGGTACGAAGGTACGCCTAAATCTAATAGTCGTGTGACAGCAGAAGGCGCATCGTTGGTGTGCAAGGTGGATAGCACCAAATGCCCAGTAAGTGCGGCTTGAATCGCCATGTCCGCCGTTTCTAAATCGCGAATTTCACCGACCATGATAATGTCGGGGTCTTGCCGCATTAGGGTGCGGATGCCCGCGGCGAAGTTTAAGCCAATATTTTGCTGTACCTGCATTTGGTTAAATAAAGGCTCGACCATTTCAATCGGCTCTTCTACCGTACATACATTCACTTCTGGCGTGGCCAGTGTGCGTAAAGTGGCGTACAGCGTGGTGGTTTTACCCGAGCCCGTTGGCCCAGTAACTAAAATGATGCCGTTGGGCGATTTTGTCCAACCGTGCCAAATTTGCGCTTGCGCTTCGGCAAAACCTAGCGCTAAAAAGCCTTTTTCGGAGACTTCAGGCGCAAAAATCCGCATGACTAATTTTTCACCAAACGCGGTAGGCATCGTGGATAGCCGCAGCTCGATTTCTTGACCTTCTGCACTTAAAGTTTTAATGCGCCCATCTTGTGGGCGGCGTTTTTCTACCATGTCCATTCTGCCTAGCAACTTAATGCGGCTGGTGATGGCGTTCATAATATTCGGAGGCAGTTGATACACTTGATGCAACACACCATCGATTCTAAAACGCATGATGCCCATGCCACGGCGCGGCTCTAAGTGAATGTCGCTGGCGCGCTGTTCAAAGGCGTATTTGAACAACCAATCGACAATATTCACCACATGCTGCTCGTTGGCATCAAGGTTTTTATCTTTGCCCAGTTCAATTAATTGCTCAAAGTTTTGCACACCAACGATTTGTCCCGCTTTGGCTAAATCAGCGGCATTCATTGAGTTGGCAAGGTTGTAAATCTCAGGCAAATAACGGCTAATCTCCAACGGATTCGCCATGACCAGCTTGATTTTCATCTTAAGCACACGCTCAAGGTCGGTAATCCAGTCGGTGCTGAAGGGCTCCGTGGTAGCAATGACAGCTTCACCATTTTTTACTGAAATTGGCATGATTTTTAGGCGTTCCGCATAGCCTTGCGAAACGATTTTAGCGGCAGAACCAAAATCCAATTTAAGTGGGTCAATATGGTAAAAATCAAGCCCAGAGCGCTCTGCAAGCCAGTTTGAGAGCATTTCAACGGTGATGGGTTTTTGCGCTGCTTTTAGACTTTTCCATTTTTGCTCGCCGACTACCACGAGCGGATGCAGGTTGGACGAATCAAGCTTGCGATCTTTGTATAACTTTTCTGCGTGGGCTTTATCCACAATGCCATCGCTGACTAGCATGCGTAACGTGTCGCCCAGCGTCAGGCGGCCATTTGGGTTGCTTAAAATCGTCGGTTTGCTCATCGGGCTTGTGGTCCTTGTTAAAGCACTTGTTTTAATCAGTTTGAATGATTCTCATGGATAAATCGGTAGCCTGTATATGCTTGGTAATCGCGCCAATCGATATTCTATCCACGCCAGTCAATGCAATTTCACGTACATTTTTTAGCCCTATGCCACCTGAGGCTTCTAGCACAGCCCGTTTGCCTGATTGTAAATTAAAGCGCACCGCTTCAGCTAATTGTTCTGTACTAAAGTTATCGAGCAAAATACTGGTGGCACCTGCGGCTAATGCCTCTTTTAGTTGAGACATATTTTCAACTTCAATTTGTATACTTTTGCCAGAGTTTAGTGCAAAGGCTTGCGCCAAGACTTTGTCTATTGCACCTGCGGCGGCAATGTGATTTTCTTTGATAAGAATGCCGTCGTATAAGGCGAGGCGCTGATTATGGCCGCCACCAACAGTCACTGCATATTTTTGCGCTAAACGTAAATTAGGAATAGTTTTGCGGGTATCTAAAATTTGACTTTGCGTACCAGCAATGGCGTCTACATATTGACGCGTTGCTGTGGCGGTGGCCGACAATGTTTGCAAGAAATTCAGCGCGCAGCGCTCCGCTGTTAGCAGGGAGCGGGCAGTACCACTGATTTCACACAATATTTGGTTTGCCTGAACGCGCTCGCCTTCGCTTACTTTCCATTCAATGGTAACGCCAGCATCTACTTGCCTAAAACACGCTTTTACCCAAGGTATGCCGCAAATCACCGCAGTCTCGCGTGCGATAATGGTTGCAGTTACATCTTGTGCGGCTGGCACCAGCGATGCCGTCAGGTCGCCCGTGCCAATGTCTTCATTCAGCGCAGCTTGTACCTGCTGGCGAACCAAATCGTTGAAGACTGTTGAATTAGCTGGGTAATATTGGTTAAATAAACTCATGGTTTGAATTATAATGCTATCAATCATTTATTTTTAGTAAAAAATCAGCTTAGCGCATAATATGAAACTTTTATACACACTCAATAGCCCGTATGCACGCAAAGTACGCATCGTGGCAGCAGAAAAACACATTGATTTGAAACTTGAGGAAGTGGTGCTGGCCGCGCCAGATTGCCCTGTTAAGCAATATAACCCATTAGGTAAGGTACCAGTATTGGTGTTGCAAGATGGTGATAGCTTGTATGATTCTCGCGTGATTGTTGAATACTTAGACAACCGCACTCCGTTAGCACATTTGATTCCGCAAGATCATGGCGCTAAAATTCAAGTACGCCGCTGGGAGGCGCTGGCCGATGGTGTTTGTGATGCCGCCGTCGCCACAATGCTCGAACAACGTAAATTCGCCGAGAAGCAAGATGCCAGCTTCATTGAACGTCAAATGGAAAAAGTCAAACGTGGCTTGCAAGCCTTAAATGAGGCGTTGGAAAGTGATAAAAAGCTCACAAAAAGTCAGTGGTACGTAAATGGGACCTTTAGTTTGGCGGATGTGGCGGTAGGCTGTACGCTGGGTTACATTAATTTGCGCTTTGGCCAGGTGATTAATCTTGCAGCAGAATATCCCAATTTAGAGCGTTTAAATGCCGCGCTTCTAAAAAGACAATCGTTTAAAGACAGTTTGCCCGTCGCTTAAATTCTTTAATATATACTTGCTGGTTATAGCAAACTGGTAAAAAAATCGTGGCTTTCATCGACAATTCCAGACAGCCGATTTTTTTTACGCATGGATTGACGGTAATTTAAACGTTTTTGTGCAGCAGGTGGAAAGTCGGTAAAGCGCAACATGCCTCTGTCGATTAATATCGAAATCAAATCTTCCAATACTCGTGCTAATTGAATGTCGCTTTCACGGAAGGGCGAACCTTCAGCCAGCGAATTCTCTAAGAAATCAAGATACTCTTTCGCGTTGTTATCAATGAGTTCCCAGCCATTGCCCAAGTTCTCAGACGAAGTGCCCGTAATGTTTCCCTGTGGGTTTCTTAAGATATAGGCCATGGTAATCTCAGCAATCTACTCGCATTTAAATGAGATCATTTTATTGCTTGTGGGCTAAAGCCAAATCAGGGAATAAACGGTGGAATAGACTTCAAATTTTGACTTTAGCAATTTCTTATACGCCATAGTCCAATCAAGGCTAAGTTGCTCAGGGCGGGTTTGCTAATGCCGCATCTAGCTCATTAAAGAGCGCTTTATATAAGCCGCGTGTGTGCTTGTTCCAATGCTGCCAATCTTTTTCTAAGCTTGTTTTTAGGTTTTTCGCCGTTTGAATATCGCCAGTGCTTGCCGCCCAGAGTGCGTAGCGAACGCGGGTTTCAGCTGAGCCGAATTTTTCAGCGGCCTTTGCAAATTCAACGCCTGCGTTGGAGTTATCTTGGCTTTCCGCATAGCTTTGGGCGAGTAACAGGCTTAATTCTTCTGGCCTAAAAGTCGCTTGTTTTTGTCTGATATCTAATAACAGTTCGGTGGCAAGGTGCGGCTGCTTATTGTGAATTTTTGCTTTGGCCGCGCCAAAACAAACTTCTGGGTCATTGGCAAATGGGCCGCTTAAGCAGGCATCAAATTGCACCACCGCCTCGTTATATTCACCTGCGCCATCAAGCGCCGCCGCTAGGCGCATTCTGTTTTGTACTGTAGGGGTTAAGTCAAAGGCTTGCCTTGCCTCACGGAGTTCTCGTGTGGGGTCCAGCAGTGTCAAGGCAATGCTGGAGACTTGTTTGACGCCACGTTCTACTTTTGACGAAGGCAAATATTCCGCAAAAAAGTAGACGGCGCTACCCAGCAGCGGAAAGGAGAATAAAATGAGTAGCCAATACATTTGACGCCCAGTGCGCATAGCATGCACTGCAAAAAACAGGGCGATTAAAATATGGATGCTACCTAAAATGTATGGCATGTGTATCCTTTTATGATTCTTTGTGCCTCTAGTCCGCTGAGTTTGTCGAAGGGGGTATTGATCGGACCGCCCTTCGACAAACTCAGCGGACGAGATTTTAACTGATTGGTATCTTGTTTATATCGCGCTGGTGATAATGCCACCACCTAGACAAACATTGCTTTCATACACTACCGCGGATTGACCAGGTGTAATCGCCCATTGCTTTTGACCAAATTTAATTTCCACCTCCTCTTGAGTCAAGCGATCAATCTCACAGGGTGCATCGGGTTGGCGATAACGCGTTTTGGCCGCATACACCCAATTGGTGATGGGCTCTTCGTTGTCTATCCATGTCAATTGGCTGGCTTTTAAGCCATCATTTAGTAACAACGGGTGTTCGTGGCCTTGCACAACGACCAACTCGTTTTTATCCATATCTTTGGCGGCCACAAACCAAGGTTCGCCATTGCTTTCACGGCTGCCGCCGATTTTTAAGCCTTGGCGTTGACCGAGCGTGTAATACATCAAGCCTTCATGACGCCCCACCAATTTACCTTCAGGCGTTTTAATGTCGCCAGGTTCGCGTGGCAGATATTTGCTTAAAAACTCTTGAAAAGGGCGCTCACCAATAAAGCAAATGCCAGTCGAATCTTTTTTCTCTGCATTGATTAACCCTGCATTACGCGCAATTTCGCGTACTTCACGCTTGAGCATTTGCCCAAGTGGAAACAAGGTTTTGCTCAACTGCGCTTGGTTTAAGCGGTATAAAAAATAACTTTGATCTTTGCTCCCGTCATCGGCCTTCAGGAGCTGAAACAAGCCAGGTTTAAGCGGATTTTCGCGCACTTGTGCGTAATGCCCAGTGGCGATTAAATCAGCCCCCAAGCCCATGGCATGGTCTAAAAATGCTTTAAATTTAATTTCTGCATTGCATAAAATATCGGGGTTTGGTGTGCGTCCAGCTTTGTACTCACTTAAAAAATTAGCAAACACGCGGTCTTTATATTCAGCACTAAAGTTGACTGCTTCAATATCGATGCCAATCTTATCGGCCACAGAAACCGCATCTATCAAATCTTGCTTGCTAGAACAGTATTCATCGGTGTCATCGTCTTCCCAGTTTTTCATGAAAAGGCCCGTCACTTCATATCCTTGTTGTTTAAGTAACAAGGCAGTTACAGAAGAATCAACTCCACCAGAAAGACCAACAACTACTTTTTTCTTCATAATACTTTAAACCTTGTTAAATATAATTAATCGCCCTGAGCTTGTCGAAGGGTTACAAATGCGTTACAACAGACAGTGGAAATTTTTGCCCATTTAAATAATCCTCAATACACGTAATCACTTGCGGACTACGCATTAACTTAGCGTTGCTACGAATTTCTTCTAGGGACATCCAAACAGTGCGAATAATGCCATCGTCCAGCCCCAGTTCTGGTTGATGATTCGCTACCGTACCAATGTAGGCAAAGCGCAAATACGTGGTGTCATTGTGTTCATGCTTCCAATGATAAATGCCTAGCAATGCCTCTGGCTTAAAGTTATAAGCGGTTTCTTCTAAGGTTTCGCGTATCACAGCTTCTAGCAAAGTTTCGTTGTCTTCTAAATGCCCGGCGGGCTGATTGAAGCGGTTGCCGCGATCGGTGGTTTCTTCCACCAGTAAGAATTTTCCGCTATCTTCTACGATTGCCGCGACAGTTGCATGTGGCTTCCATTGCATGGTTTATGTCTTCAGTTATGTTTGTACTATTTTAACCCGAAGTGTTTAAGCCGAAGTGGCTTAATCGTATGAAAAAAGCAGATTTAGCTGGCAAGCTGGGGGAAAAGGCCGATTAAACCATGTGCGATAAACTCTACCGCCATGGCCGCTAAAATAAGCCCCATTAGGCGCGTAACAATATTGATGCCGATGGTGCCGAGTTTAAGTGAGATACCAACCGATAAACGCAGCACCAGCCAAATAATGACAGAAATGATGAAGATGGGCGCCAATAAAGATAAATGGCCTGCAAAGCTGCTATTTTGTTGTGCGGCGATAATCATGCTACTGATGGCGCCAGGGCCAGCGAGCAAAGGGATGCTCAAGGGTACAATAGCAATCACATTGCGTTCTGCCATGGATTGCGCTTCTTCAGGCGTTTGACGTGTACCACTTTGCTTGCCGTGCATCATGGAAATGGCAATGAGCATAAGCAATATGCCGCCGCCCACCTGAAAAGAGGGAATAGTGATGCCGAAAAAATCGAGTATTTTATCGCCCACAAAAGCAGAAACTGCCAACACGATAAATACGGTGATTGCCACGGTTTTGGCTGTTTTGGCACGTTCTTGCCTGCTCCAGCCATCAGTTGCGCTGATGAAGATAGGTATGCTGCCGATCGGGTTCACAATGGCAAATAATGCAATGGTCACCTTAAGTAGAGTCGCCCAGTCTGTCATGTAAAATAGCCGATTAATTGCAGAATTAAAGAATTTTTGATTAAACCTTTGTTAATATCAACATAGTAAATTAAAGTAGCCGCATGCGTAAGAAAATGTTAGTTAACCCAATGTTGAGTTTATAAATGGTTATTTCGCAATTCAGTACAAAACCCTTCGTTTATCTAGCCTCTCGTAGCCCGCGCAGAGTCGAATTATTAAACCAGATAGGGGTGCGTTGCGAAAGCTTGCCAGCGGATATTGATGAAACAAAACAGATTGGCGAGTCACCCGAAACATATGTCACAAGGTTAGCGCGACAAAAGGCAGCGGCCTGTTTGACACGATTGACTAGCGAACAAGGTCTTCATCCTGTGATCGCGGCAGACACGACCGTTGTTCTAGCGGAAAACGTACTTGAAAAGCCAGTGGATGATGCCGATGCACGTAACATGTTGCAACAGTTATCAGGCAGTGTGCATGTGGTACTTACGGCAGTCGCAATGGCTTGGAAAGGCAACATCGAAGTTGTAGTATCAAATTCTTTGGTAGAAATGATGGTACTGAGTGAAAGGCAAATAGCTCATTTCATTGCATCGGGCGAGCATCTCGACAAGGCAGGGAGTTACGGTATACAAGGTTTGGCTGGCGCCTGGATTAAACGCATTGACGGCAGCTATTCTGGTGTAATGGGTTTGCCAGTGTATGAAACAGCTGCTTTATTAAGAAAAGCAGGCGTTGGTGTTTTTTAATCGATTTTTTTAAAGTCCGTTTACTAATAATTTAGAATTAAAGTAGAGATATAAAGAGAATAAAGTTGAGTGAAGAGATACTAATTAACGTAACCCCGCAAGAAACGCGCATTGCCATGATGGAAAATGGTGTGGTGCAAGAACTGCAAATCGAACGCGGCTCGTCACTAGGCCTGGTGGGTAATGTCTACCGCGGTGTAGTCTGTCGCGTTTTGCCGGGCATGCAATCGGCCTTTGTAGAGATTGGTTTGCAGCGCGCGGCTTTCTTGCATGTGGGGGATATTTTTGAATGTGGTCAATCTGAGACGCAATTACCGATTCAATCGGTGTTGCATGAAGGCCAGTCCATCATGGTACAGGTCATTAAAGAACCGATTGGCACAAAGGGTGCACGCTTAACTACGCAACTTAGCATTGCGGGTCGATTTTTAGTCTATTTGCCTCAGCAAGATCATATTGGCGTATCGCAACGCATTGAGAATGAAGACGAACGTGAGCATTTAAGGGCGCGCCTGTTGGGCTTGCTACCTACGACCCATGTGGGTGGCTACATTATTAGAACGATGTCAGAAACTGCCACAGATGCTGAACTGCTGGCAGACATTGATTATTTGACCAAAACCTGGGCACATATTTCAGCAAAATACAAAACAACCTCGGATCGCTCATTGGTTTTTCAGGATTTAAACTTACCCATGCGCGTTTTGCGTGATGTGTTGTGTGCAGACACCGAAACTGTACGTATTGATTCCAGTGAAACCTATCAAAAATTAGTGGAGTTTGCGAATCTATACGCCCTTACTGCAGTTGATAAACTGGTGCATTATTCAGGCGAGCGGCCTTTATTTGATTTGTATAGCATCGAGCAAGAAATTGAAAATGCCATGTCACGCAAAGTACAGCTTAAGTCTGGCGGCTATTTGATTTTTGATCAAACGGAAGCGCTAACCACTGTTGATGTGAACACAGGCAGTTTTGTTAGTGGTAAAAATCTATCCGACACCATTTTTAAAACCAATCTTGAAGCTGCACAATCGATTGCCCGGCAACTACGGTTAAGAAACTTGGGCGGTATCATCATCATTGATTTTATTGATATGGATGAAGATAGCCAGCGTGAAGCCGTTTTAGAAGAGCTGCAAAAAGCCGTGGCGCTAGACCGTTCACGTATTGGGGTGAATGGGTTTACCCCATTAGGCTTGGTGGAAATGACGCGTAAGCGCACACGTGAGAGCCTGGCGCATATACTTTGTGAGCCTTGCCCTACATGCCAAGGCCGAGGTGAAATCAAGACCGCACAAACAGTCTGTTATGAGATTTTGCGGGAGTTGCTACGCGAGGCGCGCCAATTTAATGCGCGCGAGCTTAGGGTGCTAGCAGCACCTAAAGTAATCGACATGCTACTAGATGAAGAATCGCAAAGCTTGGCTAATTTATCTGACTTTATCGGTAAGCCAATTTCACTGTTAGTCGAGCCCAGCTATAGCCAAGAATCGTTTGATATTATTTTGATGTAGTTTAGATGAGCTGTAATTACACGGAAATTACAGCAAAACAATAGCTAGCTGGACTTGCCGCCAATAAATGGCGCATCATGCAGTGCTGTGGGCTTACTGGAATCTGCTGTAGCTGTTTTAGCTGCGTTTAAAGATGTAGCACTTGGCTTGTTCGCATCAAATTTTGCACAGCGCATGAGTCTAAGCAATATGGCATCTAGCTGATTGGATTGCTGTAGTAGCTTTGAATAATCTTTTTCGGTAGATTCAAGATTCTTAATGAGTTTATCAGCACTTTCGTGAGACTCCATTAGGGATTCTGCACGTTTATCCAGTGATTTTTTATGCGAGTTGATTTGCGTCTTCAACTCGCCAATAACTGCGTTTAGCCAAAGATTACAATCGACGTTGGCCTGCTCAAAATTAGCCTGAATTTGTGCACCAAGGCCTAAGTAAAATTTACGAATTAAAAACCGTTTTTCCGTTAATACGTTCACTGGGTCTGCACAAAAATCATTTGTGATTTTTTCCAACGATTGCATATTCTGAATGAAATTACTCATATTCAGTTCAATCGCTACCGTTTTTTCAAAGCCATGCTTGCTCCAAAACAGGTGATATAAATCATCGGCATGTTTTTTAATGGTACCACCTTCAACTTTAATGTCTTCGGCCAGTTTAATCGCTAAGCGTGTCAGCTCACGAATACTGCGGTTTAATCCAACCGTAGTCCAGCTGTCGCCCATGTCCTGCTTAGTTTGTTCTAAGGTGGTATCTAAAAAGCCTAAGCTTAGATGCCGCAAGAGTTTGTCACTCAGGCGTTTAATTTTTTCGCTACCTTGATTAAATGTAAGCACAGAGGCTTCGTAGCGTTTACGTTCCGCAACTACGTTGGCTAAAATTTCTTTTGAGGCATCACGGTTTTGGGTCTGAATTTCTTTGAGTTCTGCCAGCTGACTTTTAATGGAGGTGATACGCATCTGCGCCACTTTGCGTGAAGAGCGTATCATATTGGAACACTCAGTAACGACCGCACGTCCTAAAATTTCGTGTTTAGATTCAATGAGTTGATTGGCTAGTGCGTCTTCAAGCAGGCCGATGCCGCTGCGTTTTAGTAATGCGGCGTCTTTTCTGATTTTGGCAACCAAGGCCTTTTGGGCAGACATGGCAAAAATATTGCGAGCATCCAGACCCAACTCACGTGCTGTATTTTGAATTTGTTTTTGAATGAGTGCTTCGACTTCGGCCTCAGATTCAAGCCCATCCCAAAGAATGTCAATTTTGTTGAGAACCACCAGTTTATGCGCTGCGCGTTTTTGCACGTATTCTGACCATATTTGCATGTCAGACTTGGTAATACCGGTGTCGGTGGCGGTTAAGAACAAGACAGCATGCGCATTCGGTATGATGCTTAGTGTTAGTTCTGGCTCAGCACCCATGGTATTCAGCCCCGGTGTGTCGATAACGACTAGACCACTTCTTAATAAGGGATGCGGATAATTGATGAGCGCATGGCGCCAAACGGGGATTTCTACCGTGCCTTTTTCCGCGAGTAAACGGCGCATGCTTGGGTCATTTTCATTCCAAAAACCCAGTGATTTTGCGGTTTCCAAATCAACTTCACGTTTTTGCACCAAGGCTTTTAGTGCTTCTTTCATAGCGTCTGGCGAGGTAATGTCTAGTCGGATTTTATGCCAGATATCGGGCGTGGTTTTCAGGTAGGTAAGTGTGTCGTCCGTTTGTCTAGTTTCAATCGGCAGTAGTTTGATGCAAGCTTCTTCACGTGAATCCCAGAATATTTCTGTTGGGCACATGGTGGTGCGGCCCGGCGCACTTGGTAAAAGACGCTGATTGAAGTCAGAGAAAAACAGCGCATTGATTGTTTCTGTCTTGCCGCGTGAAAACTCCGCTAAAAACGCCATCACCAACTGATCTTTTTTCAAGATTTCTTTGATGTCGTAAAGTCGCAACTCCTGAATCGCATCTAGTGATTCAGATTGACCTAGCCAGTCAATATAGTCGTCAATAGTGGCTACTAGCGTTTCACGCCATTCACTATATTCGGATATTTTAGTATTTAAACTAGAGGCAATTATGCCTGGCTGATTAGATACGCTGTCTGTGTGTTGAGTGCTCATAATGTCATCTAATATTAACTTATAAGGTTAATAGTAAGTTATTTTCCAAAGGAATCAATATCGTAGTCAGCAACAACTGTGCCATGATAATGAAAACAAGTGACGATAAATCTATATTACCAGCCAAGGGAATAAATTTCCTGAAAAATTTTAGAATGGGGCTGGTTAAATTGTTTAAAACTGGTGCAATCGCAGTGTGCGGGTTTATCCAGCTCAATATGGCCTGAATTAACACAGCGTATAAAAAAATAGTAATACTTAAGCTGATAACGCCAATGGCTGCGACTGTAGTTAATGTGAGCCAGACGTGACTCCCCACAATCAATAGGGGAAAGTCACGAAGCCACTGTATGCAAATAGTGAGTATCAGTTGAGTGATAAAAGCCAGCAGCAGGGTGGAGAGGTCAATTTTACCTAAACTGGGGATTATTTTTCGCACAGGTTTCACTGCGAAATTCGTGAGCGTGACAATAAATTGTGCTGCCTGATTTTGAAACGGCACGCGTGTTAATTGGAAGTAAAAGCGCAGTAGAAATGTGATAGTTAACAAATCTAAAAGGGTTCTAACTAAAAAAATCAATGCGTTACTGAGCAAGGTCGTCACCTAATATACGTGATTTATCGGCAGCAGCCTTGGCTGCCAACTGGATGGTGTTTTTGATGTTGGCCGTTTCTAATGCAAGTATGCCTTGCTCGGTTGTGCCACCCTTTGAAGTGACTTGTGCGCGTAAAGTTTTAACATCCGTATGGCTTTGTGCGGCAAGTAAACTCGCCCCTGCAAATGTTTGCAGTGCTAAAGATTTGGCTTCGTCTGCTTTAAGTCCCAAGCTGATGGCGGCTTCTTGTAAGGCTTCAATTAAATAAAACACATACGCAGGGCCGCTACCAGAGATTGCGGTAACCGCGTCCATTTTAGCTTCATCGTCTAGCCAGAGCGTTGAACCAACAGCTGCCAAAATAGTATTGGCGAGGTGGCGTTGTTGCTCGCTGACACTGGCGTTGGCATACAGCGCCGAAATGCCTGCCTGAATCTGCGCAGGCGTATTGGGCATAACGCGCACAATGGCTTGATAATTACCCAGCCAGCGCGATATGTCTGCACTTCGAACGCCGGCGGCGATTGAAATAATCAATTGAGTGTTGAGTGAATCTGCGAGTTGCTTGCATACCAGCTGCAATTGTTGTGGTTTAACCGCTAAAACAATAGCGCTTTGAGACGCAATGGTGTTGACTATCGCAACATAACTGTCGCTAACTTGTACATTAAACTCATTGGCTAATGCCTTGCGTTTTTGCTCGTCAGGCTCAATGACAGTAATAGCTGACATGTCAAAACCATTCTGCCTTAAGCCACTAATGATGGCTTTTGCCATATTGCCGCCACCAATAAAACTAATGTTCATTCGATTATTTATCCTAATTTTTTACTGGCAGTTTATTAATTTTTTATTGCCTAGTTGGCTAAATTTAAAGTTGGTCATAATGTCTCGCACCAAATAAGGCAGAACCTATACGCACAATAGTGGCGCCTTGCTCAATCGCAATCTGGTAGTCATCTGACATGCCAATCGAGAGTGTATCTAATGCAAAGCCTTTCGCCAACAGCGCATCATAACATTCTCGCACTTGTTTAAACTGTGCACGTTGTTTGTTTACGTCTTGTGTTGGTTCTGGTATTGACATTAAGCCACGCAACTTTAATCGTGGCATGCTGGAAATGGAGTTAGCAAGCGCAACTAATTCTGATGGGTTAACGCCGCTTTTACTCACTTCGTTGCTTGTATTAACTTGAATGCACACTTGCAGCGGTGCTAAATTTTCAGGTCGCGCGTCGTTTAAGCGCTGTGCAATTTTAAGCCTGTCCACACTATGCACCCATGAAAAATTTTGGGCGATGAGTTGCGTTTTGTTGCTTTGAATGGGGCCAATAAAGTGCCATTCAATGGCTATATCCTGTAGCTGCGCTTGTTTTTCTAAGGCTTCTTGCAGGTAATTTTCGCCAAACATGGTTTGCCCTGCCGCGTGAGCTTCGCGAATAGCCGAGGACGCCTGTGCTTTACTCACAGCAAGTAGGTTAACATGCTGTTTGCAGTGGTGTATGGACTTTGTTGATTGAATTGTTGCTAGAATATCTTGCAAGCGATTAGCAATTGTGGTCATAATTCACTTAGTCTAAATTTTCACTAATGTTTAACTTAATGGATAACTTAAAATTAATTAAATCAAATAGATTTACACAAATTAACGAGCTTATCGTTAAAAATGGCACTATAAAGTTACAGCTACAATAAATTATAACAGGAGCACGTTGTGGATATTTCAGATTTACTCGCATTCTCAGTTAAAAATAAAGCATCGGACTTACATCTGTCTGCAGGTTTGCCACCGATGATTCGGGTACATGGCGATATTCGTAAAATCAATGTCCCCGCTTTAGACCATACCGCCGTGCACGACATGGTGTACGACATTATGAGCGATGGTCAGCGCAAAGTGTATGAAGAAACCTTGGAGTGTGACTTTTCGTTTGAAATTCCCAATTTAGCGCGCTTTCGGGTCAATGCTTTCAATCATAATCGTGGTTCTGGCGCGGTTTTTCGTACCATTCCTTCTAAAATATTAACTTTGGAAGAATTAAACTGCCCGGCGATATTTAAAGAAATTGCCGATACGCCACGCGGCTTGTGTTTGGTAACAGGGCCAACGGGTTCAGGAAAATCCACAACGCTGGCGGCGATGATTGATTATATTAACGATAAAGAATTCGCCCATATTTTAACGGTAGAAGACCCAATCGAGTTTGTGCATCAATCTAAAAAATGTTTGATTAATCAGCGAGAAGTAGGCCCGCATACACTTTCATTCAACAATGCCTTGCGCGCGGCACTGCGTGAAGACCCTGATGTGATTTTAGTGGGTGAAATGCGTGACTTAGAAACAATCCGCTTAGCGCTGACTGCGGCTGAAACGGGGCACATGGTGTTTGGTACGCTGCATACCAGTTCAGCCGCAAAAACGATTGACCGTATTATTGACGTGTTCCCAGCAGCAGAAAAGGAAATGGTACGTTCAATGCTTTCCGAATCATTGCGTGCGGTAATTTCACAAACCTTATTAAAAACTAAAGATGAGCAAGGTCGTGTGGCCGCGCATGAAATTATGATTGGCACGCCAGCGATTCGAAATTTGATTCGTGAAGCTAAAATTCCTCAAATGTACTCAGCGATTCAAACCGGGCAAAATGTTGGTATGCAAACGCTTGATCAAAATTTACAAGATTTGGTTAAACGTAATCTGGTTTCAGCGAATGAAGCACGCTCCAAAGCAGCAAATAAAGACTCCATCATGGGCTAGCCATAACAATTTTTTTAAGCTAACTAATGAATTAATGCAAGTGAATTAATGCAAGTTAAGGGTGAATAATGGAAAAAGGTCAGGCAGAAAAGTTTGTATTTGATTTATTACGGTTGATGCTGGCGAAGAACGCGTCGGATTTATTTATCACTGCAGGCTTTCCACCCGCGATGAAAATCGATGGAAAAGTAACGCCAGTCAGCAGTCAGGTGCTGTCTGCACAGCAAGCGCGTGAAATTTCACGTTCCATTATGAACGATAAGCAAACTACCGAGTTTGATGCAACCAACGAATGTAATTTTGCAATTGGTATTCCAAGTGTTGCGCGTTTTCGGGTAAATGCCTTTGTGCAGCGCGGCTCAGTCGGCTTGGTATTTAGAACGATTACCACCAAAATTCCAGAGTTTGAAGACCTCGGTTTGCCTGAAGTGCTTAAAGATATCGCCATGACTAAGCGCGGCTTGGTGATTTTTGTCGGCGGTACGGGCTCTGGCAAGTCCACTTCTTTAGCTGCAATGGTCGGTTACCGAAATAAAAACAGTTATGGCCATATTATTACCATTGAAGACCCTGTGGAATTTGTGCACGAGCATATCAACTGCATAGTCACGCAACGTGAAATCGGTGTAGATACCGATAACTGGCACATTGCACTTAAAAACACCCTGCGTCAGGCACCAGATGTGATTTTGATTGGTGAGATTCGCGATCGCGAAACCATGGATTATGCGATTGCCTTTGCTGAAACGGGTCACTTATGTATGGCAACACTACACGCCAATAGTACCAATCAGGCCTTAGACCGTATCATCAACTTCTTTCCAGAAGAGCGCAGGCATCAACTGCTAATGGATCTTTCGCTAAATACCCGTGCATTTATCTCGCAACGTCTCATCCCGAAAAAAGAAGGCAAGGGCCGTGCCGCTGCCATGGAGGTGATGCTGAATTCGCCCCTGATTTCTGATTTGATTTTCAAAGGTGATGTGCATGAAATTAAATCGATTATTGCCAAATCGCGTGAACTAGGCATGCAAACTTTTGACCAAGCGCTTTTCGATTTGCACGAGGCGGATATTATTACCTACGAAGATACCTTGCGAAATGCCGATTCTGTGAATGACATCCGGTTGAAGATAAAATTAGATGGCAAGGCTTCGCATGGTAAAGATTTATCGATAGGTTTGGATAACTTGGGAATTGTATAAAACTTTCTGATCGTATACCAGAGAACGGAACCGTCTATATTTTTCAGTCACTAAGTGGTGGATGACTTACTCAACTTGTAAAGAGTAAAACTTAATCCTCATTCTTGGCTTAAGCGAATCAATACTGAATGCTTGTTTGAGCCACAAACAAAAAAGTTAAGCTTGATAAACCACCAGACCGTTCACTAAAGTGGTTTTAACTTTACCGGCAATTTCCAGCCCAATGAATGGCGTGTTTTTGCCTTGGCTTGTTAATACGCTGGGTTCTACTTTCCAGTATTCGTTGGCATCAAAAATGCAGATATCTGCCTGGCTGTTCACCGATAAATCACCCGCAGGTATGCCTAATATTTTTGCAGCGTTTGTGCTGATACGTGCAATGGCTGAAGTAATCTCAATTTTTTCCTGTTTCGCCCATTTTAGGGTGAGGGCTAATAGGAGTTCTAAGCCAGTTGCACCAATTTCCGCTTCGGCAAAAGGGGCTAATTTATCGTCGTTATCAACGGGGGTGTGGTCTGAGCAAATCGCGTTAATTGTCCCGTCTTTTAAACCTGCACTTAATGCGTCTTTATCACGCTGGCTGCGTAAGGGCGGCTTTAAGTGGCAATTAGTATCAAAATAGGCAATATCGTGTTCTGTCAGGTGTAATTGATTGGCGCTTACATCACAGCTAATGTTGCCGTTTTGTTTTTTAGCAGTACGTATCATTTCTACGCCTTCCGCCGTTGATAAGCGGCTAATATGCACACGTGCGCCGGTTTCTTTGGCGATGCGTAAGATGCTGGCAAGTGCAAGTGCTTCCGCTGCGCTTGGGATGCCTTTTAAGCCAAGACGGCTGGCGACTTCACCGTCATGCGCAACCCCACCTTTGGCCAAAAAGGGTTCTTCTGCGTGTAAAAATAAAGTAAAACCAAAAGTCGCGGCGTATTCCATAGCGCGCCATAGCACTTGTGTGTCGGTAATCGCAATATTGGCCTGTGAGTAGCCAACACAGCCTGCGTCACGCAGTGCGCCCATTTCGGCTAGTTCTTTGCCTTGCAATTGGCGCGTGAGCGCGCCCAGCGGGTAAACGCGCGCAAGGTGAAGTTGTTTGGTTCTGTGCTTTAACATTTCCACCAAACCAGGTTCATCCAACACAGGGTTAGTGTCTGGTTGGCAAGCTAGGCTGGTGATACCGCCAGCCACGGCGGCTTGTAATTCACTTTCTAATGTTGCTTTGTATTCGTTACCTGGTTCGCGCAGTCGGGCCGATAAATCCACCAAGCCGGGGCTTACAATTAAACCACTGGCATCGATGATTTGATTGGCGACAAAGCCATCTGGTGCTGCTCCGAGGGAAACGATTTTACCCGCCACAATATACATATCTTGTTGGCGATCGATATTATTTTTTGGGTCAATAACGCGACCATTTTTGATTTGAATTTTCATGCTTGACCTCCTTGCCCACCCGCAAGCATGGCCATGACCGCCATACGAATGGCAATTCCATAGGTGACTTGCGGCAAAATCACAGATTGCGCGCCATCGGCTACGCTGGAATCAATTTCAACGCCACGGTTCATTGGGCCTGGATGCAACACGATGGCATCGGGTTTTGCCAGATTCAACTTTTCTTGGGTGAGGCCGTAGGTTTTAAAATATTCCTGTGGGCTTGGCAACATGGCGCCGTTCATGCGTTCGTTCTGTAGGCGCAACATCATTACCACGTCCACGTCTTTTAAGCCGGCTTGCAGGTCGTGAAACACATGCACGCCTAGCTTTTCCACATGGGCTGGTAGTAGTGTTTTTGGCGCGATTACACGTACTTCTGGCACGCCAAGTGTCGTTAATGCATGAATTTCGGAGCGTGCCACACGTGAATGCAATACATCGCCGACAATCGCTACGCGTAAATTGTGCAAGTCAGGCTTGTATTTGCGAATGGTGAACATATCTAGCAAGCCTTGCGTGGGGTGCGAGTGACGACCGTCGCCTGCGTTAATGACATGAATATGATTGGGTACGTGTTTGGCAATAAAGTGTGCAGCGCCAGATTGCGAATGACGTACGACAAACATGTCGGCGTGCATGGCAATTAAATTATCTACAGTGTCTAAGATTGTTTCGCCTTTTGATTGCGATGAAGTATTAACATTCAGGCTAATCACGTCGGCAGAAAGACGTTTTGCGGCGATTTCAAAAGTAGTGCGGGTGCGGGTGCTGTTCTCAAAAAACAGGTTGCAAACCGTTTTTCCACGTAACAGTGGCACTTTTTTAACTTCGCGTTCCGCCACGCCTACAAAGGATTCGGCGGTATCTAATATTTGGTTCAATATTTTTTTTGGTAAGCCTTCAATGGAAAGCAGGTGTCGTAAACGGCCGTCAGTATCGAGTTGCGGGTTGTTCATTCTGGTGTAGACCCTGATGAAGATTGTAATGGGAGGCTTTGCAATTCTAGACTTAAGTGACCGTCTGAATTTTGTACCAATTGCAGATTTTGTGTGGCCTCTAAAGCAATATCTGCGGCGGTGATTTGCGGTACGATAGGCAATTCACGTCCGCCACGATTTACCAGAGCTACCAGTGAAATGCTGGCGGGGCGACCGTAGTCGAACAATTCGTTCATGGCGGCGCGGGTCGTGCGACCCGTATAAAAAACGTCATCAATGAGGATGATGTGTTTATTGTCCACATCAAACGGAATTTGACTCGGGCGATTTTCTGCTTTTAAGCCGCGCTTTTCGTAGTCATCCCGATAAAAGGAAACATCCAGCGTGCCGTGTTCAATCGCGTGAATTGCTATGTCTTTTTCAAGCAAAACAAGCAGTCTTTGCAATAGCCATACACCGCCACTTTGAATGCCGACTAAGGCGGTATTAGCTTGCAGCAAGGGTTGAAGTTTTTTGGCAAGTGTTTTGAGTAATTCTTCTGCACTTGCAAGTTGGCTATCTGCTGGTTTGATGTTGTTTGAACTCATTTGTTTAATGTACTCATCTTTTATGACCAAAGTTCAAGTTTACAAGCTATCAAAGTAACTCTGCAATATGGTTTGTGCGGCTACTTGGTCAAGCATGGTTTTTTGCGCGCGACCTTTAACACCTGTTTGCTTAAGCCGCTCGCTCGCCTCAACTGAGCTGTAACGCTCATCAATCAGTATGACAGGCAAATTAAAGCGGCCGTTAAGCCGCCTGGCAAACTTTTTGCAAAGCTGCGTCACATTCGTCTCCGCCCCGTCTAAACTTAAGGGCAAACCAACAATAAGTAATTTTGGCTGCCATTCGTTAATGAGTTTGCTTATCGCCTGAAAGCGTACTTCATTGCTTTCGTTATCAATCGTGGTGAGCGGGTTGGCGTTCGCTAAAACATGCTCGCCCACGGCCACGCCAATCCGCTGCTCACCAAAGTCAAAACTCAGCGCGGTGCTGGCGAGTACTATTTTTGCATCGTAAACATTTTCATTATCAATAATCTGGCCGTGTGCAGTTGGCAGAATATTGGGATTTTTTACCATCAGGCGTGTCCCGCCACGTCAGAAAGCATCGCAGGGTCTACCCCTAACAAGGCTAAAGTTGCGCTGAGTTTTTCGTCATAATCTGTTTCATAGAGTATTTTATGCAGCGTTGCGACATCTTTTGCTTGCACCGATAGCCAGGAGTTTTGCTTGATTTCTTCTTCAAGTTGGCCTGGTGTCCAACCGGCGTAACCCAAGGTAAGCAACATTTTTGCTGGCCCAGAGCCAATCGCAACGGATTCTAGAATGTCTTTTGAAGTGGTTAGCGCGGTGTTTTCAGCAATGGTGATGGTGCTATCCCATTCGCCCGCTGCAGTTTCGTGCAACACAAAACCGCGTTCGGGTTGTACTGGTCCGCCATACAGCACGGGCTGGTCTGCAACCGCCGTATTGAGTAGCTCTACTTTGATTTTTTCAAAAATCGTGTCGTAGGTGATGTCGGTCGGCCGGTTAATCATCACTCCCATAGCGCCGTCTTGATTGTGCGTGCAGATAAAGGTGACAGATTTTGCAAAAAACGGGTCTGTCATGGCGGGCATCGCGATGAGAAAGTGACCGGTGAGATTGATGTTTTCCAATGGCATTATTCTAACATATCAAGTTGATTATAATCACGATATTCCGTGGGTGTTGGGCGCTTCTAAATAGCCTGTCACCTCTAGGCCAAAGCCTGCCATACTTGGCATTTTGCGGGGGGTGGCAAGCAGTTTCATTTTACCTACGCCGCAATCGAGCAGTATTTGGGAACCGATGCCGTAGGTACGCAATTCTTGGTTGATGCGCACTGGTTCATCTGCTCCTTGAATGCGTTCAATAATTGCTTCGCCTGTTTCTTGCTGATGCAATAGCACAATGACCCCAGATTCTGCCTTGGCAATTACTTGCATGGCCTCTAAAGTATTCCAGCTATGCGAGCAGCTTGAGCTGTCGAGCAAATCAAATATGGAGAGTGGCTCATGCACGCGCACCAAGGTTTCTTTTTCTGGCGAGGGTGTTCCTTTAATTAAAACCAGATGGGTTTCTTTAGCGATTTTATCGCGATAGGCAATTAATTTTAGTTCGCCGTAAGGTGTTTGTATCGTGCGCTCGGCAGCACGTTCAACCAAGCGTTCAGTTTGCGCGCGATGTTGAATCAAATCTGCAATCGTGCCGATTTTTAAACCATGTTCAGCGGCAAATAGTTTTAAATCAGGCACGCGCGCCATGCTGCCGTCATCTTTAAGAATCTCACAAATAACACTGGCGGGTTCAAGCCCAGCAAGTTGCGCTAAATCACAGCCCGCTTCGGTGTGGCCAGCGCGTACTAATACACCGCCATCCATCGCAGCAAGGGGGAAAATATGCCCTGGGCTGACAATGTCTTGTGGCTTAACATTTTTGGCAACCGCCGCTTGCACAGTACGGGCACGGTCTGCCGCGGAGATGCCGGTAGTAACACCTTCAGCCGCCTCAATCGAAACAGTAAAATTGGTGCCCATGCGCGCACCATTCTGCTGTACCATTTTAGTCAGGTTTAGCTGGTGGCAACGTGCTTCGGTCAGTGTTAAGCAAATCAAGCCACGCCCATATTTCGCCATAAAGTTGATATGTTCAGCCGTTGCAAACTCGGCGGCTAAGACTAAATCACCTTCGTTTTCGCGGTTTTCGTCGTCCACCAACACCACCATACGGCCATGTTTGATTTCTTCAATAATTTCTTTTGCGCTGCTTATAGTCACTTTATTATTTTTTATCCTATAGTTTGTTAGTATTCTTGCGCCCAAAGCGTCATGCGCTCCACGTAGCGGGCGATTTGGTCAACTTCCAGATTCACCAAACTGCCTGCTTGCAATAAATTTAAGGTGGTATTTTCAAGCGTGTGTGGAATTAAGTTAATGCTGAATACATCTGCCGTAATGGTGTTGACGGTTAGGCTAACGCCATTGACGCCGATTGAACCCTTCACCGCGATGTATTTTGAAATGGCATGCGGCGCGCGTATGTCTAATTTCCAGCAATCACCTAATGCTTCAAAAAGTACTACTTCGCCCACGCCATCTACATGACCGCTCACCAAATGGCCGCCCAGCCTATCGTTCAGCCGTAAGGCTTTTTCTAGGTTGACCGCTTGTGGTTTATTTAAACCCGCGGTTACAGATAAAGTTTCTTTCGACACGTGCGCTTCAAAATGCGTGTTGTTGAAATTCACTGCCGTCAGGCAAACGCCATTAACAGCGATGCTATCGCCAGTTTTAACGTCTTGCATGCCAAGGCCTGCGCAATTGATGTTGAGTTTAACGTCTTCCCCCAAGGGGCTAACGCACTCGATTTGACCTATGGTCTGTATGATGCCAGTAAACATGGCGTAATTTTATCAGACTTGTTGCGTGACTTGGTGGCAATATGCTGATTGACGTAAGGTGAAATGTTGCGACATACTTTGCTAACTTAAAAATTCGATTCGTCGTTAGGATAATTGTGATTAAAGCACTCATTTTTGATGTGGATGGCACACTCTCAGATACCGAACGCGATGGGCATCGGCCTGCCTTTAACCAAGCGTTTAAACAGACTGGTTTGGATTGGCGTTGGGATGTGGCGCTTTATGGTGAATTGCTTGCCGTTACGGGCGGTAAAGAGCGCATTCGATTTTTTATTGAGCGCTACAAGCCAGCACTGAAAAATGACGTAAATCTTGCTGATATGATTGCTGAATTGCACCAAGCGAAAACGCGTATTTATACTGAATTATTAGCCACTGGAAAAATCCCCTTGCGGCCTGGTGTGAAGCGTTTGTTACAGGAAGCCAAAGAAGCAGGCTTAAAGCTGGCAATTGCAACCACCACAACACCCGAAAACGTGACGGCGCTACTAAACTATACTTTAGGTGAAGATTCACTCAACTGGTTTGAAGTAATAGCGGCGGGCGATATTGTCCCCGCCAAAAAACCTGCACCGGATATTTACTTGTGTGCACTAAAAAAGTTGCAACTTAGCGCGGATGAGTGCCTTGCTTTTGAAGATTCGGAAAATGGTTTGAAATCAAGCCTAGGCGCTGGTATAAAAACAGTGATAACCATCAATGACTACACAGTGAACCACGATTTTACTGGAGCAGCATTGGTGTTGAGTGACCTTGGCGAGCCAGAAAACCCTTGCCAAGTATTGCATGGCAGTTTGTATCGTGAACGCTATCTAAGCTTGTTGGGCTTGGCCAAACTTTAAAACCTTTGATATTGAGTAATGAGAGCTTGCTCTAATTTAAACGATGGATTTTTTGGATAGATAGCTTTTAGGAACCGATGCCCTGCGAACCAATATCCATGGGGCTTGCAGGGCATCGTTTTTGTATGTTTCTGCACAAGTTGGTACGTAGCCGAGTATGTTTCGAAATATTGACTATAAATTTCTTAAATATCGTTTTGCATGAACACATTAGTTTTAAGCGCAATAACTTCACACGGAATTAAGTTTTTAAGCAAATCGCTAACCCTGTTAGAATTTAGCCTATGTTGAAAAAAATAAAATCGTTCCTGCATGCCTTGTATCTTGAATCAGGAATTTCCAATCTGGTCGGTTATGAACTCTTTGTTGGCATGCGCTACACGCGGGCAAAGCGAAATAACCATTTTATTTCATTTATTTCACTCACCAGTATGATTGGTATTGCGCTTGGGGTTGCGGCATTAATTGTTGTGCTATCGGTGATGAATGGTTTTCAGAAAGATTTGCGGGCGCGCATTTTGGGCGTGGCATCGCATGTGGAAATCACAGGCACCAATAACTTACTGGAGGATTGGCGAACCATTTACGAATCTTCGTTTAAGCGTGAACATGTGCTAGCAAGTGCGCCTTATATCACGGCGCAGGCGATGCTGAGCTATGGGCAAGGCGTGCAAGGGGCGATTATTCGCGGTATTTTGCCAGCGGCAGAAGATAAAGTGGCTGACTTGGGCAAAAACATGAAAGTCGGCAATCTAAATGACTTACGCGCAGGTGAGTTTGGCATTATTTTGGGGGCAGATTTAGCCTACAACTTAGGCGCGCAAATGGGCGATAAAGTTGTTGTGATGGCGCCACAGGGGCAGTTTACGCCGACAGGCGTGGTGCCGCGCTTGAAACAATTTACCGTGGTTGGGTTGTTTCAGGCGGGTATGCAGCAATACGATGCGGGGCTGGCTCTGATACACATGGAAGATGCCGCCAAGCTATATCGCATGGGCGATGCGGTTTCTGGGGTGCGTTTAAAGTTGGATGATTTATTTATTGCGCCGCAAGTGGCGCAGGAATATTCGGCTTCGCTGAATAATCCGCCGAATCCCAACGGCACTTATTACGCTTTTGATTGGACGCAGCAACAAAGTAATCTTTTTAAAGCCATTAAAATGGAAAAACGCGTGATGTTTATTATCCTCACGCTCATCGTGGCGGTAGCGGCGTTTAATATCGTGTCTACACTGGTAATGGCGGTGACGGACAAGCGCGCTGACATAGCGATTATGCGTACCTTTGGCGCCAGCCCAGGCAGTATTATGTTGATTTTCATCGTGCAGGGCGCGTTGATCGGCATGATTGGTACTATTCTTGGCGCATTTTTTGGCATTCTTATCGCGTTAAATATTGATGTGATTATTCCATTTATTGAAGGCTTGTTTCATGTTCAGTTTTTAGAAAAAGATGTCTACCAAATTAGCGAGGTACCTTCTGAACTGGTTTGGTTGGATGTGATTACGATAGTGATTGTGTCCTTTATCTTAAGCTTGTTCGCCACACTTTATCCTAGCTGGCGCGCAAGTAAAATAAACCCTGCCGAGGCTTTACGCTATGAATAACTCAGCCTCTAAAAGTATTGTCTCCTGCCAAAATCTACACAAAACCTATCATGGTTTAGAAGTTGCGGTGCTTAACGGCATTGACTTGACGGTAAATGCAGGTGAGCAAATTGCGATTGTCGGCACTTCAGGGTCGGGCAAAAGCACCTTGCTGCATTTGCTGGGTGGCTTGGATGCACCTACTAGTGGTGAAGTGCGCATTTTGGATCGCAATATTGTGAAGTTGAGCGAGACCAATAAAGGCCTCTTGCGTAACCAGTCACTGGGCTTTGTTTATCAGTTTCATCATTTATTACCTGAATTCACTGCATTAGAAAATGTAGCGATGCCCTTGCTGATTCGCCGCATGCCGCGTGGGCAAGCCCTTACACTAGCGGCTGAAACATTAGCTAAAGTGAGCCTTGCGCATCGGCTTGAACACATGCCCGGCGAACTGTCTGGCGGTGAGCGTCAACGCGCAGCTGTAGCGCGGGCGTTGGTAACGCAGCCACAATGCATTTTGGCCGATGAACCGACTGGTAATCTGGACCGCCATACCGCGCATGCCGTGTTTGACTTGCTGCTGGAAGTGAATCAAACCCAGCAACGTAGTTTGGTGGTGGTTACGCACGATTTAGAATTGGCCAAAAAGATGCAACGTCAATATCGGCTGGTCGATGGTAAGTTACAGCCACTTTAAACTTAAGCCTTAGCGGATGATTCTTGTTGCACTGATATTTGTTTTTGGTGCCTGGGTTGTGCAGCAACTGCCTCAGTTGCCTAGTGTTACTTGGCTGATTTGCGCCGCTTTTTTAGCTATTTCTCTTGTTGCTTTAGGCTTAATACCATCGTTTTTTAGAGTATTTCGTCAGCCAAAGTTTTTGCAGGTGGGCTTGCTCAGCTTGGCCGCTTTTTTAGTGGGCTTCAGTTGGGCGAGCAGTATAGCCTGGTGGAGAATGCAGGATGACCTGCCGCATGCTTGGGAGCAAAAAACCATTGTCATTGAAGGAGTGGTGGCAAGCGTGCCTGAACTGACGGAGCGTGGTGCGCGATTTAAATTTGATATCGAAAAAATCATCACACAAGCGGCCGTTGTGCCGCGTCACATTAGTCTCAATCATTATGTTGTGAATCCTTTGTACAAACAGGCTAACGAGGCAGTTTTTGAGGATGCTGAGTCAGATGCCGCAATTTTTAGCCCGTTTCACGCGGGCGAGCGCTGGCGCTTGTCGGTGCGTTTAAAGCGTCCGCATGGCACGGTGAATCCGCATGGGTTTGATTTTGAATCGTGGGCGCTGAGCGAAAATATTCGCGCCACAGGCAGCATTAAGACCAAGGCCGAATTTAAGATGCTAGATAACTTGGTTTGGCGCCCTAGTTACATTGTTGAGCATTTGCGTGAGCTTACCCAGCAGCGCATATTACGAGTGCTAGTGGACAAACCCTATAGTGGCGTAATTCAAGCACTGGTTATGGGCGATGATAGTCAAATAAGCACAAATGACTGGCAGGTGTTTATGCGCACAGGAACCTCACATTTGATGTCAATCTCAGGTCTGCATATCACCATGCTTGCAGGGTTGGCTTTTGCTTTGGTGAATTGTTTTTGGCGGCGTAGCCCTAAACTGATGATGCAATTGCCAGCACGCAAAGCGGCAACGTTGGCGGGTGTCTTGGTGGCTCTGGCGTATGCGCTGATTGCTGGATTTTCTGTTCCTACACAGCGCACGGTTTACATGTTGATCGTATTTGCCATTGCGCTTTGGACAGCGCCGCAATTGGTGATTGCACAGGTGCTGTCATTGGCACTATTTGTTGTGGTGTTGATTGATCCTTGGGCGGTGAATGCACCAGGATTTTGGCTGTCATTTGGAGCAGTCGCGCTACTGGCTTATGTTTTTAACGGCCGTATCGGTCAAGTTCGCTGGGTTAAGTCGGCGCTAGTGACGCAATGGGCGGTGACTATTGGTATGTTTCCCCTGTTGTTGATTATGTTTAATCAAGCGTCGCTTATTTCGCCAATCGCCAATGCATTTGCAATTCCTTTGATTAGTTTTGTTGTGACCCCACTGGCACTACTGGGGAGTTTTTTATCAATCGATTGGTTGTTGCACCTGTCGTATTGGGTTTTGCAAGCATGTATGTGGGGGTTGAATAGTTTGAATCAATTGCCCATCGCCAACTGGCAACAGCATTCGCCTGCTATTTGGACGCTTTTTCCGGCTTTGTTAGGTGTGCTGTGGTTGCTACTGCCACGTGGTTTTCCGATGCGCTGGTTGGGTGTTGTTGGTTTTTTGCCAATGCTAGTCATTGTGCCCGCTCTACCAGCTTCGGGCGAGATGAAAGTCACTGTGCTGGATGTCGGGCAAGGCTTGAGCGTAGTGGTACAAACAGCTAAACATACCTTACTTTATGATGCTGGCCCTAAATTTAACGCGCAAAGCGATGCAGGCAGCCGCATTGTAATCCCGTATTTGCGAGGTGAGGGTATAGGTAAATTAGATGGCCTTATGGTAAGCCATAATGATATTGACCACAGCGGAGGAATGACTTCTGTGCTAGCTATAATGCCTGTTGATTGGCTGAACAGCTCTTTACCAGAGACGATTGAAACGCCAGCGACTTTGGAAAAGATGCAATGTTACGCTGGTCAAAGTTGGTTGTGGGACGGAGTGCTATTCGAAGTACTACACCCAAGCATAGAAAGTTATGATGATTTAAAACTTAAGGATAATAATCGTAGTTGTGTGTTAAAAGTGACTAGTGAATTCGGCAGTCTGTTACTTACAGGGGATATTGAAAAAGAAGCTGAATATGCCTTGCTGGAAGCGGATGCAGATGGATTGAAAAGCGACGTGTTAATTGTGCCGCATCACGGTAGCAAAACTTCCTCGACGGCAGAGTTTATTGCAGCAGTGGCACCTAGCTTGAGCGTCTTTACCTCTGGCTATTTAAACCGCTACAAACACCCTAAGCCAGAAGTATTGGCGCGCTATCAAGCAGAAAATAGCCATCGCTATCGCTCGGATTACCAAGGTGCCTTGGTGATGTTTTTTGTAAAAAATAATATACAGATGGTGAGCTGGCGTAGGCAATATCAGCGTTACTGGCATGATACTTTTGCCGCAGATTAAATTGGCTAATAGTGGGTTGCATTTGCGAATGTTATGCAGTTGCAGCTTGCCCAAATGCGGGCGAAAGGCTAAAGTATCGCAAAGATAGATTCCAGTAAGTCAGACGAATCATTAATTGCTATTTTGAAATTTAGGGAGTTGCACTGTGTGGCAAATTATTTTAGCAGCAGGCTGGCCAATTTGGCCGCTTATTTTCGCGTCAGTGGTAGCGTTGGCGATTATCGGTGAGCGTGCTATTGCGCTTCGTGAAAATATCGTAACACCACAAAATCTTTTACCTGAATTGCAAGCTTGGCTTGCTAAAGGCGGGGTTACAAAAGAAACAATTGGCAAGTTAGAACAACATTCGCCTTTAGGACAAGTGTTTGCCAGTGCCTTGGCGAATTCAAAAAACTCGCGTGAAGTCACCAAAGAGGCGATTGAGGAATCAGGTCGCGCTGTTGCACATAAGCTCGAACGGTATCTTTCTACTTTAGGCACAATCGCAACCGTGGCACCTTTGCTAGGCTTGCTCGGTACGGTGATTGGTATGGTGGAGTTGTTCGGGGCCTTTACTAATACTGGTCACGATATTGCGCAGTTTGCCCGTGGCATTTCTGTGGCGCTGTATAACACGGCGGCGGGGATTGTGGTGGCGGTGCCCGCGATGATTGCTTACCGATATTTCCGCTCAAAAGTAGATGGTTTGCTGGTGGATATGGAGCAACAAGCGATTAAGTTGGTGGAAATTATTCACGGCGAACGTAAGTAAATTTTAATTCGATTGAAATGACACAAATGCGGCGTTACTTTTATTCGCCGTATTATATTAATTGTTATGTTAGTTAATTAAATTGCTGGGCGTACTGTTTGCATAAAAGTGCCTTGTCTTCAGGTCATTTGAATTGAATTTAGTTAAAGGATTTTAATATGAATTTTCAACGTGGAAAGCGCCATGAAGAGCTTGAGATGAATCTCGTGCCGCTAATTGACGTGCTGTTGGTGATTATTATTTTCTTGGTGGTGAGCGCTACTTTTTCACGCACCAGTGAGTTGCAGATTAATCTGCCTACCGCGGAAGCCAATACCCCGCAAGAAAAACCCTTGACCATTGAAGTGGGCGTAGATGCCAACGGAAAATATATAGTAAACGGCAAAGGTTTGGCTGATTCATCCGTTGCAGGAATTGGCGCAGCTTTACAAGCTGCAGCCAGTGGTGGAAAAGAACCAACCATTATTATCAATGCAGATGCAAAAGCGACACACCAGTCTGTTATTGATGTGATGGAAGCCTCGCGTGTAGCAGGTTATACGCACATTACCTTTGCGACACAGTCTGGCCAATAAGTTCTTATATCTGATTTTTTTAATAGTATTTTTAGCCCCGACTTTCTTCGCTGGCGCTAGGTCTTAGCGACGTCTTGGCGACCATCAATCCTAAACCTATGGCAAACACCCACGATGGCAAAAGTAAGACGTAATAAAGAAAAACTTCCTGAAATTTCAAATGCAAAAGAATTGTATTTGCGTTTGCTTCGTCATGCCTGGCGTTATAAGTATGTATTTCTTACCAGTATTCTCTCACTCGTGATCTTGTCAGCCAGTAATACTGGTTTTCTGGCGTTGATAAAACAAATCACTGATGAGGGGTTTGTTAAAAAAGTGGCGAATCAAAATGTGTTGTTGCCGCTAATGTTATTTGGATTAATGTTGGTACGCGGTATCGCTGGCTATGTTTCTGTTTATTCCATGCGTGTTGTCGCTCGACGGGTAGTGGAGGACTTTCGCAAGGAAATGTTCAGTCGATTAATGTTGTTGCCAGTGCATTATTTTGATGCACGCTCGGCAGGAGCGTTGGTGTCAAAATTTACCTACGATGTTGAGCGTCTTTCAGTTGCGACTACGCGCACTTGGATGAATGTATTACGTGACATTTTGACAGTAGTTGGGCTGATTGCGTATATGTTTTACTTGGATTGGCGTCTCACTTTGGTGTTTGCCAGCATTTTGCCTTTGGTTACTCTGTATTTAAAAAAAATTACGCCTAAACTTAAGTCCAATGCAAAAGGGGTGCAACATAGCATGGGCGAAATGACTAAATCTGCGGAAGAGGCGATTAGTGGGCAACGTATTGTTAAGATTTTTGGCGCACAGGATTTCGAATATCAGCGTTTTTCCGAAATCACGACGAATAATCGTCGTATTGAGTTGCGTTTAACCCGTATCGCGGGTTTGAGTAGTTTTGTTGTTGAGATATTTGCTGCGTTGGCGCTAGCCTTGGTGATTTATTACGCCATGGGTAGTTTTTCCGTGGGCGAGTTCGCCGCCTTTGTAGGCGCTTTACTGATGTTAATTTCACCGATAAAACATATCGCAGCGGCCAATGAGGATTTTCAAGTGGGATTGGCTGCGGCACAAAGCATTTTTGAGGTAATGGATGCAAGCCCTGAGGTCGATGCGGGTATCATTGAAATAGGACGCGCAAAGGGTGAAATTGAATTTAGAAACGTCACTTTGCGTTACGAAAGTGCTAGTGGTGTAGCGCTTGATAACCTAAGTTTTAAGATTATGCCTGGTGAAAAAGTAGCCTTGGTCGGCCGTTCAGGTGGTGGTAAGACCACGTTGGTGAACTTGCTGCCAAGGTTTTATGCGTTGCAGCAAGGTGCTATATTTCTTGATGGTGTGGATATTCGGGACTTGCGATTAAGTAACTTACGTGAGCAATTTGCTTTAGTCAGCCAAGATATCGTGCTGTTTAATGACACAGTGTTTAATAATATTGCTTATGGCGTATTAAGAAATGCCACGGAACAAGAAGTGATTGCAGCAGCAAAAGCCGCCCATGCTTGGGAATTCATTCAGCAACTACCCAATGGGCTGCAAAATGAAATTGGCGATCGTGGTGTTCGGCTGTCTGGTGGGCAGCGACAACGCATTGCTATAGCACGTGCCATTTTGAAAGATGCTCCCATCTTGTTGCTGGATGAAGCAACATCCGCGCTGGATACTGAATCAGAGCAGCATGTGCAAGCCGCTTTGGATGCTTTGATGCAAAACCGAACCAGCATCGTGATTGCACATCGACTCAGTACAATTGAAAATGCAGATCGCATTATGGTGATGGAGCAAGGTAAGATTGTCGAGAGTGGGTCTCACGCAGCATTAATTGCTATCGATGGTCATTATGCTAAGTTATACCAGAAGCAATTTGGTTAATTTCTTTCTGGTATGCTTGGGTTGAAATCGCATGAGTAATTGGCTACAAAAACAGTGGCTTTGCTACACGCCATTGCATATTTTGTTGCTACCGCTGTCGTGGGTCTTTGCAGGTTTAACTTGCCTTAGACGAGCACTCTATAGACTCGGGCTATTTAAAAGCTATCGCCTGCCTGTTCCGGTAATTATCGTAGGAAATATTAATGTTGGAGGCACGGGTAAAACACCTTTAGTTATCTGGATAGTCGAGCAGTTAAAAAAGCAAGGCTATACTCCGGGCGTGGTTAGTCGAGGCTATGGTGGCGGCTACAAAAATATTGCAGAAGTATTTGTAAATAGTCATCCATCAGAAGTCGGCGATGAGCCAGTGTTAATTGCAAGGCGAACAGCTAGCCCCATGTTTGTTGGCGCTAACCGTGTGGCCGCTGGCAGGGCTTTGTTAAGCGCGCATCCTGAATGTAATATCCTCGTGAGCGATGACGGTTTGCAGCATTATCGTTTGCAGCGTGATTTTGAAATTGCCCTGATTAATTCTGACTTGCAGTTTGGAAATCAACTTTTACTGCCAGCAGGACCATTGCGTGAGAAAGTTACGCGGCTACAAGGTGTTGATGCCTTGGTGAATAGTGGTAGTGCAGACGTGCGTAATTTTAATATTACAGAAAAACTGCTGCCACCTATATTTAGCATGCGTTTGCAAGGTGACGCCTTTGAAAATATAAGTGGAATCAAGCAAATTAAATCGGTCGATTATTTTAGAGATAAGCCCTTGGTCGCTATTGCTGGCATTGGCAATCCAGAGCGCTTTTTTAATCAACTTATAGGCTTGGGCTTACAATTCGAACGTAAGATATTTGCAGACCACCATGTGTTTACTGAGCAGGATTTGCTGCAGTTCGCTAATAAAACACTATTAATGACAGAAAAAGATGCCGTAAAATGTCAGATGTTAAATGCAGTCGATGCTTGGTATTTGCCAGTGACGGCCGTATTAGATAAACCGTCAGGGCAGTCGTTAACGGCACATATTTTGCAAAAACTGAGAATGAATCACTGAGAGTTCAATTATGGATAACAAACTTCTACAAATTCTAGTGTGCCCAGTAACGAAAGGCCCACTCATATATAATAAGCCGACAAATGAGCTTATTTCCAAGTCGGCACAGTTGGCTTATCCAATTAAAGATGGTATCCCAGTGATGCTAGAGGAAGAGGCGCGCAAGTTAACAGAAGCTGAAGTTGCGCAACTTGAAGCTTAGTACCCCTGAGTTTTATGTAGTAATTCCGGCGCGTTACGCCAGCACTAGGTTGCCCGGCAAGCCTTTACTGGATATTGCAGGAAAACCCATGGTGGTATGGGTGGCCGAGCGCGCAAAGCAAAGTGGAGCTAAAGCCGTTGTTGTTGCCACAGATGACACACGAATTTTAGAGGCGATTCAGCAGTATGGTCATCAAGGCGTAATGACAAAGCCGAATCATGCCAGTGGAACGGATCGTATCGCCGAAGTGGCATTGCTGAAAAATTGGCCAGATGACGCCATTATTGTTAATGTTCAAGGCGATGAGCCTCTGATCGAAGCTTCACTGATTGTTGAAGTAGCCACCACATTAAGTGCCAATAGTGAAGCTGTGATGGCAACAGCCTGTCATGCGATCACCAATAAAGTGGATTTTTTAAACCCCAATGTCGTTAAGGTGGTATTGGATGCAAAGGGGAATGCACTTTATTTTAGTCGAGCGCCTATCCCCTATCCAAGAGATGCTTTTGCTATAGAGCTAGAGCTTCCGTTAAACTTGCCGGCATATCGCCATGTTGGCATTTATGCTTATCGAGCGAGATTTCTTAAGCAGTATGCGACGATGCAGCCAAGTGAGATTGAGCAGATTGAATGTTTGGAACAACTTCGCGTGTTGCACCATGGCTACAAGATAGCCGTGTCAATTTCGCATAATGCACCTGCGGCTGGAGTAGATACACAGGAAGATCTTGATTACGTGCGCAACGTGATGCGTTAAAGGGGCACTTCAATGCCGCTGATGCCTTAATTCTACTGAAGTTCAAGACGTAATCTACAGCTTTTATAAATAAAAAACGCAATAGTTCTTGCGATAAAAGGCTAAGTTTGCTATAGTCCCACCTCTCGACGCAACAGTAAGTCGAATCGGACGCGGGATGGAGCAGTCTGGCAGCTCGTCGGGCTCATAACCCGAAGGTCACAGGTTCAAATCCTGTTCCCGCAACCAAAGATTTTATCTGTACGCAGATGCATTCAATAATAAATATGGATCAAATCAAATTTAGTATTGACGAGCTTTAAAAGCTCTGTATAATGCGCACCTCGTTAACGCAAAGCGTTATTGAGAAGTTGAAAAAGGAAGCTAATTTTCGACACTGTTCTTTAACAAAATAACAACTGATAAGTGT
>NZ_JABFRA010000133.1 GCF_013141425.1 Methylotenera sp. | reverse complement strand
TTCTAAGATAAAGTCTGCACGAGCGCACATTTCGTAGTGATCATCCGCCGTGATGTTGGCTGAGAATAATTTAGCCTGACCTGTTTCATCCTGCGCACGTTTCAAGGAATCGACTACCAACGGAATCACTTTTTTCATTGGGCAGAATACTTGGTTGCCTTGTGGCTCATCATTTTTAATGAAGTCACCACCTAGCCAGAACTGGTAAGCCGCATGGGCAAATGGCTCTGGACGTAATCCTAATTTTGGTTTGATGATTGTGCCTGAAATATAACCACCATCTTTGATTGGGCGGCCAAGAATACGCCACATATCGCTAATGTCTTTTGAAGGGCCGTCGAATAATTGTATTCCACGCTCTGGCACGTAAAAGTCAATCATCTTGGCATGTTCAATATCACCCATGCCTTGGTTGTTACCAATCGCAAGCGTTAAGAACGAAACAATCATAATGCGACCGTCTGTAATATTGCGGTCAAACAAATCCAGCGGATACGCGATACGCATATCTTCAGTGGCTTCATCAATGTGATACACCAGCGCATCCACGCCTTTAGTGAAATCATCCGTGGTTGAAACTTCAACGTTTGTACCTGTAGAAGATTCGGCCGCAAAATGCGCTGCTGCTTCTAAGTAACCGTGGCCAGATTTTGGCTTCATTTTGTAAGCAACCAGAATATGCTTACCACCTTTAACAAGGTCTTCTTCTTTAAGACTTAAATCTGAATAACGTACTGACTGGTCCATCATTTTCTCCCGTATACAACTAGCTATAAAAACCTTGCCACCGTTTATTTTTTTAACATGCCGTCATTGCGACATTATTTTTATCTTGTTGAATAACACTATACCAATACCTAAATCTAAGTAACAGCAAAATTTGCATATGATGACTAGCCAAGCCTCACCTGCACTGCTAAAGTAGAGTAAAAATAAGACCATAAATATATTAGGGAGAATTATCATGTCAAAGAAGCATCCCGTTATTGTAGTCACAGGCTCATCTGGTGCGGGAACCACTACAGTCAAACGCTCATTTGAACATGTATTCCGCCGCGAAGGTATTAATGCCGCCGTTGTTGAAGGTGATAGCTACCACTCATTAAATCGTAGGGAGTTCAAAGCCGCCGTTAAAAAGGCCGAAGCTGCGGGCAACAACCATTTCAGCCACTTTGGCCCAGAAGCCAACCACTTCGACAAAATTGAAGAGTTGTTCGAGACTTATGGACAAACAGGCACTGGTAAAAAACGCTATTACATCCACAATTCAGCAGAAGCGGCTGAGCAAAACGCGAGGCTTGGCACAAATTTAAGCGCTGGAGAATTTACACCCTGGGAAGACTTGCCAGAAGAAAGTGATGTGTTGTTTTACGAAGGCCTGCATGGCATGGTGAAAACAGATAAAGTCAATCTGCCAGCCCACGTGGATTTAGGCATAGGCGTAGTACCAGTAATTAACTTGGAATGGATACAAAAAATCCATCGTGACAGTTCTGAACGTGGTTACGCAGCGGAGGAGACTGTCGATACCATCCTCAGGCGCATGCCCTCCTATATTAACTACATCGCAACACAATTCTCAAATACGCATATTAACTTTCAGCGCGTAGCGATTGTCGATACATCCAATCCGTTCGTGATGCGTGACATTCCAACGCTAGATGAAAGTTTTGTGGTCATTCGCTTCCGCGACCCAGGCATGGCGGACTTTCCTTACCTGCTTTCCATGCTAAAAGATTCCTTTATGTCACGTCGCAACAATATCGTTGTACCAGGCGGCAAAATGGGTTTGGCCATGGAGATTATCTTGGCGCCGCTTATTCACGATTTAATGCACAATCGCAAGCTAGAAACGACGCACCACTTAGAATAAACTGCTAGATTTTCATTAATGGGAAACCAAACAATAAATTGGTTTCCCATTTTTAATGCGAAAATCAGCTAAATTCTTACTCGTTCAACATCAACCACTTACCATGCAAAATCCAAGCAGCAATACTGCCAACATAGAATGGCGCAATGGTCAGCCATTTGCCTGTGATTTTCAAGACGTATACTTCTCAACCGACAATGGTTTGCTAGAAACCGACTATGTTTTTTTGCAGGGCAATGACTTAGCCACGCGCTGGCTTGATGCCAACTTGCAAACCTTCAACATCGCTGAAACTGGCTTTGGCACTGGCTTAAACTTTTTATGTGCGGCTAAGACTTGGCTAGAATCCGCACCACAAAACGCAACGCTACATTTTATTAGCGTAGAAAAATATCCTTTAAGCACGCACGATATTTCAACCGCGTTAAATTTATGGCTGCAACTCAAGCCAGTGAGTGAGCCATTTTTAGCCCAATATGAAAGCCTTTTAAGCAGCGTAAATACCATTTCGCTGTACGATGATAGAGTGCGATTGACCCTGCTCATTGGCGATGCTACCGAGCGCCTTAGCAAAACCAATGACAAAATAGACTCATGGTTTTTAGATGGCTTCGCACCTGCTAAAAATCCTGACATGTGGCAAGCTGCGTTATTTCAACAAATGGCGCGACTTTCCAAAACATCCACCACTTTCGCCACCTTCACCAGCGCAGGCGACGTGCGTCGAGGCTTAATCAATGCGGGTTTTGAAGTCAGCAAACGTGCGGGTTTTGGCAAAAAACGTGAAATGCTAACGGGTAAGTTTTTAGGAAATAATGATGAAGCCTAGCACCGCAATTGTAGTTGGTGGTGGCATCGCAGGCTGTAGCACGGCTTATGCCTTAGCTCAGCGCGGCATTCAAGTGACATTATTTGAACGTAATGAAACCATCGCCAGCGAGGCCTCAGGCAATCCGCAAGCCATGCTTTATCCGCGTTTAAGTGGCGATGACGATGCAAGCCGATTCGCGCTTGAAAGCTATTTGTACAGCTTAGCGTTTTTTAAATGGCTCAACTTAAACCCTGATGACATTTATATTTGCGGCATGTTGCAACTTGGTTTTAACCCGAGAGAATTAGCCCGCATTCAAAAAGTCGCTGCACAGAATCATGCTGAAAATATTCTGAAATATGTAAACTCAGACGAAGCAAGTAATCTTGCCGGCATAGACTTACCGCATGACGCACTTTACTTTCCAGATGCCGCTTGGGTGAATCCACAACAACTTTGCAAGCGTTTAACCACGCATGAAAATATCTCAGTTAACACATTAACTAATGTCATTAGTATATTGAAAAATAAAGATTTATTTGAAATATATTCAGATGGAAAACTAATTGAAAAAGCGGATATTGTGATTATTGCAAATGCCAATGAAGCGCAAAACATAGGCATTAATCTATACTTAAAAACGCAAGCAGTGCGCGGGCAAGTTAGCGTTCTTGATGCAACAAGCGAAAGCAACCAAATCAAAACCATTATCTGTAGCGATGGCTATTTAAGCCCCGCAGCAAATAATCAGCATTGTTTAGGCGCAACTTTTTCAACCGATAACATGAGCAATGAAATAGACGAAGAAGACCACCAAGCCAATCTATTCAAACTCAAAAGCTTTTCACTACCACTGTACGAAAATTTAAAAAATAATATCAAAGGCGGTCGCGTTTCGTTTAGATGCACCTCATTTGATTACTTTCCCTTAGTGGGAAAACTGCTTGATAACGCCATACTAAAAGCCAAACCACCCCGCCCTAATGCAACACCAGAAAACCTACCGTACGTCAACGGGCTTTACATCAATGTAGCCCACGGCAGCCGCGGCTTTACCAGCGCGCCATACTGCGCAGAATTGCTTGCGCAAATAATATGCAACGAGCCAATTAGCATGAATGTTGAATTTGCTGCCTTAATGAACCCAAGCCGCTTTGTGCTGCGCAAGCTTGGTTTAAAACGTTTGGCAAAAATGATTTGAAACGCGGGTGTAAATGATGCTATGTTACGCAACATCATCAAAAAATTTGAAAGCTAAAAATAATGACAAAAAATTTAAGCTTCATTACCCTACTCGCACTGAGCATCCCCACCTTAGCGCAAGCCGCACCCGACCTAGACCGCGCCATGAAAAACCCCAACAACTGGGCTTACCCACGTGGTCAATACAATAACCAAGGCTATAGTGAGCTTAGCCAAATCAATACTCGTAATGTCAAAGATTTAAAACTAGCTTGGACATTTAGCACAGGTGTTAATCGTGGTCACGAAGGTGCGCCTTTGGTGATTGATGGCGTAATGTACCTACACACCGCCTTTCCTAATAACGTTTACGCTTTAGATTTAAACAATGACCAAAAGATCCTGTGGTCTTACTTCCCTAAACAAGAACCTAGCACCCAAGCGGTGTTGTGTTGCGATAACGTCAATCGCGGTTTAGGCTTTGGTGATGGCAAAATTTACTTACAGCAAAACAATGGCGTATTAGTCGCGCTGGATGCCAAAACAGGCAAAGTGGTTTGGCAAGTACAAGTCAACGACCCTAAAACAGGCGCGACCAATACCAATGCGCCACAAGTGATTAAAGATAAAGTGCTCACAGGTTGTGCAGGTGGCGAGTTTGGGGTGCGCTGCTTTATGGCAGCGTATTACCTTATAGATGGCGCATTGGCTTGGAAGGCTTATTCTACGGGCAGTGATGCCGATGTATTGATAGGTGAAAGCTTTAACAAAGACAACCCGCAATACAGTGCTTTAAGTGTTTACCAAGATGTGAATGGAGGTAATAAACAAGGCGGTTCATTTAAACCCTTGCCCAATGAGCAACTAAAAATCGCTGAAAAAGAACTGGGCATTCGCACATGGCTAAAACCGCAACAAGAGAAAGATGGTTGGCAGAATGGCGGTGGCGCAGTGACAGGCTACTTTAGCTTTGATGCAAAGACTAACTTGGTGTATTACGGCACAGGTAACCCTGGTGTGTGGAACCCTGATGTACGGCCAGGGGATAATAAATGGGCCAGCAGTGTATTTGCCCGAGATGTGGATACTGGCCAAGCCAGATGGGCGATGCAGACCACCCCGCATGATGAGTGGGATTATGATGCGACTAATGAGGTGATTTTATTTGAGCAGAAAGACAAAAACAATAAAAACCAAACCTATGCCACACAGATTAACAAGAATGGCTTTATTTATACTTGGCAGGCCGATAACGGCACGTTGATTGCGGCGGAGAAAGTGCATCCGTTTGTGAATTGGGCGACGGGGGTGGATTTAAAGACGGGGGTGCCAGCCAAAGACCCTAAATATAGTACACATCAGGATTACAATGCGAAGAATATCTGCCCAACTAATATTGGAGCAAAAGGCATTAGTCCAGCAGCCTACTCGCCCAAAACAGGATTAATATATGCGCCGCTTAGCTTGACCTGTATGACGTATGAATCTGTTGAATCACGATACAAAACTGGACAGCCATGGGTAGGCGCTACAGTGCTTCAATACTCATGGTTCGAAGGAGCCTACAAACCCCAAGTGCCTTTTGGACTTCTATCTGCTTTTAGTCCGTTAACCAATAAAGTTATTTGGTATCAACGTGAAAATTACTCGCCATACAGTGGAATACTTGTCACATCATCCAACTTGGTATTTCACGGCACACTTGATAGATGGTTCAAAGCACTTGATGCAAAAACTGGTAAAGAGTTATGGCAGTTTCAAGCAAGCTCTGGCGTGGTTGGTAATACATTTTCTTATAGTAATAAAGGCAAGCAATATATAGGCATAATGACAGGAATAGGTGGATGGCCGAATGTCTCAATGATAGTGCAAAATATTCGCGAAGACTGTGGCTTTGGTTGCCCTCACGGACCATTCGGTTATCTAGTAGAACACAACTCACTTCCTGGTGGTGGTGCACTCAACATTTTCAGCCTATAAGCCCGCTTAGGGCGGATTAACGAAGTGTAATGCGCCGTATGGAAACGCTTACCTTCGGCGCAATACGCTACGCTATTGACGCCCTACTTCACAAAATAAACGGTCAACCCATTATTTAACAATGCTCTGGGAGCCAATATCCATGCGGGTCGCAGGGCAGGTGTTTTTAGCCAATTAGCATGAGAAGTTTCGCGGGCATGCCATGAGCTGTGCGAATGACGGGCTATAAAAATATCGGAGTTTTTAGTTTATTCGTCAACACTCTCTGCTTTAAATTAAAATTGTAACGACTGTAAGTAAAAAGCGCCTGACATTAAGCACAGCGCTTTAGGTGCATAATAGTCACTGATAGCTTTGCTAAAAGTAGGTATTTGCACCCTAAAAGACAATGGAAAAATATAACAATGACCGAAGTAAACAATCATCAGCAAATTGTCATTTACCAAACTGACGGCGGCGAGACGCAGATAGATGTGCGGCTTGAGCAGGAGACTGTTTGGCTGAGCCAAGCGCAAATGTCAGCACTTTTTGATAAAGACTTGCGTACGATCAATGAGCATATTCAAAATGTTTATAAAGAGGGTGAACTTGAAAAAAACCCAACTATCCGGAAATCCCGGATAGTTCGTCAAGAAGGTGCTCGTCAGGTTGCACGTAATATTGATCACTACAATTTAGATGTCATTATTTCTGTAGGCTATCGCATTAAATCTCAACGTGGTACGCAGTTTAGAATCTGGGCAAATAGTGTACTCAAGCAGTATTTGTTGCAAGGTTATGCGTTAAATGAACGCAAACTTCAAGCCGAGCAAGCAAAGCTTAATGATTTAAAGAGTGTTATTGCGTTAACGGCACGTTTAGCTCAAAGCAAAGATTTATCTTCTGCTGAATCACAGTCAATATTGACAGTACTTGAAAAATACAGCCATGCGCTTACAGTGCTGGATGATTATGACCATCAACGCTTGATGGTGGTTGGCACTACGGCAATGGTGCAGCCAAAAATTGATTACATTGAGGCCATGGCGCAAATTTACCTGTGGCGTGAAAAGGAAAAACTAGGCGGTTTATTTGGTAATGAGAAAGATAATTCGTTTAACAGTGCGTTAGAAACCATCTACCAAACTTTTGACGGGCAAGAGCTTTACCCAAGCATTGAAGAAAAAGCAGCGAACTTGCTGTATTTTATTGTTAAAAATCATGCTTTTAGTGATGGTAACAAGCGCATTGCCGCGGCCATGTTTGCTTGGTTTTTACAACGAAATGAGCACTTATACAATGAACTGGGTGAAAAGCGCATTGCAGATAATGCCTTGGTAGCTTTTACCCTACTGATTGCAGAGAGCAAACCTGAGGAACGTGAAATGATTGTGAAGGTGATAATCAACTTGATTAATGGCAACAACTAATTAGCCATTCAGCGACTCGAGAATAATAAGGAAGTTTTTAGTTAACTCGTCAGCACCCTCTGTTTTCAATTAAAATTACCGCATGCAAACTTCAAACGAAAACGCGCTCAAAAATTACCAACAAGCCTTATTGCGCAACCCCAAAGATTTAGAAGCTCAAGTCAATTGCGGCAATTTGTGCATTGAACTGCATCGCTATGAAGAGGCTGCGGGATACTTTAGGCGCTTGTTGCGCATACTTAAAACCAATTTAGATGTGCGCAATGCGCTTTGTTATGCCTTGCAAGAACTAGGCAATGATTCACATGCAAACGGCCGTTATGCAATGGCTGAAGCGTGTTTTCAAGAGGCGCTTGAGCATCAGCCAGCCAATGCGGCTTATTTGTACAACTTGGCAAATGCGCAACGTGAGCTTGGTAAGCCTAAAGAAGCTGCTATTCATTATCAAAAATCTATCCAACTTAACCCAAATGATGCTGATACTTACAATAACTTAGGCAATGTGCAACGCGAGTTGGGCCAGCTAGATTTAGCGATTACGAGCTACCAAAAAGCTTTAGATTTAAACCCTAAGCTCTACCATGCCAGAGTGCATTTGGTGCATCAAAAGCAGCATATATGCGACTGGCAAGGCTTAGAGCAAGATATTGCAGAGATTCGTGATTGGGTGAAAAATGTGCCGCAAGC
>NZ_JABFRA010000102.1 GCF_013141425.1 Methylotenera sp. | reverse complement strand
CTGTCACAAAAAATGACGGCAATAGAAAAATACTCTTAGCAGCCAATGATGATGAAACCAGTGATAACCAAAGCCAAACTAACAAAGCCCCAGCTAAGAGTGCTGTCGATATCAACCTCAATGAAATAAAAATTCGCGCTAAACGTTTTCATGACGTTGGCCCACTACCCGGTTTAGGCCTGACCAAAGAAGAAGTCCCTGGCAATATACAAAGTATCACAGCCCAACAGATTAAGGAATCACATTCACTTAGCATGTCTGATCTAATGAACTCGCAATTGCAATCGGTTAATGTGAATGATTACCAAGGCAACCCCTTTCAGATGGATGTAACCTACCGTGGCTTTACCGCAAGTCCCCAAATAGGCACATCGCAAGGGCTTTCTGTATTTTTCGATGGCATTCGTGTCAATGAACCATTTGGCGATGTGGTGAACTGGGACCTAATTCCGATGAATGCATTGGCAGGCATGGACGTATTCCCAGGCTCTAACCCATTGTTCGGCTTAAATACTTTAGGGGGTGCCTTGGCCGTTAAAACCAAAAGCGGCTTTGATTTTAAAGGTGTAAATGCTGAAATCCTTTCTGGCTCTTTTGGACGCAAGCAACTGCAAGCATCAGGTGGATGGAACGATAATTCTCTAGCGGCTTTTGGTGCGGTAAATTTATTTTTAGAAGACGGTTGGCGTAAAAACTCACCGTCAAAAGTCAATCAAGCCTTTGGCAAATTGGAATGGCGTAATGACAACACCTCCTTAGCATTTTCCAGTCTGGTGGCAAGCAACAAACTAGTCGGGAATGGCACAGTACCTGCTGAAATGTTCGCACAAGATCCACGTAGCATTTTCACCTCTCCTGATGAAACACGGAACAAACTGTTGCAGTTCCAGTTATCTGGCGAGCACTTCATTAACGACAACTTTAGTGTGACTGGTCAGGTTTACCGCCGCAACAGTAATCGTCGCTCATTTACGGGCGATATGATTGATGAAGAAACTTTTGGTTCATCTGGGTTCGCTACTCGCAAAGCGGCACCGGGGGAAAACATCACTTGCGCATTTAAAGCCAGTCCACAAGGTATTCCTGAATATTATGTCGACAGACTGGATCAAGACGATGGCAATGGCGGCTTTACTAGTGCATTTTATTCTAAGCTGAATAGTGGTGGCGGCATGGATTATTCGCTATTGAACTCGAATACGCTCAATCAAACATTGGATCCAAATTATGTTGCATTAATTAAAATGCAACTCGCCATCTCATCTGACCCTAGTAAGAATTACCCTGCCCCTGAATGGCCATATGATCCTAATACCTTTGAAACTCTTCAAACATATGAAGCCCCAGCGCCCTTAACTGGCGGAACAAATAATTACTTTTATGATGTGGATGGTTATAAAAATCTCTTAGTAGAGCTACCTCCGCTCAATGCCTCAACCTGTATGTCAGACAGCATCCATATGAATGGAGGAGGCACAAAACTATACATAAACGATGCCAATGGCAATGTCATTTTTATTTCACGTGACGGTGCTGCGGGTACCGCAGGCAATACTGGCTATGTTGATGGCACGCCAACCGCGATTATTACCAAAGCCAAAATTGACCAAACTACCGATGGCGCCTCCGTACAATTCAACTGGAATTTAGATAAACATAAAATCATGCTCGGTGCCTCTATCGATGCCAGTGGTGCGGAATACGATGGTAAACAACGCCTAGCAATGCTAGACAATAACCGTTTTGTACGCTCTGACCCGCTTAATATCGGTGAAGAATATGCTGCTGCACAGCAAGATATTGATGTCAATGCCTTTGATGGTTCAGAAAATACTCGTAGCCTTTATTTTAACGAAACATGGTCGCCTATCGATACCTTTCACGTTTCCTTTGCTGGCCGCTACAACCATACCCGCGTTAAAAATAAACTGGCCACACTGAGAAGATCAGGTCAACGGACACTCACGGAATATTTAAATCAATGGCCGGAATACGTGGTCTGTACCGATTTAGATTCCTGTGCTATTCCACTCGACAAACCCAATTTTGTCGATTACAACAACAAAACTCTCTACGCCCCAGAAACAGAGAAGTTCAAATATCACTCGTTTAATCCATCCATAGGAGCCACTTGGCAAGCCACCCCTCGAGTTAATGTTTATGGCAATTTAAATCAAGGTACGCGAGTACCTTCTGTGGTGGAATTGGGCTGTGCATTTGATGACACGCCAACACAAGCTGGGTACAGATGGAACCCAATCACTCACGTCAATGAACCAATTTATAAACCACGTAGTCTTGCACTGGGGAACGCTTGCACGCTACCCAGCACCATGTCTGGCGACCCCTATTTGCCGCAAGTCAGGGCGCAAACCATTGAAATCGGCGGCCGTGGCCAGTTAGGTAGCCTTCTGGATTGGAATGTCAGTGCCTATCGCACCAATGTCTATCATGACATTTACATGGTGGGCTACACACCTGAACTAAGCTTCTTTCAAGATGTTGGCCAAACGCGTCGACAAGGCATCGAGTTTGGCTTATCGGGTGATTACGGTAAATCCGATTTTAAAATTAACTATTCACTTTCTGAAGCCACATTCCAGTCCAGCTTTAAAATGCTTAGTGCAAATAATAGTAGTCGTGAGCTAACAGGACTGTCGGCCAACATGATACAAGTCGAACCTGGTGACCGCTTACCGGGAATTCCACTGAACAATCTAAATGCTAGTTTTGGCTACAAACTAACATCAAAATGGAAAGTGCGACTCAATATGGTGGCGCACGGTGGCTCATTTGTACGTGGCAATGAGAATAATGACCACACTCCAGGCCCAGGTAGAATGTACGTCAAACGACTTTGGAATCCCCAAACCAGCACTTGGGAAAATGTAATGGTCAAAGAGCCTGATTATAAATCTTCAGGTAAGTCACCCGGCTTTGCCACTTTTAATCTAAGCACAAGTTATGACTTCGGTAGTGGTTGGACAATGGGTGCCGTTGTAAACAATCTATTTGACAAGCAATATTTCTCCGCTGGTCGCTTAGGGCTCAACCCATTCGCACCCTCCGTGCATGGTGCTATCGGTGCGGGCGGCTTCAACTATAACTCCAGCGAATGGCTAGGCACGCAATTCGTTTCTGGTGCTGCCCCGCGCGGAATATGGGTAACCTTAGGTTATGACTTTGATAGCGATAAAGAAGCTGCTAGACAAAAACAGTTCGCAGAACGGAGTGCCCCAGCCCTTGACAATTTACCACCTCCTGAACGACCTGCTGATGTTAACCCAGCATTGCAACTAGCGCTGAATAGTAATTTAACTCTAAGCGGTAATGATGGCAAAAATCGCTTTGTTTCCGAATCTGAAAAAGGTGTTAGGGCAACACTCGAGTCACTTAAAACTGCGCAGATTAGTTTAGACGGCGATGGCTACCTGCGTCACTACGCCGCAAACTTTAAACCAGCTGATGGTAGCAACCACCGCGATTGGGAAATTAAAACCAAAAATCGTATTAATGCCGCCAATAGACCCACTGTGACAGTTTCAGATTTAAGTGTTGCTTCTAAAGGCCAAGAAATGTCGGCCATGTTTACAGAAACCAGCCAATCAGGACGCCAAAAAGAGTCGGTAAGGCGTGTGCTGGAATTTAAAAAGCAAGATGGGCGTTGGCTGATTATTCGCGAGTTTGCATTTCCGGCTCGGACCAATATTGAGCAAACTAAGGCTGAAAAACAATCAGCGGATTTGGGATAAGGGAGAGAATCATGTCTATTCAGTTTAACTTTATTCGCCGCCCTATTGTAATTACCATTGAATCACTCTTTACAGCCATTTTAATGGCTGGCTATGCACTTACTGCTCAGGCAGATTGCACTGGCACTGACCCAAATTACACATGTACTGGTGACTCGACCAACAGCAGTGGCACTACGATGGTGGGTGGGTTAGTGATTGATGCAACGGTTGGGGCGACATTAACGAATGAGCCAATTAGCTCAAATATCCCCGTTGGCATGATTACCAATATCTTGAGTCATGAAGACAGTACCGATGGAAATTATGCGCTTTATTATGATCCAAATATTGGAAGCTACATCACGGGTGTAATTGATGTTGGTACAGTGAGTACTGGCGCGCACAGCGTTATTTCTTCCACAGGCGGATCTAGCCTCAACATTATCAATAATGGCCGGATTGTAATGGACCGCCGTTCAGTGTCATTTGGTTATTTAGATGAAAATCAAACACAAGTGTGGTCTTGGTCGGCTGACGCGAATGGTAATTTACTTACCAACCAGTATCAACTTGATGTGATTAACCCTGACCCAGTTACTGGGCTACCAACACCAGTTTTAACGGCATCAGGCACTCCCGCTGGTGTAGCAGCCGCTATTCATGTAGATCAAAATACAAATGAATTAATTATTACGAATCACGGTGGTATCGCACCAAATGAATTCTTTGGTGCTGGTGCTGAAATTTCTGCAATGGGTGATTTCACTGCGGCAATTTATGGCAACGCGCGTATTCAGACAATCACCTTAACTGGAGATCAAGCGAATGGTTATGGCAGCATTGCCAACTGGTCTCATTCTGGTGCTATTGGCGACACGCTTACAGAAGGTCACTGGGCCATCGCTAACTATGGTAGCGGCCTGACGACCATTAACAACAGCACAGCTGGTAACTATATTTATGGCGATATTTTATTAGTGGATCGCAACCCACTTAAAATGGCCGCACAAATCATTGATTCAGCTTTAACACTCTCCTATAGCGCTGAGGAAGTTGGGCCACGTAACAGCCTGATTGATAACTACGGCACAATTGGGGGCAATATTTACTTAGGCTCTGGCGAGCACCATCTGATTAATCGTTCAACCACGGAAACTGGCGGCGGAAATGCAGCCTCTATTAACGGAAATATTTACGTAGACCAAAATGACTCTGAAGGAGTATCAGGAGGAGCCAAGAAATTTACGTTAGAGCAACGCGGAGGCGTATACGGTGACATCATCATTAACGATGCAGATGGCTCAGTAAATACAGTGACCATCGACCAAACTGAGGGCGGTAGCGGCTTAACAGGCAATTTAACGGCCTTGAATAGCCTAGGTGACAACACTGTCGAACTCAACTGCGGTCAGTTCAGAAATTGCGATGTAGCTGGCTCAATCAGTGGTTTTAACACATTAACAATGCGTGGCAATAACAGCCAATGGACACTCTGGGGGGCAGGGATACAGTTGAATCAGGCCGTTTATCTACAAACTGGCGTGGTAGACTTGCAGACTTTACTAACCGTTCCTGAAGTTTATGTAAATAGCACCTCGACATTAGCCGCCTCAACATCCAACGGCATGATTGTTGGTAATTTGACAAATAACGGTACACTAGATTTACACGACCAGATGCTAAATGTGACGGGCGATGTTACGCTGGCAGCAGGTTCAAAATTTAAAACAACGATTACCAATACAAGCAATGGTCAGTTAGTAGTTGGCGGAACAGGAACGATTGATAATAGTGCTACAGTAATACCAACTACCGTAAACCACTTTGTTCAGAATGGCGAACAAATCAACATTGCCACGAATACCATTGGCAGCGCGCAGGTTCAGAACTCTGGTCTGGTTAGATGGCTATTGAGTGATGCTTCTGGTGATTTAGTACTCACCGCTAGTACCAACGCTGCAATTACCCTGCCTGGACTTTCTAAAGGTGCTACCAATGCTTTAAATACTGTCATGAACTATAACGGTACCGATATTGGGTTAATTAATCTTGCAAAAACATTGCAGAATTTAGATGAGGCCAATGTGCGTTTATCAGGCGAGCGCCTCAGACCTGAGGCTAATGATGGACTGATTCGCATGGTATTGACTTCGACTGATAAAACTCTAGGCATGCTTGAGTCGCATCTGTTCGACACGCATTTAGCTACACTTAATGGCAGAAAAATCGGTAGTTCCGCTAACTTGATTAATGACAAACCCAAAGGTGCTGGCATTTGGTTTCAAGGTTTTGGCTTTACTGGAACACAAGAAAAACGCCAGAGTATCGATGGCTACACTTCCTCTGCCACTGGTATGGCATTTGGTGCCGATCGCCCCTACAGCGAGCGCCTAAGGCTTGGCGGCGCATTCAGTTACGCCTATGGCAATGTGGATGGCCTAGGTGCGACCGACAATCACCGCATCAATATCAATAGTTATCTAGCCTCTATTTACAGTTCTTGGGCCGGCGATGCATGGTATCTGAATGGAGCCCTTGGTTTAGGCCGCCATATATTCAACAGCAACCGCACCAATGTCGGCCTAACGGCGCACGGCACACACGATGGCTGGCAAGCTACCGCAAAAGTAGACGCTGGCTGGCCAATCAGCATGAGTGAGAACGCTACTTTTGTGCCAGTCACTTCCCTAGCGTATAGTCGTTTGTCTGAAACTGGCTACAGTGAAAAAGGCAGCGCAATTGCCCTAAAACTTAACGGCCGCGATACGGAGTCGCTTCGCACGGGTCTGGGTGGTAAATTGTTGTATTTGATTCAGCAAAATGACTGGGTAGCAGATATCGAGTTTCGTGCTTTATGGAATCATGAGTTTGCTAATTTATCGCCAGATAGCACTGCGCGATTTGTTGCAGGAGGTGATCAATTTACTAGTCCTGGTATCAAAACCACTCGCGATGACTTTACGCTGGGTAGCAGTTTACGACTGACTGGCAGTGAAGAAAATGATGATATATCACTACTATTTAGCTACGACGCTAACAAACGCGCTCAATTTATCAGTCACGCTTTACTGATGCAGCTCCGTTACGAGTTTAATGGTGGACATTCGTTGATGAAACGAGCTCTTGTTGCTAAAGAAAAAACCGTTGCCAAGGCTATCACGGCTATTCAGGTTAATGAAAACGACATCGCAGTTATACAGAAAATGATTGCGCCTGAAACATACCAAACAACGGAAGCTGAAAAGGCAGTCAACACAACCATAGAAGCTTGGCAAGCCGCGCAGAACCGAGGTGATGTCGAAGCTTACCTGAAATTTTATGCACAAAACTTTACTAGCAATAACGGAAGTGACCGCACTGCACAGATTGAACAATTTCGTAAAAAAGTTACGGCTAGCAACACTCTAAACAAAATAGTGATTGCTGAAATGATTATTTTGCCACAGGGTAAGGGCATGTCTGCGGTATTCACCGAATCCTCCAATAGTAAAAATCAATCATACACGGTGAAAAAATTAGTGGATTTGGAACAAAAGGATGGCAACTGGCTGATTGTCCGTGAGGACAGTATGACGCTAGTGGAATGATAAATAGTGAAATGATATTTAGAGAGCATGAGGACAGTGCGTTGTTTACTAGTGAAATGTTAAGTAGCACAGTATTCAATCTAGACATCTTCATGTGAATCAACTTAATTATTGACAAGGCTCAACTATGAAAGTGGATCAAAAGCACCAGCAACTTGTTGAAATGATTTACATCGCATCTGAAGTTTATAAACATGGCTTTCATGTTGAGCAGTGCAGTAAACTTGTAAATCATGGTGATGATTTAGAAAAAATGACACGTACGATAAGAAAACTGGCTACGGATACCAACCTTAACGTGAATTTTAACCACGAACTAGGCGTATGCATTTTCGAACTAAAAGTTTAGTTTGAATATTTTATCCTAAATTTAAGATAAAATTTCCCGTAACTATACAAACCTGTATACATGTCGTGTACTTTCCATTATATTAACAATTATCAGTATTTCAGTAATTTATTTTCAAACTGGACCCTACACAGATACAGACAAACCCACTACAATCTAACATTCTGTTACAAACTTTTAACAAATCAATTACTACTAATCACTTACTTAGGGCACATTAAATGAGCGATACACAACTTGCCGATTGGCGCAATCATGCACTTACCTTAGAGTCTGAAGTTAACA
>NZ_JABFRA010000103.1 GCF_013141425.1 Methylotenera sp. | reverse complement strand
GTGAAATAATAGTTTAAAAAATTGGCTATCACTGCATGCTTTCTTTAAGTAAAGCACGCCCAATCAGTCAATTTATAATAGTTTATTTTAAGAATGATACAGTTAATCTGTTACCAGTTTCTTAAAATTATAATCGTTAGATTACACACATGCGCACCCTTTGCGCCTTCAGTATTTCAGCCAACATCTTTGGCACTTCTACCTTAATCGCCTTAAATATCAATCGCTTAACTAAAGCATTGAGTCTGCCACCTGAGCCTAACAGGAGCACAAAATGAAACGTATGTTATTTAATGCAACGCAAGAGGAAGAATTACGCGTTGCGATTGTAGATGGGCAAAAACTCATCGATTTGGATATTGAACACGCTGGCAAAGAACAGCGCAAAAGCAATATCTACAAAGGGGTGATCACCCGTATCGAACCATCACTCGAAGCGGCTTTTGTCGATTACGGCATGGATAGACACGGTTTCTTACCATTTAAAGAAGTTTCTCGCAGCTACTTCAAAGAAGGTGCAGATGGTAAATCTCGCATCCAGGACGCCTTAAAAGAAGGCCAAGAACTTATCGTTCAAGTAGACAAAGACGAGCGCGGCAACAAAGGCGCTGCGCTTACTACGTTCATCTCACTGGCTGGCCGTTATTTGGTATTAATGCCAAACAACCCGCGCGGAGGCGGTGTTTCACGCCGTATTGAAGGTGAAGACCGTGACGAACTACGCGATGTTTTAGCCCAATTAGAAGTGCCAAAAGGCATGAGCATCATTGCTCGCACTGCTGGTATTGGCCGCAATGCAGAAGAATTACAATGGGATTTAAACTACCTCACACAATTATGGACAGCCATTGATGGCGCCTCTGCAATGCAAGCTGGTGCGTATTTAATCTACCAAGAAGGTAGCTTAGTGATTCGCGCCATTCGCGATTACTTTAGCTCTGATATTGGCGAAATCTTAATTGATACACCGGATATTCACGAACAAGCCGTGCAGTTTATGAATCACGTAATGCCAGGCAATGTGTCGCGCGTTAAGCTCTACCAAGATGAAATTCCATTGTTTACACGCTTTCAAATTGAACATCAAATTGAATCTGCTTTTGCACGTGAAGTACGCTTGCCTTCAGGTGGTGCGATTGTGATTGACCATACTGAAGCCTTGGTTTCAGTAGACGTTAACTCTGGCCGTGCAACACGTGGCAGCGACATTGAACACACCGCATTCAATACCAACTTAGAAGCCGCTGAAGAAGTCGCACGCCAATTACGCTTGCGCGACTTAGGTGGTTTGGTAGTGATTGACTTTATCGACATGGAAAGCCAACGCAATCAACGTGAAGTAGAAAATGCCTTACGTGACGCCTTGCATGTTGACCGTGCCCGTGTGCAAACTGGCAAAATTTCACGCTTTGGCTTGCTGGAATTATCGCGCCAACGCTTACGCCCAAGTTTAGGCGAAACTAATCACATCCCGTGCCCACGCTGTAGTGGCACTGGCCACATTCGTGGCATTGAATCAACGGCCTTGCATATCTTACGTATCACACAAGAAGATGCAATGAAAGAAAACAGCGCCATTATTCAAGTGCAATTACCCGTTGAAGTGGCGACATTCTTGCTTAATGAAAAACGTGCAGATATTCACGCTATTGAGCAACGCATGGGCGTGGAAGTCGTGTTGATTCCAAATATTCACCTTGAAACGCCAAACTACAACATTGTGCGCGTTAAACACGATGACGTAACAGAAGAAACTAACCGTGCAAGTTACAAATTGGTGGAACTACCTACCGAAACTACTTACATTCCGAATGCAGAAGAAGTCGCAAAAGCGGTAAGACCAGTAGCCGCAGTTAAAGGAATCACACCTGCCGCACCCGCGCCAATTGTGGCTGAAAAAGCAACACCAGAAGTTGTAGCAGCGCCTAAGGTTTCATTTTTTACACGTATTAAACGTCTATTTGGCGCAACGACTTCTACAGAAGAAACGCCAAAAACAGAAGCTGAAAAAGCCGAAGAAACACGTCGTGAAAATAACCGTAACAATCGTAACCGCAATAATCGCAATCGTAACGAGCGTAACCGTGGCGAGCGCACAGATAAAGATGTTAATCAACAAAATCGTCCAAACCGTAACAACGAAGCCAAAAGCCAAGAAGCGCGACCTACTGATGCAAAAGCCCAAGAGCCGCGCCAACAAAAACCGCAACAGCCTAGGAACGAGCAGCCACGTAGTGACAAGCCTCGAAATGAGCAACAGCGTCAACAAACCGCCACTACACCGTTAAACACCAATGCTGAAGTAAGTGTAATTGAAACTAGTGCTGAAAAAACAACGGAACGCAGTGGAAATCGTCGCAATCGCAATAACCGCCGTGGCCGCCGTGACCGTGACGACAATGTTGCGCGAGAGACAAATCGTCCGTTTGTGCCAAATGAGGAGATTGGCACAACGTCGGCAACAGTTGTGGTACAAGCAACGAATACTGCTACAGAGAATGTCGTTAAAAATGTCGCTAACACCTCTGTACAGGAAGTCGCTAAATCAGCTGAAAATCAGCCGATTCAGGCTACAGCAGATGCTAAACCTGCAAAAGCCAAAGCTGACAACAGAAAGTCCAAAGCGACAAAAACGCCCGCAAATAAACCAGAAGCTAATGCAACAAGTGAAGCGACGCCGCAAGAAGCGACCAGTTCAGTTGAAGTCACTACAACAAAAGCTCAAGGCAAGCGCCCTGCTCGCCCGCGCAAACCAAAGGCTGAATCAAAACCAGTGGATTTAGCTGCCGCAGGCTTGCAGTTGGTTGAAACGAAAGCGGATGTGCCAAAAGCTACACCTTCTGAATTTGCAAAACCTAAAGCGCCTCGTAAAGCGGCGAATTGGCAGAAAAAAACTTTACCTACGGAAGCGGAAGCACCTTTAGTTTTGGTGGAAACGCAAAACAAATAGTATTTACAAAATATGGTTGAGGTAAAAGCCAAGCTATAAAAAAGCCCTGAAAGAATCAGGGCTTTTTTATCATTTCAAACTTATCATATTTTTTTTGTGATAATCATTGCAATATTTCTATATTTATGGAAATATAGAATGCATGAATACTAAATCTGCTGTTTTATTACTTTCATCCATAGCTCAGGAAGCCCGTTTGGATATATTCAGGCTACTTGTTCAAGCTGGTTCTGAAGGTTTGGCTGCTGGAGTGATTGGAGATAAACTTCAAATTCCACCAAGCACCCTGTCATTTCATCTAAAAGAATTAAGCATTTCAGGACTTATAAAGTCGCGCCAAGTTAGCCGTTTTATTTATTACTCTGCTAATTATGAGGAGATGAATGGCTTGCTTGCGTACCTCACAGAAAACTGTTGTGCAGGAAATGCTACTTGCTGCTCGGATGTTTCTTGTGATGAAACGCAATTAAATTAATTTTTCCAGAGAAAATCATGAACATTCTTTTCCTATGTACAGGTAATTCATGCCGCTCTATTTTGGGCGAAGCAACTTTTAATTATTTAGCACCAGCAGGCTGGAAAGCCATGAGCGCGGGTAGTAAACCAGCAGGCTATGTGCACCCACGCTCACTGGCATTACTCGCACGCGAAGGCATTTCTACAGAAGGCTATCACAGTAAATCTTGGGAGAATCTACCAGCAACTCCAGACATTGTGATTTCAGTATGTGGCAACGCTGCAGACGAAACTTGCCCAGCCTATCTTGGCCCAGTCTTAAGAAGCCACTGGGGTGTTGAAGACCCAGCCCATGCAACAGGCACGGATGAAGAAATCGATGCGGCATTCATGAAGGCTTACAGGATATTACGAGCACGTATTGAAGCCTTTCTAGCCTTACCACTTGAAACATTAAAACACGATAAACCAGCACTGAAGCTTGCAATGGATAAGATTGCCACCATAGTGGTGTAAGGAGACAGATGATGAAAACGATACAAGTATTTGACCCAGCCATGTGCTGTAGCAGCGGCGTTTGTGGTGTAGATGTAGACCAACAGTTAGTGAGTTTTAGTGCGGACGTTGATTGGGCTAAACAGAATGGCGCAAAGATTGAACGCTTTAATCTTGCACAGCAGCCTATGGATTTTGCCAATAGCAAAGTTGTTAGAGATTTCCTCGAGCGTTCTGGACAAGAAGCATTACCGCTGATATTGGTTGATGGTGAATTTGCATTGGCAGGACGTTACCCTAATCGTACCGAGCTATCACGTTGGGCTAGTATTGTAGCAATCACAGAGATTGCACCCGCTGGCGGATGTTGTAGTGGCGGTAAATGTTGTTAATCATATGAAGGTAATCTAATGAAGTTTCTTGACCAACCACCACGCTTTCTATTTTTTACTGGCAAGGGTGGCGTTGGCAAGACATCAATTGCCTGTGCAACAGTGATTCAATTAGCTGAGACAGGTAAAAGCGTACTTCTGGTAAGTACCGACCCAGCCTCTAATGTCGGGCAAGTATTTGGAATCAGTATTGGCAACAATATAACGCCAGTACCAGCAATTCAAAATCTTTCAGCACTTGAAATCGACCCACAAGCCGCTGCGCAATTATATAGAGACCGTATTGTTGGACCAGTGCGCGGGATACTACCTGATGCTGTAGTTAAAGGAATTGAAGAGCAGTTATCTGGCGCATGTACAACCGAGATTGCAGCATTTGATGAGTTTACTTCTCTGTTGATTGATTCACCACTAACTGCAGGATATGACCACATCATCTTTGATACTGCGCCAACTGGCCACACCATACGCTTATTGCAATTACCTGGCGCATGGAGTGGGTTTCTAGAAGAAGGTAAAGGCGATGCATCTTGCTTAGGCCCATTAGCAGGCCTTGAGAAACAACGCGAGCAATATAAAGCTGCTGTCGATGCACTTGCGGACGGTAAACGCACACGATTAATCTTAGTTGCACGTGCTCAACAATCCACATTGCGTGAAGTAGCACGTACCCATGAAGAGCTTGCAGGCATTGGTTTAAAACAACAATACCTTGTGATCAATGGCATCCTGCCAAAAGCAGAGACTAGAAATGATGAGTTAGCTGCGGCAATTTATAAACGCGAGCAAGCGGCTCTAAATGCGATTCCTGAAGTCTTAAAATCACTTCCACAAGATAATGTCGTGCTTAAACCATTTGATTTGGTTGGGCTCGAAGCCTTAAGGCAATTACTAATAGATACGCCATATCATGCACACATAGCAAATAGTTCGCCTATAAACTTAGACAAACCTAGCTTATCAAAACTTGTAGATGGTATAGCTGAGGATGGTCATGGACTTGTCATGACCATGGGTAAGGGAGGTGTAGGCAAAACTACAATAGCTGCAGCCGTGGCTGTTGAGTTAGCACATCGCGGATTACCAGTACTCCTTACAACTTCAGACCCTGCAGCACATCTATCAGATACACTCAACGGCGCATTAGATAATTTAACAGTCAGTCGAATTGACCCACATGAAGAAACAGAACGCTATCGCAAGCATGTATTAGATACAAAAGGTTCTAAGCTAGATGCGCAAGGTCGAGCTTTGCTAGAAGAGGATTTACGCTCACCTTGTACAGAAGAAATAGCGGTATTCCAAGCATTTTCTCGCATTATTCGTGAAGCAGGTAAAAAGTTTGTTGTGATGGATACTGCACCTACAGGGCATACCCTGTTATTGCTAGATGCAACGGGTGCTTATCATCGTGAAGTGACTCGCCAAATGGGAAATACTAATTTGCACTACACCACACCAATGATGCAGCTTCAGGACAGCAAGCAAACCAAAGTGCTCATTGTGACACTTGCTGAGAAAACTCCAGTATTAGAGGCTGCTAATCTTCAAGTAGATTTACGTCGTGCAGGGATTGAACCTTGGGCATGGGTAATTAACAACAGTATTGCAGCAACCGTGACAAACTCACCATTGCTTCATCAAAGAGCACTTAACGAATTAGTTGAAATTAATGCAGTTGAACAACAATATTCAAAACGAAATGCTGTTGTGGCAATGCTTAAAGATGAACCCATTGGTTTAGCTCGATTATTAAAATTAGCTGGAGGACTATGACAAATGCAAACGTTACAGCGTGTTAACTTCGTATCAACTGTATGGTAAGTATTCCCAAGCCTGTCATTGCCAGTGAACCCAACACATGTACTAAGATATGTGTTGCTGCCCAGCCATATTGCCCACGCGCCATCAGCGTGACAGCTTCGGCAGAAAATGTGGAAAACGTTGTTAAGCCGCCTAGCAGACCCGTCATTAGAAAAAGTCTAAATTCGGGCGATAACGCTGTACTCAGCCCGAATAACCCCATGAATAAACCCATAAAATAGCCCCCGATAAGATTGGCTGCTAGTGTGCCTAGGGGTAATGCGGGTAATGTTGCATTTAGCGTAAATCCTAGCCACCAGCGCATCCACGCTCCAATTGCAGCACCGACACCAACCACTAAAAACCCGTTAAATCCCATGCTTACTCCTGAAATCAATGTGATCACTACCTAATTTATACAATATAATAATGCATCAACGTCATTATGAAGAAGGTATATTTTGCGTGTTCTTTTTGCAACTTCTGAAGTTTTTCCACTAATCAAAACAGGTGGCTTAGCCGATGTAAGCGGCTCGCTACCAACCGCCTTACAGAATCTTGGTGTTGATATCCGTATATTGGTGCCTGGCTACCCTGCTGTATTAAATCAACTGGACGACCTAACGCATGTAGCAATGCTGAAAAATTTACCAGTGATTGAAAATGCTGAACTATTGATGGGCACGATTTTAGACAATGACATAAACGTATTGGTAATAAAAGCGACAGGGCTTTACGAGCGTGAGGGCGGCCCTTATGTGGATGCTAACGGCCAAGAATGGCTGGATAATCCTGTACGCTTTGGCATACTTTCAAAAGTCGCGGCAATTTTAAGCGGACCGCATTCGCCTATTGCCGATTGGCAACCCAATATTGTGCACTGTAATGACTGGCAAACTGGCTTGGCACCTGCGTACATGAAGCTAGTCGAGCATTCTAAAGCCAAATCTATTATCAGCTTGCATAACATGGCATTTCAGGGCTGTTATGCACCTAGTTGGCTACCAACCTTAGCTTTACCCAGTACGCACTTTACTTTAGAAGGTTTTGAATACCATGGCCAGCTTTCCTTTCTAAAAGCGGGTATTTTCTATGCAGACACGATCACCACGGTAAGCCCAAGTTATGCAAAAGAAATTCAAACGCCTGCCTTTGGCTTTGGTTTAGAAGGTCTATTAAGTAAGCGTGGCAATGAATTAAAAGGGATATTAAACGGCATCGAAACCGATGAATGGAATCCTGAGTTTGATCCACATCTAATCAAAACCTATAGCGCCACCAAACTCGCTGGTAAAAAACAGGTAAAAGCCGCCTTACAAGAACGATTAGGGCTTCATGTTGATGCAAATGCACCATTATTAGGCGTGGTGAGTCGCCTGACACATCAAAAAGGCCTTGATATGCTGGTACCTATCCTCCAGCAATTGGTCAATGCTGGCTGTCAATTCGCCTTATTAGGTAGCGGCGAAAGTTCACTAGAACACGCCTTTCGTCATTTAGCCGTCAACAACCCAGGCAAGGTTAGTGTCACCATTGGCTATAATGAGCCGCTCTCGCATCAAATTATGGCGGGCTGTGACATGTTCCTCATGCCATCGCGTTTTGAGCCCTGCGGTTTGAATCAACTGTACGGCCTGGCGTATGGCACGCCGCCCATTGTTAACGCCACTGGTGGCCTTGCCGACTCGGTGGTTGATACTAATATCATCACCTTTAAAAACAAAACAGCCAACGGTTTTGTGATGAGTGAAGCGAGTTCTGCAAGTCTGCTGAGCTGCATTAAGCAAGCGTTAAACGTGTTCAACAATGATGCAAAAGCCTGGCAACAAATCCAAAAAAATGGCATGTTGCAAAATTTAAGCTGGGATAAAAGCGCGCTCGAATATCTGGCTGAATATGAAAAGTTACTAGGGAAAGAGTTTAAAATTAAAGATAGTTTGAAGTTGGCACGGTAAATGCTTAATAAACACTAAGCTTCTCCAAAGCTGGTTTCTCCTCCCTCTTAGGGCGTCTTGATAGACGCCCTCTTTTTTTGCCGATAGATTGAGCGATTTCTACTTCACAATAAAGTGTTCACGGTAATATTTAAGTTCATCAATTGACTCATAAATATCAGCCAAGGCCTCGTGTTTGCTAGCTTTTTTAAAGCCTGAGTAGATTTCAGGTTTCCAGCGGCGCGCTAATTCTTTAAAGGCGCTGACATCTAAATTTCGATAGTGAAAATAACTTTCTAAATCTGGCATATAGCGCGCCATGAAGCGCCTATCCTGACAGATAGAATTACCGCACATCGGCGATTTGTTGGCTGGCACAAATTGCTTTAAAAATTCAATCATTTGTTTTGTCGCTTCAACTTCGTCCAATGTTGAAGCTTTCACCTTATCAATCAGACCAGAACGACCATGCGCACCTTTATTCCAGGCATCCATACCGTCTAAAACCGCATCACTTTGATGAATTACCAACACTGGCGACTCGCCGAGCACATTCAAATCGGCATCCGTCACCACTGCCGCAAGCTCTAAAATACGGTCAGAGTCTGGCAGTAACCCGCTCATCTCCATATCCAGCCAGATTAAATTATTTTGATTCGTGCCATTACTCGATTCTGCCATCATGATTTCCATTAAAATATTAAGTTATAAGCAAACTGGATGAACTAACATCCACAAAATGCTTCACAATACTATATTAACTTAATTCACTTATCGAACCATCAATTAGAGCGATAAAAACATGTCTTCTGCACTTACCTTTACCTTCGTTTTTTTGCTTGTCACCACAACGTTAATTCGCCTATGGCTTGGTCGTCGGCATATTGCTTATGTGCAAACGCATCGCAATAAAGTGCCAGCGGCTTTTCAAGAAAGCATTACTTTAGACGCACATCAAAAAGCAGCGGATTACTCGACCACAAAAACCAGATTAGTCATTATTGAAGCCATTGCTCAAGCGCTCCTGCTTGCCGCCTTTACGCTGGGTGGCGGCTTACAATTGATCGACGACATTTGGCGCAATTTACTAACCAGCCAAGAAATTATTCGTGGTGCGCTGGTGATTTGTAGTGCAATGTTGGTGAGTAGCGTGATTGAATTGCCATTTGAATACTACAAAACATTTGTGGTTGACGAAAAATTTGGTTTTAACAAAATGACTCCCGCCATGTTCTTTAGTGACCTAGTGAAACATAGTCTTGTTGGGCTTGCGCTAGGCGCACCGATTTTGTTTGCAGCCTTGTGGTTAATGCAGGGCGCCGGACAATATTGGTGGCTCTATTTATGGATTGTCTGGAGTGTATTTAATCTCGTCATGTTAGCCGTATATCCGACATTTATTGCACCATTATTTAACAAATTCTCACCACTAAAAGATGAGAACCTGAAGCAGCGCATCGAAACCTTGCTCACAAAATGCGGCTTTAAATCACAAGGTCTTTTTGTGATGGACGGTTCTGCTCGAAGCAGTCACGGTAACGCTTATTTCACTGGCTTTGGGGCATCAAAACGTGTGGTATTTTTTGATACCTTGCTTGAAAGATTAAACGCCGATGAAATTGAAGCAGTACTCGCCCACGAACTTGGGCATTTCAAACATCATCATGTCATTAAACGTATCGCTCTCATGTTTGCAGTAAGCTTTTTAGGCCTAGCTTTACTCGGCTGGCTAATCAATCAGCCTTGGTTTTACTCTGGACTAGGCATTACGCAAGCCAGCAATTACATGGCCTTAATCTTATTTTTAATGGTGTCGCCTGTGTTCTTGTTCTTACTTCGCCCAGTGATGGCAAATTACTCACGCAAAAATGAATTTGAGGCAGATGACTATGCGGCGAATCACGCCAGCGCTAAGGAATTAGTTAAGGCTTTGGTCAAACTTTACCGAGATAATGCTTCAACGCTGACCCCTGACCCATTACATTCTGCTTTTTATGATTCGCACCCGCCAGCTAGCATTCGGATTTCTAAATTAGCGGCGTATACTAGCTAGCTCTAGCAATAAATATTGCTGTTGAATATTCAAGTGAGCTCATCATGATTAAACAAGTTTTTTTCGCATGTTTATTAATGTGCAATATAGCCCATGCTGAACCCTATGGCAACGCAGATGCCGCCGCTGGCAAAACCCTCGTGGTCAAAAACTGTATCAGTTGCCACGCGCATAGCTTTGGTGGTGATGGTTCTGGCATTTATGTACGTAACGATCGTAAAGTAAAGACCTCAAAAGGCTTAGTCGCACAAGTGCGCACTTGCAACACCATGCTAGGCCTCAAATGGTTTGAAGAAGAAGAATTAAACGTCGCAAAATATCTTAACCAATCCTATTACAAATTTACGGAATAATTTGACCACCCTAACCCCTGAAAAATCGACTTATATACCACCTCTGCAAGGCACTATTGTTGCGGCTTTTGGCAAACGTTTTCAGGTGGAGTTAACCGACGAAAAACGGCGCATCAGCTGCGTTACCCGTGGCAAAAAAACCGATTTAGCCTGTGGCGATGTCGTCATTGTTAAATTAACCGACAAACACGAAGGTGTCGTTGAAAGCACCCTGTCACGCAAATCTCTGCTGTACCGTAGCAATGCTTTTAAAAGCAAAATGCTGGCAGCCAATGTTTCACAAATTATAATTGTCCTTGCCACGCAACCGAGTTTTTATGAGGCCTTGCTTAACCGCTGTTTAATAGCGGCAGAAGCAGCAAACATCAAGGCACTCATTGTGCTCAACAAGTGCGACCTTGCAGATAAAGAGGATGCAAAACAAAAGCTTGAGCTCTATACTGCACTTGGTTATCAAGTTTTAACCCTTTCTGCCAAAGAAGATATTTCTTCGCTTAGACCTTATCTGCAAGGGCAATCAAGCATTCTAGTTGGTCAATCTGGTATGGGTAAATCAACCATCATCAACGCCTTGTTGCCCAATGAAACTGTTCGCACGCAAGAAGTTAGCCATGTATTAGATAGCGGCAAGCACACCACTACCGCGGCCCATTTATATCACCTTGATGCGCAAAGTCAGCTGATCGACTCGCCTGGTTTGCAGGAATTCGGCTTGCACCATCTTAGTTCAGATGAGCTAGAGCATGCTTTTGTCGAGTTTAGACCCTATCTAGGCAAGTGCAGATTTAACAACTGCAAACATCTACATGAGCCTGACTGCGCTATTATGGAAGCTGTAGCCGCTAAAAAAATTAGTGAAGAAAGGCTGGCCATTTATAAAATGCTGCGTTTGGAGTTATCAAGTTAAACAGACTTTAATAAGTTAAAACTTCAGCAATACTGCTTTAAACAACATTTAAGGACTAAATAACTCAAATAGTTAAATATTATTCAGTAAATAAATGTAAACGCTTTTAAAAAATTCATACCCTGCCCTATAATCACCCTTATGCGTGTAAGCCTTTCTATACCATTGATAAAAGGTCATACTAGTGACTGACTTGCGTCGAGAGAACACCCCAGTATCGTTAATCGATATTGGCATGTATGTTTGCGAGTTAGATCGCCCATGGCTAGGCACACCATTTATGCTAGAGGGCTTGCTGATCGAAGATCAAGAACAAATTGCCACCTTGGCGAACATTTGTCAGTTTGTCTATATTGACCGTACTTTATCCGTAGGCCGACATTACAGTGCCGCACCTAAAGAAACCGTTGCAATCAAGCGTGATGGCACAATCAATCGGGTTATAGTAAATACTGATTCAAGCAAGAAAACCAATGATGTAGCCAAATCGACTAAACAGAACCCACCAACGGCAAAGTTTTCTTTTTTTGACATTATCAAAGAAATTCATACAGGCATCCCAAACAACCAAGCCGATACAGCCAGAAAAAATACCACCGATGCCGTATTTAATATGCAATATATTGGCAAGGGGGCCGAAACTAACACTGATGCAAAAAATTCAGATGCTGAAAACCCTACCCTAACAACACAAATTAAAACCGATATTTCAAATTTTATTTCCGGTTTAACCAGTTGGGGGAGTAAAAACAAAAAATTGCAATCAACCATCGATAAAGCTGCGTTAAAAGCGGAACTCGAAAAAGCTCCAAAGACTATCGATGGATACAAAATCACGATTTTTGATGAAGCCCCCCCTGTTGAGGATGAAATCGCCGTTGTTTATCCTGTCTATGAAAAATCACAACTAGCTACCCGTGAAATGTTTGAAGCGCTCGCCTTAGACCAAGAAATCGATTTAGGCAACATCCACGAAGCTTTAGATGGCATGGTGGAAAGTATAGAACGAAACCCAGATGCGCTGATATGGCTGGCAAAACTGAAACAAACCGATGACTATGCCTACAATCACGCGCTCAGTGTCTCCATCACATTAATGGCACTTGCCAATTTTATGGCGCTGCCTAAAAAACAAGTCAAAGATCTAGGTTTGGCTGGTTTATTGCAAGACATTGGTAAAGCCAAAATTCCAACAGAACTCTTACACAAGCAAGATAAAATCAGCCATGACGAATTTGAAATGCTAAAAAAACATGTGGATTTTGCGCTAACTTTATTAGAAAAAACTGACAATATTTCTGGCACAGTGATATTAACGGTTTCGCAGCACCACGAACGCATTGATGGTAGTGGTTACCCGTATAAACTTTCAGGAAATCAAATCAGCTTAACTGGCCAAATGGCTGGCCTGATTGACACCTACTGTGCACTGACGACGAATAAAGTCTATGCAAAAGGTGTTTACAATCAAATGGCCTTAGAAGAAATTCATTCTTTACGTGGTTTTAAATTTAATGGCGTACTTATCGACCAACTGGTGCAGTTTCTGGGCATGTACCCAGTAAGCTCGCTTGTTGAGCTCAATTCTGGCGAAGTCGGTGTTGTGATTCAGCAAAACAGTGTGCGACGCTTATTACCTCGCGTGATGATATTACTGAACCCCGACAAAAGTAGAAATGAATACCCTGCCATCATTAATTTAATCAATTCGCCCCTTACCCCCACGGGTGAGCCTTATAAAATCGTGAAAGGGCTGCCACCTGACAGCTACGGACTAAGCTCAAATAATTATTATGGTTAATTTGCTTAGCCAAAGTTTAACGCAGGTAAATCAAGCCGGTGCATCATCGCTGTACCAAGATTTTACAATTGAATTAGAACCCAATTTACTGTTAGACATCCTGACCAGCTACCAATTAAAAGCTTCGGAGGTGACTGGTGATTACAATTTCAACCCGCAAGCATTTGAGCAATTTATAAAATCTCCCCCCTATAATAGTGGCAGTAGTACTCTGAAAAATACATCATACATTATCAGCAGCTGGCCAGAAAAATTAAGCTGGTCACAATTTAACCACCAAATAAACAACTTACTACTCGCATGGCTTAACGATTACAAGCTTGGTGCCAATTTAGATACAGCTTTTCTATTAGCACGCTGTTTAGAATTAAAAACCGACAAGCATGGTCAATTTCAAAACTTACTGATGCATCTCATCGCACGTGTTACAAACCAACTGGAGCAATACAAATTCAGCTATGTTCAAAATTTTGATTTGGATACGGGACTTCCTAACCAGCACTTATTAGCCAGTTTATTAAAACAATATTTAAAAACTGAAAGTGTGGCAGAAAATGATTCTGAGGAAGATCATTTGGGTATGGAACACTTAGGTTTGATTCTGATCAACCTAAATATCAATTTTGATGAAGAATCTCAGCTCAATTCAGCCGCCTCAAATCTGATGCTGGCGGCAATAGCTACGATTCAACAACACTTGAATAATGACGCTACCTTATTCTATGTGGGCTCCATTGATCTTGCGATTTTAATTAAACCATTAAAATCCACAACTCAACTTAGTTTAATGGCAACCAAGCTGATACATGCATTTGAAACTGCCCTGCCTCTAGAAAACATCACACTTATCTTAAAACCTTATATCGGCGCCATCAGCACGTTCAATATTCAAACGAATGCTATTTCAATTTACGAATACGCTAGGCTAGCACTGCATCACGCCATCATCAAAAATGAGCAGGTCAAAATCTACGATCAACATATCTCTTCCTCTTTCATGAATGCTCATTTGCTAGACGAAGCCATTATAGAGGCCTTACAACAAAATGAATTGGCCGTGTTTTTGCAACCGATTGTCAGCATTCATCACAAAGCAGGTACAAATGAAATATGTATCAGTGCTGAGGTCTTATTGCGCTGGCCGAATCAAGAATGGCAGGCCTTATCACCTTCTCGACTAATTGATGTCATTTACAAAAAAGGCTTCGGCAAGGTATTTATCCGATGGCTGATTAACAATGCCTGTCAGCGTTGCGCGGAGCTCATTTCTGCGCATCAAAAGAATATTGCGCTTACGATTAATTTAAGTAGTATAGATTTACTAGACGCAGACCTGCCTGAATTACTCGCTCAATCAATTGCACTCTGGCAGATTCCAGCAGAAAACTTGATAATTGAAATCACTGAAAACGATATTCTGGTGGATGAAATTAAAGTTGCAAAAGTCATTGACAAAATTAAACAATTAGGCTGCAAACTTGCTTTGGATGACTTTGGTACGGGCTATTCCTCTATGGCACGCCTGCGCAATATGCCAATTGACATCGTCAAAATAGACCAATCTTTTGTACGCAATATTGCTACGTCAGATCAGGATAAAGAAATCGTCCAGTCCGTGGTTAAACTGGCGCACAGCTTGGGCAAAGAAGTTGTAGCGGAGGGAGTAGAGAATCAAGCCTGTTTAGATATCTTAAAAGAACTGAAATGCGAAAAGATTCAAGGCTACTTTTACGGGAAACCGATGTCTTTTGATGATTTTATTGCTTGGCTTAGTGTTTTTGAATCCACACGACAACGCTAACAAGTCACCGAAAACAACTGCAGACAGCGTATAATTGGCACAAATTTAATCTTAGCCACTCTCATGCAAATTACTACCCGCCTTGAATTTGATGCTGGTCATCGCATTCCCAGCCATAAAAGCCAATGTAAAAATTTACATGGTCACCGCTATGCGATTGAAATCACTTTATCTGGCGACATTATCTCGCAAGAAAATACCTCGGAAAATGGCATGGTGATGGATTTTTCTGATGTAAAAAAAATTGCCAAGAATTCCGTGGTGGACGTCTGGGATCATGCCTTTCTAGTTTACCAACATGACAGCGAGGTATTGAGCTTTCTGAATACTTTAGCTAATCATAAAACAGTGATTTTTCCAACCGTGCCTACCGCAGAGAACATGGCTGCCGAAGCCTTTCGCATACTTAAAAATCAGTATCATGACACTTATGGTAACCATTTGAAGCTAGAAAAAGTACGCCTATATGAAACACCGAATAACTGGGCAGATGCGCTGAGTTAAATACAGCTAAGTGAAGATAATAAGCTTAAATAAACATTAATACTAAGCCATTTCCTCACCGCGTTCCGCGTAATTTTTAGCCACCCAATGTCGGTAATCACCGCTCGTCACATTGGCAACCCAGTCCTGGTGCTCTAAATACCAGCTCACCGTTTTTTCAATCCCTGATTCAAACGTTTCTTTTGGTTTCCAGCCTAACTCCTTGGCTATCTTCGTTGCATCAATTGCATAGCGCTGATCATGACCTAGCCTGTCCTCTACAAATGCAATTTGATCAGCATACGATTTACCATCAGCACGGGGCTTTTTAATATCGAGTATTCTACATAAAGTTTTTACCACTTCGATATTAGGTTTTTCATTCCATCCACCAATGTTATAAACCTCCCCAACATTCCCTGCCTCCAACACGCGTCTAATCGCTGCACAGTGGTCCTCTACATAGAGCCAATCGCGAATCTGATGTCCTGTACCATAAATTGGTAATGGCAGCTCTGAGAGCGCATTATGAATTACCAGTGGTATCAATTTCTCAGGAAAATGATGTGGACCATAATTGTTAGAACAATTGGTGGTGAGCGTCGGCAAGCCATAAGTATGATGATAAGCACGGACTAAATGATCAGAAGCTGCTTTTGAAGCAGAATACGGACTATTGGGTGCATAGGTGTGGTTTTCAGTGAATGCTGCATCATTTTTACCGAGCGAACCATAAACTTCATCCGTGGATACATGTAAAAAGCGAAACTGCTTACGATGCGCTTCACTCAGGCTAGTCCAGTAGGCACGCACCGCTTCTAATAAATGAAACGTACCGACTACATTGGTTTGGATAAAATCTTCGGGGCCATGAATTGAGCGATCTACATGACTCTCTGCAGCAAAATTCACGATTGCATAAGGCTTATGCTCGGCTAACAACTCGGCCAAAAGGGCTTGGTCCCCAATATCACCATGAACAAAGAAATGTTGCGGGTTGTGTTCGATTTCAAGCAGATTTTCTAAATTTCCTGCATAAGTCAATTTATCAAGATTCACCACCTTGCCCAAACCCTGTTTAACCCAAGCCAATACAAAATTAGCACCAATAAAACCAGCTCCGCCTGTCACAATAATCGTTTTATTCATCTTCTTACTTTCTAAATATCTGTTTTCGATTGACTGCTCTTATTACAAAAGTTTGTTCAAGTTTTTATTCTGCCGCATTTTTTGGTTCTAAATTATTCCATACGCAATTGCCAGACTTCGATAATCCAGCTAAATATTCACGATGTGCCGATATTTCTGCTTCATTGGCTAATTTAATTTGCAGTGGTGTTGCTAATTGTGCCGCAAAATCATGTTGTGCGTTACGCGGCTTTTCAATATCCATCATCAAACTGTCTTGCCCCCGCGTCATCGCCATGTAGACATCGGCCAACAATTCAGCATCCAGCAAGGCACCATGCAGAGTACGACGTGAGTTATCAATGCCATAGTGCTTACATAGCGCATCTAAGCTATTTCGCTGACCTGGTCGCATTTCTTTCGCCATTTTAAGCGTATCGGTCACCTTAGCAACAATGCTTTCCACAGGACGCTGTTCGATTAAACCGAATTCGCAATTCAAGAAGCCTACGTCAAATGGCGCGTTGTGCATAATCAACTCGGCATCAGCAATAAAAGCAATTAAATCATTCGCAATATCAGCAAAGCGTGGTTTATCTTGTAAAAACTCCAATGAAATACCATGCACTTCCTGCGCACCTTGGTCAATTTCACGGTCTGGATTTAAATAGTAGTGAAAATGCTGTTTAGTCAGTCGACGATTCACCACCTCCACGGCCGCCACTTCAATAACCCGATGACCTTGCGCATGATATAAACCCGTGGTTTCTGTATCTAAAAAGATTTGCCGCATGATTTCACTTTCACATTAATATTCTGTTTATGCACTTAATTTAGCTGCTTACTGCTACTAGATATTGGCTAAAATTTGCTCCACGCCCTTATTGGCTAACATATCAGCTCGCTCGTTCCCAACATTACCCGCGTGTCCCTTAACCCAAATCCACTGCACAGTGTGTTGCTGCGCCAGCACATCCAAAACTCGCCAGAGGTCGTCATTTTTTACCGGCTTCTTATCTGCAGTTCTCCAATTGCGGGCCTTCCAGCCTGTTATCCATTCCGAAATCCCTTTTTGCACATAGACAGAATCAGTAAACACCTTGGCATGACACGAACGATTTAACGCCTCTAACGCACGTATAACCGCGGTAAGTTCCATACGATTATTCGTAGTTAACAACTCACCACCAAACAATTCTTTCTCATTGCCATTATAGCTAATCCATGCACCCCATCCACCTGGGCCGGGATTACCTTTGCAAGCACCATCCGCATAGATTTCAACTTCCACTTTATTGCTCATATTTTTTTCTGCTATTTTTTTTATTGAGAGATAATTTTGACGAATGCATTTGTGTTGGTTTTGAACGGGTTGGGCCAATAACAAGCGATGATTTTAATGGTGACAATTTCCAATTAGGCTTAATAGGCGTCATACCCGCTACGCGTTTTTTTGCCACAATAAAGTACACGCCACCTAGCATCGCACAGCGTTGCCCACTAACTTTATCTAAAAATAAAAAGCGTCGATACCATACAGTCTGTTCAAAGGGCGGCACATGGCAGCACATTTCAACTGACACCACTTCAAACCCCAACAAGGCTAACCAATCTTTCAAACGCGCTAAGCCTATAAATTTGCCATTCCATGGGTAGCTTGCTGTATCGGAAAATAATTTCTTAAAACTAGCAGTTGCACCCCAAAGGCTGAGCTGATTAAAGCCTGAAATCAACAAGTGCCCTTCAGGCATCATTACTCTTGCGGCTTCGCGTAGTGTTTGATGCGGACGCTCGCTGAACTCTAAGCGATGTGGCAATAATAATAAATCTAAGCTCATATCGGCAAATGGTAGAAAGTCATCACTGCAACTTAAGTGATATTGCACCTCATTGTCCACAAAAGCTGAAGCAACATAACGATTGGGGATACGAGAATTACGCAATAAGGGTAATTGCTCGTAACCCATTTGCAGGGCATTAAATCCAAACAAATCGAATACTGCCTGATCATACAAAGCCTGCTCTTTGGCCTGCAAATATCGACCTACGGTTGAGTCAAACCAAGATTGCTGCTGAATTTGAGGTAAGCTAGCGGCTATTGACATTTAAATAAGTAGAGCAAATGATTGACAGTATGCATCATGATTTGCAAATTATACCAATTCCAGCCTTTAAGGATAATTATATCTGGCTAATACACAATGGCCTTCACGCAGCCATTGTCGATCCTGGGGATGCAATCCCCGTCCTTGAAATACTTGATCGACTAAACCTAAAGCTTACAGTAATTTTAATTACACACCATCACTATGACCATATCGACGGGGTAGCTACACTCCTTAAGCACTCTCCAGATATCCAGGTATATGCGCCTAAACTAGACCAGTACCTTTTTGAGCATGCGCCAGTGGGCGAGCCTGATAAGATCAGCATTAAAGAACTTAATATCATCTTTAGTCTAATCGATTTACCCGGCCACACATTAGGCCATGTGGCCTATTATTCCGAAAAGAATCAGCTCCTTTTTTGTGGTGACACCTTGTTTGGTGCGGGTTGTGGGCGGCTGTTTGAAGGTACTGCTTCACAAATGTACCAATCGTTACAAAGGCTGTCGGCGTTGCCCCCAGCAACAAAAGTTTACTGTTCGCATGAATACACCCTGCAAAACATCAATTTTGCACTCACGCTCGAACAGAACAATTTCTTTTTAATAAACCGCTTTAAACAAACGCAAACATTTCGCGAAAACAACACGCCAAGTTTGCCATCAACTATCGCGTTAGAACGCGCCACCAATCCTTTTTTACGCTGCACCAACAACGAAATCCAATCTTCTATTGGATTAAGTAATGCCGATCCAGTAGAAGTTTTTAGCATACTAAGAAACAATAGAAATCATTACTAATCATTAAGATACGTAAATAAATTAAAGTATATTGTAAATTATATTCGCTTGACCTTATTCTGATTTTTTTGTTACCATCCAGCTATATTTTGATTTTGAGCGTTTTCATGTTTCAGCCTTATTTTTTACACGCCTATCAATTCTTAAGCCGCATTATACCTAACAGCAAGTTTCCAAAAATAAAACATTCCAATCCAATCCATCTGCCTGCTGTTTTCAAGGTACGTATCAAACCGCTGATATTAAGCTTAATCTGCCTAAGCTCCACCACGGCCAATATTGTGCAGGCGGAGTCCAATGTTGCTGGTGAAGAAATCATCATCCACTCCGATGATTCTTTTAGGCCACAAGTGAGAGACTTAGGCACTCTTGATAAACAAGAGCCTAAGAACACTGAGAACACTGAGCTCGGTGACGCGTTTGATAGAGAACTTCATGTTGATTTAAATGACCTTGCTGAGCAAGTCCCAGTTAAAAGTGATGACCTATGGCAACGTATTCGAAATGGCTATGCCATGCCAGACTCCACCTCAAGTTTAGTTACACATCACGAAGAATGGTACAGCTCTCGTCCTGACTACATTAAGCGCATGGTAGAACGTAGTCAGCGCTACTTATTCCATATTGTAGAAGAAGTAGAAAAACGTGGCATGCCGACTGAAATCGCGCTACTACCAATGATAGAAAGCGCCTATAACCCTCAAGCAAACTCAACCAGCAATGCTTCCGGCATCTGGCAATTCATCCCTTCAACTGGCAAGCATTTTGGTTTAAAGCAAAACTGGTGGGTAGACAATAGACGCAATGTTACCTTTGCTACAGACGCAGCACTCGCCTATCTACAAAAGCTCTACAATATGTTTGGCGCTTGGGATTTAGCCCTAGCCGCTTATAACGCAGGGGAAGGCACTGTAGGCAGAGCCATTGAGCGTAACCGTAAACTAGGCTTGCCTATTGATTATGAGAGCATTGATCTACCCGCAGAAACTAGAAACTATGTACCAAAACTGCAGGCGATTAAAAATTTAATGACCAATCCAGAAAATTACGGTCTTAAAATTCAGACCATTGCCAATACGCCCTATTTTGCTAAGGTAATAGCACCTGCCCAGATTGATGCACATTTGGCTGCCAAACTAGCGGAAATTAGTGATGATGAGTTTTTAGCACTCAATCCCAGCAATAAGCGACCCGTCATTGCAAACGAAGGCGAGAAGCACGAACTGCTATTGCCTATATTGGCCGCGCAAGCTTTTAGAAATAACCTGGCTAATTACGACAAACCGTTGGTCAGCTGGCGCACTTATTTCGCAAAGCGCGGTGAGCGTATGGAAAACATCGCTTCTAAATTTGGCATACAGCTCGCTAAACTGCGGAATGTAAATAATCTGCCCACACAGAATAAAATCAAAAAATCCGCTACGATCCTAGTGCCGAATGGCAATAATCTCGATGTTAAAACATCGAACGGTGATAGCGGAACGCAAAAACTTCAACCTTCTACAAACGCTGAAACTAGCACAAATCAGGAATCGGCCAACCTAGACTTAAGTGCGTTGAATAATGCTTATACTGAAAGTAACACGGTAAATGAAAAAGATGAAATTGAACCTGTAGAACAACGCAACGTCTCACACAAAGTAAAAAAAGGGGAAACCTTACAGGGTATTGCACAACGTTATAATGTAACCGTTAAGCAAATAAAAACTGTTAATTCAATCAAAAGGAATCGCGTGAAAGTTGGACAAATCATTTTAATCAAAACTGAAAATACTCAATCCAATCGTCAAAAAAAATCGGCAAAGAGCAATAGCAATAGCAATAGCAATAAAACAAGCGTTTCAAATAACGCCGGAAAGAAAATAAAATCTGCACGCAAAACAGTAAAAAACAAAGCGGTAGCAAGCAAGAAAAAACACCGAAATTAAAAAATTGAGGCTTAGTTTTCGTTAATCATCATGCATTTCTGTCATTTTAAAAAAATTGCATTGCTTGCACTTCTATCTACATGCCTGACCGCCTGTGGTGACGGTTCGGCTAATAAAGAAAATGCTGCGCAAATTAATTACAACATTAATTACCCCTCCAGCAACGGTGGTACTCTAATTGAGGCCACAACAGGTGAACCCAGCGGCTTAATCGCGATGATTGCTGGAGAATCAGCTGCCTCAGCTATCGCAGGCAACATATTTAATAGCTTATTAAAGTACGATAAAGATCTAGAGTTAACTGGCGAATTGGTTGAAAGTTGGGACATTTCAGAAGATCAAAAAACCATTACCTTTCACTTAAAACCAAATTTAAAGTGGGCCGATAACCAGGCGTTAACCAGTGAAGATGTGCTCTTCACTTGGCAAAAGGTTACGGATGAAAAAACACGCACTCCGTATGGTTCTGACTACAAATTGGTGATTAAAGCTGAGACCCCTGATTTGAATACCTTTCGCGTCTCGTATGCGGCACCTTATGCTCCAGCGCTAGAAACATGGGCATCGTTACACATCCTGCCTAAGCACTTGCTCAAAGATCAGGACATCAACAGCACAGCGTTTGCACGCAACCCTGTAGGTAGTCATTATTACAAATTAGATAAGTGGAAAAATGGCCAGTATCTCAAGCTCACGCGCAATGAAAATGCAACTCAAGGACAAGCCAAAATTGATCATTTATTGTCGCGCATTATTCCAGATAAAGCAGCCCAGTTTTTAGAACTCAGCGCAGACAACATTGATTTAATGGGCTTAAACCCAATTCAATATGCGCGGATTTTTCCTGCGAGACCAGACCTCAACAATAAGATTGCACTCTATAAAGAACTTGGCAACAGTTATACTTACCTAGGCTTTAATCTGAAACGCAAACCCTTTGATGACATTCGGGTGCGGCAGGCAATTAACTATGCTATCAATAAGCAGGAAATTATTGATGGTGTGTTATTAGGACTGGGCGAACCAGTAGCTTCACCCTACAAACCTGGCACGCGCTGGAGTAACCCAGAACTTAAACCTTATCCTTACGACCCCAGTAAAGCCAAAGCCTTATTAAAAGCGGCTGGTTATAAAGACCATGACAACGATGGAATTTTGGATAAAGATGGTAAACCGTTTCATTTTGAGATTTTAACCAATCAAAATAAAGAGCGCGAAATGACAGGAGTTTTAATACAACGCCGCCTAAAAGAAATTGGTATTGATGCGAACATTCGTGTACTGGAGTGGGCGAGCTTTCTCGGTCGTTTTATTAAACCAAAAGAATTTGATGTGGTTGTACTAGGCTGGAGCCTATCACTTGACCCTGACCAATATAGTATCTGGCACTCGAGCCAACAGGCGCCTGGTCAGTTTAACTTTATTAGTTACAATAATACACGCGTGGATAAGCTGTTGGAAGCTGGTAGACTAGAACTTGATCCAGATAAACGCATGAAAATCTACCATGAGTTTTCAAAAGTTCTACTCGAAGAAAGTCCGATTGTATATTTATCTGCGGGTTATGGGCTTACAGCTATTCATAAGCGCGTCAAGGGCATTAGCAAGCCTGCTCCTCCTGCTGGGATCGGCCATAACACCTACGAGTGGTACATTCCCAAGGCGTATAGTCGCAACGAGATGAGCGAGCACTAAACTAAAACAATGCTTAACTATCTGATAAAACGTGTGCTTTGGATGATTCCATTACTGGTAGGTATCAGCTTAATTTCATTTTTCATCATGCACTTAGCGCCTGGTGACATCACCACCAGCGAAGCCAGCTTCAACCCCAAAGCGAGCGAAGAATCGCGGCAAAAACTAAGAGAATTGTACAGCCTAGATAAACCGATTATTGTGCAATATGGCTTATGGCTAAAGCGTATGGCGACCTTGGACTTCGGCACTTCCTTCGCCTCACATCAACGGCCAGTTTTTTGGCAAAGCAAAGATAAAGACGGCAATCTAACACTCGGTATGATTCAGGAAGCCCTGCCCATCACACTGTTAATCAACGTGTTAAGCTTAATCTTCATTATCGCCATCGCTTTACCACTCGGAGTTATTTCTGCTCTCAAACAAAATCAACTCGCAGACCGCAGCATCACCTTGTTTGTATTTATTGGCTTTGCAATACCAGGCTTCTGGCTAGCACTGATGCTAATGTATTGGATGGGCGTACAGAACGCATGGCTACCTATTTCAGGCTTACAAAGCATCGAGCATGAAAATATGGGCTGGCTAACGCAAATCTTAGACACATTGAAGCATTTAGTTTTACCCGTGTTCATCTCAGCAATCACAGGTCTAGCGGGCATCTCATTATTTGCACGGAATGGCATGTTAGAAGTGCTAAATCAGGACTACATCACCACGGCAAGATCAAAAGGTTTAAGTGAAAATCGTGTGGTTTATGGCCATGCACTGCGCAACGCCCTCTTGCCACTCATCACTATACTAGGCCTCGCCATACCTGGTTTAATAGGTGGCTCGGTCATCACAGAAAGCATTTTTGCTATCCCCGGGATGGGAAAGTTATTTTATGACGCGGTGCTGATGCGGGACTTTCCAGTAATTATGGGCATTTTAACAATAGGTGCTGCACTCACTTTAGTTGGCAATCTATTCGCGGATATCGCTTATGCCTGGGCCGATCCTCGCGTTAGAAGAGGCGTAGTTAAATGAAAGCATCAGCTGTCAATCCTTTAGTTCTACTCGGCTTTGTCATCATCAGTAGCATTTTACTGCTTGCTTTGCTTGCCCCGATCATCTCACCATACGATCCTGATGCAATCGATGTGAAAGCAATTCTGCTTTCACCTTCCACACAACATTTAATGGGAACCGACGGATTAGGCCGTGATGTGTTTTCTCGGATGCTATACGGCGCCCGTATATCACTCATGGTAGGTTTTGTAGCTGTTGGTATCTCTACGGTCATTGGCATCGTGCTAGGAGCTTTGGCAGGCTTTTATCGTGGGTGGGTAGATACCATTGTAATGCGAGTTGTGGATATCATGCTCTCAATCCCGACTTTCTTCTTAATTTTGGCTGTCATTGCGTTTTTAACACCGTCTATCTGGAACATCATGATAGTTATCGGCCTAACATCATGGATGGGTGTAACTAGACTTGTACGAGCTGAGTTTCTAAGTTTACGTAACCGAGAATTTGTACTAGCCGCCCAAACCTTGGGAGCTAAGGACAATCGCTTAATATTTACACATTTACTCCCCAACAGTTTAACACCGATTATTGTCAGTTCAATTCTTGGGATTGCGAGTGCAGTACTAATCGAATCAGGCTTAAGCTTTTTAGGTTTAGGTGTACAGGCGCCACAAGCCTCTTGGGGAAACATACTGACCGATGGAAAAGAGTACATACAATTCGCCTGGTGGCTTTCGCTATTTCCAGGGCTTGCGATATTGATAACTGTGTTAGGGTATAATCTGCTTGGCGATGGGTTACGCGATGCCTATAATCCAAAAAGTGGCCAACACTAGTAGTAAATTTTCAAGCATATAGATAGGAATGATGTCATGGGATTTTTAGCAGGTAAAAAAATATTAATCACAGGTTTACTAAGCAATCGCTCAATCGCCTACGGCATTGCCGCTGCAATGAAACGTGAAGGTGCAGAATTAGCGTTCACTTATCAAGTTGAAAAGCACCAAGAGCGTGTAACCAAATTAGCGGCAGATTTTGATTCCAAGCTAGTATTCCACTGCGATGTGGCAGAAGACAGTCTGATTGAAGCCCTCTTTCCTTCCATTGCTAAACATTGGGACGGTATCGATTCGATCGTACATTCAATTGCATTTGTTCCTAAAGATGCACTGGATGGTGATTATGTAGAGAAAACCACTCGTGAAAATTTTCGCATCGCACACGACATCAGTTCCTATAGCTTTACTGCATTGGCTAAAGCCGCATTGCCAATGATGTTGGGTCGCAATGGCAGTTTACTGACGCTGAGTTATTTAGGCGCAGAGCGCACCATGCCCAACTACAACGTTATGGGTTTAGCAAAAGCCAGCCTAGAGGCTAATGTACGCTATATGGCGCAAAGCTTGGGCCCTAAAGGCATTCGCGTAAATGCAGTTTCTGCAGGCCCAATCAAAACCTTAGCCGCCTCTGGTATTGGTGATTTTGATAAAATGATTAGCTTCAATGAAAAACATGCCGCCTTGCGTCGCAATGTAACCATTGAAGAAGTGGGTAATGCCGCTGCATTTTTATGTAGTGACTTAGCCTCAGGCATCACGGGGGAAATTACTTATGTCGATGGCGGCATGAATATTACCGCTGCAGGTGTTATTGAATAAACTAAGTTTGTCATAAAGACTAACGAATAAAAAAGGCACCTTAGGTGCCTTTTTTACGTATCACTATTCCAGTATGAATAAAATCACTTCACTGCATCACTCAACAGTACTTTTTCATTCACAGTCACTTTAGCCTTTTCACGCAGTGATTGTTTATACGCGGCAAGATACTCATTTGCTAGCGCCGCAGTTAATGCTTTCTTGGCTAGTTGTTTTGCTTCTTCCTCATCAGAAGAAGTATCAACCTTAATCACTTTAACTAATAGATAGCCTTGCTTTTCATCTGTCAAACCAGAAAAAGCAGGTAATTTTGCTACATTTGTTTTAAATACCTGATTCATCGCTAAATCAGTTAATCCTTGTGCATTTCTACGATCTACAGTTACCTCTGGTATCCACTCGATGCCAACGGCATCCTTACCCTCACGCAGATTTTTCAGAGCCGCCTCACCCTTTTCTGTGGCTAGTTTAGATGCGGCTTCTAATTTTAGCAAAGCTTCAATTCCAGACTTTACTTCTTCAAAGTTTTTCGGTGCTGCAGGTTTGTACTCAACAACTCGAGCCGACACTAAGTTATTGGGTGAAACTTCAACCGCTTCAGTATTTCGGCGGTCTTTAAGCACTTCGCTAGAAAAAACCAAATTCATGATTTTTTCATTATTTTTAAAGAATTTAGTACCCGTCTCACGATTTAACCAATCCGACTTTTGTACCTGCCCACCAAAGACTTTAGCGGCGGGCTGCAAACTAGTAGATTGCTCATAAACCAAACTATTAAAGTTCTCGGCTTGTTTCGCAAACTCTTCTTGTGCTTTTTGAAACATTAAATCACCCTTGATTTGGGGTTTTAAACTTTCAAAATCAGAACTCTGCCCTGTAATTTCTGTTAACTTAATAATGTGATAACCAAACTCAGATTCAACCAAATTACTGATTTCACCAACTTTCAAACTAAAAGCAGCATCTTCAAATGGCTTAACCATGGCGCCACGCGCAAAACTACCTAAATCCCCACCTTTTACAGCTGAACCTGGATCCTGTGACTCTTTAACTGCTAAGGATTCAAATGATTTAGGATTTTTCTTAATCTCTGCTAAAATTTTCTCAGCTTTTTCTCTAGCTTGTTGTTTCTGTTCAGCACTAGCACTCACTCCGAAGCCAATTAATATATGACTAGCGCGTCTCTGTTCACTTCCTTGAAACTTCGCCGTATTTTCATCATAAAAACGCTTAACTTCAGCATCGTCAACTTTAATGTTACGCATAAAATCAACGGGGGCTAATGTAACAAATTCAAGCTTAACTTTCTCAGGCTCAATCAACTTATCTTTATGTTTTTCGTAATAAGCTTTAACCTGCGCCTCATCTACATTTACTTGGCTTATAAAATCTTTAGTTTTAATCTCAGCTACTGTCACAACACGTTTTTGATTTGTTAGCTTTAAAGTGTCTTCCGCACGCGCGTTAGAAATAAATCCAAGTCTTGCAATACCATCTTGCGCTTGTTGTGCCAACAAATCTGCACGCATCCCAGCTTCAAATCGACTCGGCGTAAGTTGATTCTGCGATAAAGTTTGATCATAAAGTTCTTGAGAAAACTTACCGTCTTTCTGAAATTCAGGCATACCAGTAACATAAGTAGCCAAATGCTCATCGCTGATAGCATATTTAGCACGCTGGATTTCATCACTTAATAACTGCTTATTGATTAACTGGTTGAGCACTAGTGATTTAACTTCTGGGCTTTCTAATTGCGCCTGATCAAACTTACCTTCAGACTGCAAGCGATTACGCATGTTTTTCAATGCATTATCGTATTCTTGTATGGTTATCTCATTTCCTCCAACTTTTGCTACAGTAACATTGCTGCCGGCATTGCTCAAATAGGAGTCTATTCCAAACAACGCAAAAGGAACTGCAATAATAGCCAACAAAGCCTTGCCAACCCAGCCCTGAGCTACGGTGCGAATTTCATCTAACATAAAAATCTCTACCCTTAAAAATAAGTTCTATGCAACTTAACTTGGATTAATCTGATTTATTCGGTTTAATCTGAACCAAACTTAATACCACTTCTACAGTCTGACTGTAGCGCGCAAAATTAAAACCTGACTAATATATCATAAGATATGCATAGGTAATTTCTTAACCTGCAAATTCATTTTGCTAGTGAATTCATTTTGCTAGTGCAGTAAAAGAAAAATTACAAATAAAAATAGCGAGTCCTAGGACTCGCTATTTTTTTTGGCGGAGCGGACGGGACTCGAACCCGCGACCCCCTGCGTGACAGGCAGGTATTCTAACCAACTGAACTACCACTCCAAAAACTTCACGTATATACATCAAAAACACGTATCTATTCGCGTACCTACCATTATCAATACTGATAATATTTCTTGCAAAATAAAAGAGTGCTTAAATTACCAGCACTCTCAAATTTATTAAATAAGGAACGACTTAGTCACACTATTCGGTTTACTGGTGGGTGCTAACGGGGTCGAACCGCTGACATTCGCCTTGTAAGGGCGACGCTCTACCAACTGAGCTAAGCACCCTGCTTAACCAACAAGAACGCTAGTTTACAGCATCTTTTAGTGATTTACCAGCCCTAAATTTGGGCGAGTTTGCCGCTTTAATCTTAATTGTTGCGCCTGTTCGAGGATTACGGCCGTTGCGTGCTGCGCGTTTGCCTACATAAAAAGTACCGAACCCAATTAAAGTAACTAAGTCGCCTTTTTTTAATGCTGTTGTTATTGAAGCTGTTGTTGCGTCTAATGCACGGCCAGCTGCTGCTTTTGAAATGCCTGCTGCACTTGCAATGCTGTCAATCAGTTCTGATTTATTCACGTGTAATCCTCTCTTAAGTTTTATTAAAAAAATTAAAAATGTAGTTGGATATTTACTACCCGTACAGCTTTATATCAAGCCAGCAAAGGCCGTGTCAAGTGTTTAAACTTAAGATTTACACTTATTTTCTTAGTGCTTCACCCCTTCAGTTACGACCGTTTTACTTTCCGCTGTTTTTTCAGCAACTTGTGCATCATTTGTGACAATTGCATTAACTTCGCTTTGCTCAGGTAATGGTACTGGTTGTGACGATAATGCTAATGCTAATACTTCATCAATCCATTGGACAGGGTGAATATCCAGATGATTTTTAATATTTTCAGGAATATCAGCCAAATCTTTAACGTTTTGATGTGGAATTAACACGGTTTTAATACCGCCACGATGTGCAGCAAGCAACTTTTCTTTTAACCCACCGATTGGTAACACTTCACCTCTTAAAGTTATTTCACCGGTCATCGCAACATCTGCACGAACTGGAATGCCAGTTAAGATTGAAACTAGTGCGGTGGTAATTGCAATACCTGCACTAGGGCCATCTTTTGGAGTTGCTCCTTCTGGAAAATGGATATGAATGTCGTTTTTTTCATAAAAATCGTCCGAAATGCCGAGCCGTCTAGCACGGCTGCGCACTACGCTCATCGCCGCCTGTGTCGACTCTTTCATCACCTCACCCAATTTACCGGTCGTCGTTGTTTTCCCTTTACCGGACAACAAAACAGCCTCAATTGTAAGCAATTCTCCGCCTACCGATGTCCAGGCAAGACCCGTTACTTGGCCGACTTGATTTTCTTTTGATGCAACACCGTAATCGTAGCGCTGTACCCCTAGATATTTATCTAATGTTTTAGGCGTTACAACAACCTTTTTAGCTGCTTTAGCGCCCTCTTTTGCTTTGGTAGTGAGCAATTCTTTAACTACTTTTCTGCAGACCTTAGAAACCTCTTGCTCTAGCTTACGCACACCCGCTTCACGTGTGTAATAACGCACGATATCCCGCACAGCTTCTTTTGAAACATTGATTTCAAAATCTTTTAGGCCGTGAGATTTTAACTGCTTTGGCAATAAATAACGCATAGCGATATTTACTTTTTCATCTTCGGTATAGCCCGACAAATGTATAATTTCCATGCGATCTAATAATGCCGCTGGAATATTCATCGAGTTCGCTGTTGCCACAAACATCACATCGGACAAATCGTATTCAACTTCAACATAATGATCGGCAAAGGTATGGTTTTGTTCAGGGTCAAGCACTTCAAGCAAGGCTGATGAAGGGTCACCACGCATATCCTGCCCCATTTTATCGACTTCATCGAGTAAAAATAATGGATTTTTTACGCCTACCTTGCTCATGCTTTGCAAAATTTTTCCTGGCATAGACCCAATATACGTACGTCTGTGACCACGAATTTCAGACTCATCTCTTACACCACCCAAGGCCATACGTACGAATTTACGATTTACCGCCTTAGCAATACTTTGTCCAAGTGATGTTTTACCGACACCTGGTGGACCAACTAAGCAAAGTATCGGTGCTTTAATTTTATCTACACGTTGTTGTACGGCTAGATATTCAACAATACGCTCTTTAACCTTTTCAAGACCATAATGGTCATCGTCTAATACCTTCTCAGCCGCCAACAAATCTTTACTGATTTTTGTTTTTTTCTTCCACGGTAAATTAATTAGGATATCTATATAGTTCCGTACTACTGAGGCTTCAGCAGACATCGGCGACATTAGTTTGAGCTTCTTGAGTTCACTGGCAACTTTTGCCAATGCCTCTTTCGGCATACGTGCAGCTTCTATGCGCTTCTCAAGCTCATCCATTTCTGCATTTTCATCTTGCTCACCCAGTTCTTTTTGAATGGCTTTTACTTGCTCGTTCAAATAATATTCGCGTTGCGTTTTTTCCATTTGACGCTTAACACGCCCGCGGATGCGCTTTTCCACTTGCAGAATATCAATTTCACCTTCCATCAAACGTAATAAATGCTCTAAACGTTCAGCAACACTAAACATTTCAAGTATCTTTTGTTTTTCGTCGAGTTTTAAGGTTAAATGTGCGGCAATCGTATCCGCCAAACGTCCAGCTTCATCAATGCTGGCGAGCGACGTGAGTATTTCAGGCGGGATTTTTTTATTTAGTTTTACATACTGGTCAAACTGAGCAAAAACTGTGCGCATCAGCGCTTGAATCTCAACATCATTCACTGATTCAGCAATGAGGTCCGCACGAGCTGCAAAACACTCTTCTGTTTCAATATAGCCAGAAACTTTAGCACGTTGCACACCTTCAACCAGCACCTTGACAGTACCATCTGGCAACTTGAGCATTTGCAATACCGTTGCCACGGTACCAACCTCATATAAATCTGAAGCATCGGGTTCATCTTTATTTGCAGACTTTTGAGCCACTAATAAAATCTGTTTATTGCCTTCAGAGGCAATTTCCAAGGCTTTGACAGATTTTGTACGCCCGACAAACAAGGGAATCACAAGATGTGGGTAAACCACTACATCACGTAATGGCAATACAGGCAATAAGCCGTCAGCTGGGGAATATACAGGTAATGATTTTGTCATGGTGACTTTCAAATTAAGCTAAAGTGTTAAGCCAATAATGCCTACAGAATCATTTATGGGGCTAAATTCAAATACTTCAAGTTTAAAATAGCCGTTATTGCATTAATTTTAAACTTGAAATAAATGTCTACCGACTTCAGCCAACAGCTTCTTCGGTTGCTTTATCTTCATAAATCAATATCGCTGGTGTATCTCCCCGAATGACGCCTTCATCTATCACCACTTTAGTTAAGTTTTCTAACGATGGAAGCTCATACATAATTTCGAGTAAAGAATGCTCTAAAATTGAACGTAAACCACGCGCCCCTGTTTTTCGCTCTAGCGCCTTCTTAGCAATCAACAACAGTGCCGATTCGCGAAACTCAAGCTCAACGCCTTCCATTTTAAATAACTTAATGTATTGTTTGGTCAGTGCATTTTTTGGCTCTGTTAAAATAGTCATCAGCGCGGCTTCATCCAACGACTCCAGCGTTGCAACCACTGGCAAACGACCAATAAATTCTGGAATTAAACCAAATTTAATCAAATCTTCTGGCTCAACATCACGAAGAACCGCGCCAACTTGACGAATATCATTTTTGCCTTTTACTTCTGCACCAAAGCCAATACCGCCTTTTTCTGAACGTAGACGAATTACTTTTTCTAAACCATCAAACGCACCACCACAGATAAATAAAATGTTGGTTGTATCCAGCTGAACGAATTCCTGGTTTGGATGCTTACGACCTCCCTGTGGAGGAATTGAAGCCACGGTCCCTTCAATCAACTTAAGCAAGGCCTGTTGCACGCCTTCGCCTGATACATCACGCGTAATTGAGGCATTTTCAGATTTTCGTGAAATCTTATCGACTTCGTCAATATAAACGATACCGCGCTTGGCTTTTTCAACGTCGTAATCACACTTCTGCAATAGTTTTTGCATTATATTTTCGACGTCTTCACCTACATAACCAGCTTCTGTCAAGGTTGTCGCATCTGCCATTACAAAGGGGACATCAAGCAATCTTGCCAAAGTCTGTGCTAACAAAGTTTTACCAGAACCGGTTGGTCCAATTAACAAAATATTACTTTTTGAGATTTCCACTTCGTCTTTTTGACCGCCATCAGACAAATTATTATGCCCTAAGCGCTTATAGTGGTTATACACCGCTACAGCTAAGTTCTTTTTGGCGTGTGTTTGCCCAATGACATACTGATCAAGAATCTTACAAATCTCTTGAGGCGTAGGTAGGCTTTCATCGGTTGATTTTAATCCATCAGTATTTTTAACTTCTTCTCTGATGATATCGTTACACAAGTCAACGCATTCGTTACAAACGAATACAGAAGGTCCTGCAATGAGTTTTTTTACTTCATGCTGACTTTTGCCACAAAAAGAGCAATAAAGTAATTTGTCGCCATCGGCTTTAGTCGCCATCGATCTTGTCCTATTTATAAAAATAGCTTAGTTTGCTGGTCACTTGCGTCAACTCATAAGCTTTTAACACACCGTTCGTTACTTGATTATCGACTCAAAAAAGAGCAACTTGAGAGTAATCTTAAGCCGCTTCTGTGCGACTTGCAATCACCTTATCAATCATTCCATACTCTACAGACTGCTCAGCGCTCATAAAGTTGTCACGTTCTGTATCACGATCAATTTCTTCCGCTGTTTTACCTGTGTGGTGCGCCAAGATAGCATTCAGCTTGCCACGCAAATACAAAATTTCTTTTGCATGAATCTCAATATCCGTAGATTGACCTTGGAAGCCGCCAGAAGGTTGATGAATCATGACACGTGAATTAGGCAAACTAAAGCGCTTGCCTTTAGCACCTGCCGCTAACAAAAATGCTCCCATACTCGCTGCTTGACCGATACATAAAGTACTAACATCTGCTTTAATAAACTGCATGGTGTCGTAGATTGACATACCCGCCGTCACAGAACCGCCAGGTGAATTGATATAGAGTGAGATATCTTTATCTGGATTTTCCGCTTCCAAAAACAACAACTGCGCTACCACAAGATTGGCTGACATGTCATTTACAGGACCTACCAGAAAAATCACACGTTCTTTAAGCAAACGGGAATAAATGTCGTATGAACGCTCACCACGACCACTTTGCTCCACCACCATGGGGATATAGCCTAAGTCTTGCGGATTCCAATCTTGCGCTAATTGCAATTGCTGCGTCTTATTCATTTAAGCATTTCCCATTAAATCATCGAATTTAACTTTTTTATCTGTTACTTTTGCTTTGGACAACACCCAAGCCACAGCATTCTCTTCCGTTGCCAAGGCAGATGGCTCGTCTAAACGTTTAGGGTCGGCATAGTACCAAGTTACAACATCAGAAGGACGCTCGAAACTTTGGGAGAACACATCAACCATCGCACGAATCTGATCTGCATTGGCATGCAAGCCATTACTATTAATAAGCTCACCTAAAATCAAACGCAGTTTAGTACTACGCTTTGCCTGATCTTCAAACATAGCTGGTTCAAGCTTAATTGCCGACAAATCTGCACCGCGTTGCTTTAAGTTCTGTGTCGTTGTTTCCATCATGCGATTAATTTCAGAGCCTAATAATACGCGTGGAATTTCAAAATCAGCGCTTTCTACCAAGGCTTGAAACACTTGTTCTTTAAGTTTTGCACTAACACGCTTCGCTACTTCTTGCTTCAGGCTTTCAGTCACTTCCGCTTTCATTTTGGCAACATCACCGTCTTCAATACCTAAACTTTTTGCAAACTCCGCATCAATTTCTGGCAGTTTTGGTTCAGACACACTCACAAAAGTAACATCATATCCCACAGTTTTACCTGCAAGTTGTGCAGGGTTATGATCTGCAGGATAAGTAATTTCAAATTGCTTTGAACTGCCGGCTTTACCGCCTGTTAGTTGATCATCAAACGATTCAACACGACCCGCATCGCCCAACACCAAATCGATACCTTTATCACCAGTTGATTCAACCTCTTTACCATCAATAGAAGCTTTTAGCGTTACATTAATGCGATCCCCTTTTTTTGCGGCACGCTTAACAGGAACGTAATTAACGCGCTGTTTAACCAGAACATCCAATGTCTTTTTAACGTCTGCTTCGCTCACTTCGATGACAGGACGCTCAATTTTAATTTTAGACAAATCACCCAAAACTACTTCAGGGAATACTTCAAATGTAGCTGTGTATTCTAAGGTTTCAGAAGCAGCACCGAACGGTTTATGTTCAATATTCGGGAAACCCGCTACACGTAATTTAGCCTCATCAACCGCATCACCAAAGCTTTTTTCCACCGCACCTGAATAGACTTCATCGCGCACTTGGTCTCCATAATGCTGATTCACTAAGCCCAAGGGTGCTTTACCGGGTCTAAACCCTGCGAACTTTGCCGTGCGGGACATTTGTGCTAGGCGTTGGTGAATTTGCGCTTGTAGCGGTTGTAATGGTACAGAAATCGTAATACGACGTTCTAATTTACTGAGTGTTTCAACATTCAATGCCATGCTATGTTATTCCTAAAGTTCTAAATGCAAACAATGTAAGCGAATTTTTAATTATCATTTCACTAACATACTGCTTTTAATTAAGTAAGTTGGTACGAAAGACGAGCATCAAAACTATGATTTGACGGTAGTTACAGCGAATTATTTATAACTCGCGCAATATTTTTTTATCAAAAAAATGCCAAAAAATTATAAGTTTTTTAGGCTCATCACTTCGCTTTATTTAAGCGGGAAACTATAGCATATTAGGCTTTTCTTAACAAACGACTCCAACAATTTAATTTACTTATGCTTTAAACAATAAAAATATAGACTTGAGCGGCATGTTCGAGTAAATCCATCATTAACTAAATACTGGACAAACCAGATTCCTAACAAATTCTCTCTCTTATGGATAGGCCACAAAAAAAACGGGGCGCTAAAGCACCCCATTTTAAACTCACTATATTAAACTTAGTTACCAAGTTCGTTTTACATAGAACGTTAATTTTGCCGCATTTAAATCTCTACCATCTGCAGTATAAAACCCCTGACTTTCCACATCAAATGTTCTGGTAAAAATTGCACCTGCATTGAAACCTTCTAATGGTTTACCTGTTCCTGATAATGCGAAATCACGGTTCAAACCGATCGCAAAATCACCCTGATTTCCACCCAAACCGCTTGTATCTTGATACCCTACCTTAGCAATAAAATTCAAGTCCCCAATAGGAAGTTTTTGATTTACTTTCAATTCATGATATTCAGCATTTTTACTATCTGGAGCACCATAATAATCTGTCAAAGCATTATAGTAAGTATAGGTAAGGAATTTGTAAGAGATAGCAGCAGACACTTCAAATGTATCAATAGATTCACCATCTAATTTTTTATTATGAGGGTACCAATAATAATTACCCAGTAAATTAATTCCTAACCCATTATCAAAGGTATGAGCATAACCGCCATAAACATCCACCTCTAATGAATTGCCAGCTGCAAACTCTTTATCGATATTAGAAAACCATGTGCCTGCATAAAACCCACTACTATGCGCATAATCCGCACCACCTTGTAGTGCTGGGCCATCACTTAAAGCAACACCACGAAACATATAATTGCTATACAAACCAAGATTAAATGTAAATGAATGCGGAGATTCAGGCTCCGCCTGAGCGGCAGCAGGCGCAACCGTGGCTGGGGCTGCATCTTCAGCAGAAGCGTAAGCACAGTTCAATAAAATTGGTGTTGCAATTAATGCGCTCACCACATGTCGATTTTTAATCCAAGCTAAAGTACTCATATAACTCCCTTGTGTGTTAATAATGTATAGCTAACTTAAAGTATTCCCGTGAGAAATATATTCTATCAATTACTACTTGGGTGCAACCTATTACTAACATAAATGCAACAATTCATCATAAATACAACAAATTGATGTGGTGATATTCGGTGCAAATCTGAAAATTACGCACCAAAATTGAGCGTAGCTGAGAATTTAGCTCTTGCTCAAAGCAAGCAGACTATCTTTAGACATCGTTTTGATATCAAACGTTAGCCAATAAACCTTTTTCAATCGCAAAGGCCGTGAGAGCCGCAGAGTTGCGTAGATTAAGTTTTTTCATCAGATTTGCTCGGTGCTTTTCTACGGTTTTGACACTGATACACATTAATGAAGAAATCATCTTATTCGTGTTACCTTCTGCTACCAGTTTCAGAACTTCACGCTCTCGTTTTGCCAGCGTTTCCCACGCTGAAGGCGAGGATGCATTTGCTCCTCCCATATAACCACTTACAATCTGTTCGGAAACTTCTGGTGATAAGTAGCTTTTGCCATTCAGCACTTTGTTAATTGCCAGCATCAATTCTTCACGAGTGGCATGTTTGAGCACATACCCATCGGCGCCCGCATGCAGGCAATCACGTATATACTCTTCGGCTTTATGTGCCGTCAGCATCATCACTTTGATGCCCGGCTCTCTTCTTTTAATGTCTATTAGTGCTTCTGTGCCATTCATGACAGGCATATTAATGTCCATCAAGATTAAATCAGGTTTCAGTGCAACGGCCTGCCTTACCGCATCCAGGCCATTATCCACACCGCCGATTACTTCCATATTCGGGTCAGAAGCAATAATGGTAGTTAATCCATCACGCAACAAAGTGTGGTCTTCAACAATCAATATTCGGTATTTTATTTCCATCCGACTATATTACCCGACTATAGTTAAATAAAGCATAATTAAAGCACTGAGATTAAAGATCATATATTAATGCACAGTGAAGATTCGCATTCCTCAGCGATAAGCTAATTGCTTATTGAATGTAGCACCACCTAGAAATTTTATCGGAAAACAGTGTTTAATTGCAATAACTGCAATGCAGTCATTATCGACCACGTCTATCACGCCGACCTGAACGATTGTCGATGAAAGCACGCTTTTCTTTCGGCCAGATGCAAATGACTTTAGTACCAGCATTCGGCGCACTACTGACAGAGAATTCGCCACCGGAGTTCTCTACACGCTCTCGCATGCTGACAAGGCCCATCCCTTTTGACTCACTATACCCTTGCTGACTTGCTACTTTCGTATAGTCAAAACCAATACCATCATCACATACTTCTAAATGTATCGATTTATTGGCATCTTTTATCGAGATATTGATATGTTTGGCTCGGCTGTATTTCGTGGCGTTATTAACGGCCTCTTGCACAATACGAAAGATCTCCGTTTTAAGGCTGGCAATAATATCAAGTTCATTGACATTGGTTTTATCAAAGCTGAAATCAACATGCGGGCTTGCCTGTTTTGCCTCACGACAAAACCAACTGAGTGTTGCCAAAACGCCAATATCATCGAGCAGTGACGGTCGCAAATCCATAGAGATTCTTCGTACTTCCTCGATAGCGCCTTGTAATTTCGGAATTACCGAGGCAAATTGTTCAGACGCAGACAAAGCGGGCGTTTCTGTTAGATCTCGAATATTATTTTCTACGTAGAACTTAATTGCACTTAAGGTTTGACCGATACCGTCATGCAATTCAGAGGCAATGCGTTTGCGCTCAAGTTCCTGCGCAAAAAGCACCTGTTTGGCAAGTGAGCGCAGCTTTATCTCGGTTCTGAGTAATTTTTGCTCAATTTCTATTTGGTCATTAATGTCGGTAATTACCGCATAGCTACCAACACAATTTTTATCGGCATCAAGCAAAGGCTGCGGAGCACCCTTAACCCACAAAGCTTTACCAGCCTTGCCTTTCATCTTAAATACATAAGAACTCTCGACACTTTTAGAGTTCTTTAGCCCACCACTCACCCAAGAATCAATGTAATCAACATCAACAAAATCGGTGAATTTTCGCCCGACCACTTCTGTTCGAGGTAAACCGAGAATCTTGAGTAAGTGCCGATTAGCGTAACTTATTTTTTGATCCAAATCCTGAATCACCATACCTTCATTCATCATCTCCACCAAATGCGTGAATTTCTGGCGACTGTCCTTAAATTTAGCCTCAGCCTGTTTGCGTAACTCAATCTCTTGCTTGAGCTTCAAATTAATTTTCTGAAGATTCAAATTTCTCGACTTTATGCGCTTCTCAAGCTTTGTATTCAAGCAGCCAATTTCAAGCTCCACATGCCTGATATCGGTAATATCAGTTATATTGACAACAGCCAAACCGCTTTGAGGTGAATGTTTAGAGGAGAATGCATTGATTTGAAAATGCAAATGCTTATTTAATACAACATCTTGCTTCTGACACTCAGCAACTTGCCCCTTAGCTAACACACTAGCAATTTGTTGATTTAAACTATTCAGATAACAATCTTTATCTTTACAACTTTTGTGTAGAATCTCATGAAGATTGCGTCCACTCGCCAAAGTAACATCGCCCAGTTTCCAATGTTCAATAGCACGATTAACTCGAACAACAGTACCCGCTCCGTTCACCAAGCAGATAATTTGCGGCAATGAATCAACAGCAGACTCCCACTCACGCTTTATCTTCTCTATAAATTTAAAATTAAGCTCGGGGCTAGCAAGTGACTGTCGTTCAGCATCTAGGCTGGCGGAATTATTGGGATCAGCGCTAGATCCTACATTGTTTGCCTTAAGTGAAGTCCAATTAGATTTACTGGTCAAATGACTGCCAGATAAGTTTAATTGACTAATGTCACGAAATATAATCGCCATGTGTCCAGACGTATGAATTTCATCAACACTAATCGGGATTAACTGGATTAATAGATTTCGATTTAACAGTAAATCAAAACCACGATACTCAAGCGTTTCACCCGTAGCCAATACTTTATCAGACAAGCCTAAAAGCTTTTTTAAATCACACTTCTTAGCATTGCATGACGGGTGCAACAGTTCATGTAAAGACCTACCTTTCACGTTTTCTACGTCACCCAACCCCCATTGTTCAATGGTTCTGTTGGCACGCAGAATAACGCCATCTTTGCGGACAATGAAAATGAGTTCTGCAACTGAATCAACAGTCGATTCCCACTCAGATTTCACCTTTTGCACCGTTCGAATTGCGCTGGACTTTGTCACTCGGTAGTCACCTAAAACTGTCATTCAATTATCACATTAATGAAGGAAAAGTACCGATATTTTCGTTGTCTTGAATCATGCAAGGCCAATTTACAGCGCAACACTTAAGCGAACTTAACGGTAATTTACAATAGCATTTAGTGTAATTTATTCCGGCGAACTTTGCCAGAAAGAAAGTCTTCAATAAATCCGACAACTTCTTGAAAAGAAAAGTTACCTTTGCTGAAAAAATGACTAGCGCCACAATTGAATGAAGCTTCACGATACTCGGGCATGTCGTTGACGGACAGAATAACTACGACTGAATCGGAAAATTTTTCAGTTATCGTCTTGGTAAGATCCAACCCCATACCGTCCGGAAGATTAATATCCATAAAGATTAAGTTTTGTGTGTGGTCGTTCATTATTTTAAGTGCGTCGGAGCAAGTCCCCACCTCGGAAATTTGCATTGAAGAAAATCTTTCACGCAACAGATAACTTACCCGCCCTCTGAAATCTTCATTGTCTTCTACCAGCAACATCTTTACTTCAGCTTCAATCATTTCCCCGCCCCAATATTATTATTGATTATTTCCGAGCGCAATTAATCACGAAAAATAATTTTTTTATATACTCAGAAAAATTGACCGTTATTGGGTTCTGGTATCAAAAAATACTCACCATCCCCATCAAATCAAGTCATTCCGATTTAATTTAGAATAGTTGCTATTTAGCCATAGCTGCGTGTTTAGATAAATACCCAGAAACCCTATTTATCATAAGGAAAACTATGAAGTGACGATTTATGTAAGCCGAATCTTCTAGTTGAATTTTAATGCCTAGTAACAGACTCAAAGCCGATTATGGCTGTTGGAGATCACGTTAAAATTAGATATCAGTCGACGTTAATTTTTGAGGGGCTAATTTGAGATACTAGAATTAGAAATTCTAGTTATTGAGAAATAATTTGAAAAAATTAAATCATAAATATAAATTCAAGAAAATATATCTTGGTGCGAAAGGAGAGACTCGAACTCTCACGCCTTACGGCGCTGGAACCTAAATCCAGTGCGTCTACCAATTCCGCCACTCTCGCAGGTAGATACGGCAAAAAACTACGCCGCTTAAAACAAGGCGACATTGTATATCAACTAGCCCCCTTGCGAACAGCACTAAAAGGGAAATTATATAAAAATATTACTC
>NZ_JABFRA010000099.1 GCF_013141425.1 Methylotenera sp. | reverse complement strand
TCTGATTTGGAGAGCTTTAGCGCAAGCGCTAGCCTATCCAAAGTTTCAGCAGACACATTCACCTCACGTCCTTGCTCTATCCAGGTGTACCAAGTAGCGCTAATGTTAGCTAACTGTGCGACTTCTTCACGTCGTAAACCTTGTGTGCGCCTGCGAGCCCCTGAGGGGAAACCAAAGGCCTCAGGGGCTCCACGTTGGCGCATTGCTTGTAAAAATTCAGCAAGTTCTTTGCGTCTAGTATCCATCAAATTTACCTATCCTATTAGTTTCTGTACTAGTATAAACTATATTCTTGTCAGGGTATTGAAAAGCGCGTATCGTTCGGTAAGTTAGTAATTATTATCTCTTTTAGGAGTGAACTATGGCGGGAAAAACGCTTTACGATAAATTATGGGATTCGCATGTCGTGCATGAAGATGCAGACGGCACATGTTTGATTTATATTGATAGGCACTTGGTTCATGAAGTGACTAGCCCGCAAGCATTTGAAGGCTTGCGTTTGGCAAATCGAAAACCATGGCGTGCGGATACGATTGTCGCGAATCCTGACCACAATACGCCGACTAAAGATTGGGCTAAAGGCATTGAAGACCCAATTTCACGTTTGCAAGTGGAAACGCTTGATAGCAACATCAAAGAAACCGGCGCGTTAGTGTACTTTCCATTTAAACATGCCAATCAAGGCATTATCCATGTGATTGGGCCTGAAAATGGTACGACCTTGCCAGGCATGACGGTGGTGTGTGGCGATAGTCATACATCCACCCATGGTGCATTTGGTGCATTGGCGCACGGCATTGGTACTTCTGAAGTAGAGCACGTATTAGCGACCCAAACCTTAATCGCCAAAAAATCTAAACGCATGTTGGTGAAGGTGGATGGTCAATTAGGCAAAGGCGTAACCGCAAAAGACGTGGCCTTGGCCGTGATTGGGAAAATTGGCACAGCTGGCGGCAATGGCTTTGCGATTGAGTTTGGCGGTGAAGTGATTCGTTCACTCAGCATGGAAGGTCGCATGACAATTTGTAACATGGCGATTGAAGCGGGCGCACGCGCTGGCATTATTGCGCCAGATGCGAAAACAGCCGAATACTTAAAAGGTCGTCAGTACGCGCCAAAACCAGCAGATTGGGATAAAGCGGTTGCTTATTGGAATACCTTAGCGAGCGATGCAGATGCAACATTCGATAGCGTTGTTGAGTTAAAAGGTGCTGAAATTGCCCCGCAAGTGACTTGGGGTACTTCTCCAGAGCAAGTATTGCCAATTAACGGTCGCGTACCAGATCCAGCCCAAGAAAAAGATGCAACCAAACGCACCAGTATTGAAAATGCATTGAAATACATGGGCTTAACTGCGAATACACCGATTGAACAAATTAAGCTTGATAAAATCTTTATCGGCTCTTGCACCAATAGCCGAATTGAAGACTTACGCGCTGCAGCGGTGGTGGCTAAAGGTAAAAAAGTAGCTAGTTCCATTCAATTAGCCATGGTAGTGCCAGGCTCAGGCCAAGTAAAACGCATGGCGGAAGAAGAAGGCTTAGACAAAATATTTATCGAAGCAGGTTTTGAATGGCGCGAGCCAGGGTGCAGTATGTGTTTAGCGATGAACGCAGACAGACTCAGCCCAGGTGAGCGTTGTGCTTCAACCTCAAACCGTAACTTTGAAGGTCGCCAAGGTCAAGGCGGGCGTACGCACTTAGTCAGCCCAGCCATGGCAGTTGCCGCGGCAGTTGCAGGCCATTTTGTTGACGTGCGCAGTTTGTAAAAGGAATCGAAAATGAAAGCATTTACCCAATTAAAAGGCTTAGCTTGCCCGATAGACCGCGCCAATATTGATACTGACGCGATTATTCCAAAGCAGTTTTTAAAGAGTATTAAACGTTCTGGCTTTGGCCCTTATTTGTTTGATGAGTGGCGTTACAAAGACCACGGCGAACCTGGTATGGATTGTACGAATCGTCCATTGAACACAGACTTTGTGCTGAATCAGCCTCGTTACAAAGGCGCGCAAATTATGTTGGCGCGCGAGAATTTTGGTTGCGGCTCAAGCCGTGAGCATGCGCCTTGGGCGATCGAAGACTACGGTTTCCGTGTGATTATTGCGCCAAGTTACGCGGATATTTTCTTTAACAATTGCTACAAAAATGGCATGTTGCCGATTGTGGCGAGTCATGCCATCGTTGATAAGTTGTTTAAAGAGTGCGAAGCGACTGAAGGTTACACCTTAAACGTAGACTTGCCTTCTCAAACTGTGACTTTACCATCTGGCGAAACATTCACGTTTGATATACACCCAACCTCAAAACATAACTTGTTGAATGGTTTGGACGAAATTGGCTTAACATTATTGCATGCGGAAAAGATTAAGGCGTTTGAAGGCAAACATAAATCAGCACAACCTTGGCTATTTGCTTAATTGATAAGGATTTAAAAAAATGACAATGAATATCGCAGTATTACCCGGTGACGGCATCGGCCCAGAGATTATCAAACAAGCTTTGCGCGTGTTAGATGTACTCAAAAACGAAGGTATGGACATGACCTTTACGGATGCGCCTTTGGGCGGTCAGGCTTATGACCAATACGGTCACCCATACCCAGAATTCACGCAAAAAATTTGCCGTGCTGCCGATGCGGTATTGCTGGGTGCAGTTGGTGGCCCACAATATGACAACTTAGATCGCCCGTTACGCCCTGAGCGCGGCTTATTGGGTATTCGTAAAGATCTAGGTTTGTTTGCAAACTTGCGCCCTGCGGTGTTGTACCCAGAGTTAGCCAATGCATCCACACTAAAACCAGAAGTGGTAGCTGGCTTGGATATCATGATTGTGCGCGAACTCACAGGTGATGTGTACTTTGGTCAACCACGTGGTATGCGCGTGAATGAAGAAGGCGAGCGTGAAGGTTTTAACACCATGATTTATAAAGAATCTGAAGTGCGCCGAATTGCGCATGTGGCGTTTGGTATAGCCATGAAGCGTGGCAAAAAGCTTTGCTCAGTCGATAAAGCCAACGTACTCGAAACCACAGAGTTCTGGAAAGAAATTGTGATTGATGTGGCTAAAGAATATCCAGAAGTCGAGTTAAGCCACATGTACGTGGATAACGCGGCCATGCAACTCATTCGCAATCCAAAACAATTTGACGTGATGGTGACGGGCAACATTTTCGGTGACATCTTGTCTGATGAAGCTTCAATGTTAACAGGCTCTATCGGTATGTTGGCTTCAGCAAGTTTGAACGAAACTAAAAAGGGTTTATACGAGCCATCACATGGTTCAGCTCCTGATATTGCAGGTAAAAACTTAGCCAACCCAATTGCAACTGTGCTTTCAGTAGCCATGATGTTACGCTACACCTTTGATAATGAAGCCGCAGCTGTGCGCATTGAAAACGCGATTAAGAAAGTATTGGCGGCAGGTTACCGTACAGGCGACATTTATGAAGAAGGCATGAAGCGTGTATCATGCTCAGAAATGGGCGACCAAATCGTCGCTGCATTGTAATTTATAATTGAAATTTAATTCACTTATCAAGGAGTCCTTATTATGAAATATTTCACGTTGATTTTGCTGGTGTTGACACTTGGTGCATGCAACACCATTGGTGGTGTTGGAAAAGATCTTGAAAAAGCCGGTGAAGCCGTTCAAAAATCAAGTAAATAACAGTTGGTATTGGATTGGAAATGTTAAAAGTAGGTTTTGTTGGTTGGCGCGGTATGGTCGGTTCTGTCCTTATGCAACGCATGATGGAAGAAAGTGATTTCGCGCTAATTGAGCCGCAGTTTTTTACTACTTCGCAAGTAGGTGGAAACGCACCTAATGTAGGTAAAGACTCTGCGCCATTAAAAGACGCAATGAGCATTGCTGATTTAAAGGCGATGGATGCGATTGTGTCTTGCCAAGGCGGCGATTACACCAGTGAAATGTTCCCTAAGTTACGTGCTGAAGGCTGGGCTGGGCATTGGATTGATGCGGCTTCCACTTTGCGTATGGAAAAAGATGCGGTCATTATTCTCGACCCTGTGAATATGCACGTCATCCAAGATGCCTATGCTCATGGAAATAAAAACTGGGTAGGGGGTAATTGTACCGTTTCATTAATGTTGATGGCATTAAATGGCTTGTTTAAAGCCGACTTAGTGCAATGGGCAACTTCAATGACATATCAAGCGGCTTCTGGGGCCGGTGCGCAAAATATGCGCGAATTGCTTAAACAAATGGGTGAGGCGCATCGTGTTGCGAGTGAGTTTTTAAAAGATCCAGCTTCAGCGATATTAGATATTGACCGGGAAGTCGCAGGCACTTTGCGAGATGATAAATTTCCAACCTCACATTTTGGCGTGCCGTTGGCTGGCAGCTTGATTCCTTGGATTGATAAAGACTTGGGCAATGGTCAAAGTAAAGAGGAGTGGAAAGGGGGTGCTGAGACTAATAAAATTTTGGGCCGCGAAGCGAATCCAATCATTATTGACGGTCTGTGTGTGCGTATAGGTGCGATGCGATGTCATAGCCAAGCGCTGACAATCAAACTGACAAAAGACGTGCCTTTGGATGAAATCAATCACATGTTAGCCGAAGCTAATCAGTGGGCAAAAGTGATTCCAAACGAGCGTGAAGCAAGTATGCGTGAACTGACACCTGCTACCGTGACTGGTACTTTATATACGCCAGTAGGCCGTTTGCGTAAATTGAATATGGGCAATGACTATTTGTCAGCCTTTACCGTAGGCGATCAGTTGCTTTGGGGTGCTGCCGAGCCATTACGTCGTATGCTGCGGATTTTAATAGAGAAATAATTTGAATGATTTGGATGCTATTGTTAAAAAAATAGCATCCAAATGTAGCATGTAGATGGCCTCTGAATATAATGTGCATTATCAGCTTGCATAGCTAACTATTTGATGTTATTTTAATATTTGGGATTAAAGTTTGATCAAGGGCTAAATGTGCGTAAATCTAAATTAAAGCAAATTTCTGTGGCTGTGTGCTTGGCACTTATGCCGTTATCTAACTATGCGGCTGGCTTAGGCAAATTGAATGTCAGTTCAGGTATAGGTGAGCCACTTAGGGCTGAGGTTGAGCTTATATCGGCTACCCCAGAAGAGTTAGCAACCTTAGTTGCTACGATTGGTTCTGAAGATGCTTATGCGCAGCAAGGTATTCCCCGCTCAGGCATTCACAATAATATCAAAGTCGAGCTGGCTAAAAATAGCAATGGCGCACCGGTCATTCGATTACGTTCGAGCCAACCGGTAAGCGATCCCTATTTAGACGTGTTGTTGCAAGTAGATTGGGCGTCAGGTCGATTGCAACGTGAATACACGGTGCTATTAGATCCGCCGGGTTATAAACCGTCTGATGCTAATGCCGCAATGCCCATCACGCAGGCTGAGCTAAATAATTCAAGTGTAAACAATAACCAATCCAATAATCAGAGCAATGGTTTTTCTGCAAATGGCCAAAGTGGCAATGTGGTCGAGCCAGTTGAAGTGCCTCAGCAAGCCGTTAAAAAGGCCAAAAAGTCGAAAAGAGCAATTGCTAAAACGGTAGTAATTGATGATGCCGCTAAGACTACTGAAATCACAAATGGCGATCAAGAACTAACTACTAAGCGTGGAGATACGCTAAGTTCAATCGCAAAAGCAACACAAGTCGAAGGTGTGAGTTTGGATCAAATGTTGGCAGGTCTGTATGAGAACAATAAAGATGCCTTCACTAATGGCAACATGAATCGTCTGAAAGTTGGACAAATTATTAAAGTGCCAAGTAAAGATGCCCTAACTGCGATTGATAGCCAAGAAGCAAAGAAAACCATTAAAGTACATTCGGTAAACTGGAATGCTTACCGCAATGCATTGGCAGGCAATGTGGCAGCTCAACCAGAAATTTCCGAACCCGAACAAAAGCAATCTTCATCAGGTAAAATCGCGACTGCAGAAGATAAGGCAGCTCCAGCCAAGGTAGGTCCGCAAGATGTGGTTAAACTTTCTGCAGGAGAAAAAGCCGGTGGTAAAGGCGGAAATGAAGCCGCTAAATCTGTTGAAGCTAAAATTATTGCATTACAAGAAGAAACAACAGCCCGTGAAAAATCTTTAAAAGAAGCAACCGAGCGAACAGCCGCTTTAGAAAAGCAAATTGAAGATATGCAAAAGTTGATTGCGCTGAAAAATCAGTCAATGACAGAATTGCAAAAAAATGCAGAAGCAGCCACAAAAGATTCCGAAACAAAAGTAGCCACGGTAGATACGCCAAAAGCAGAAGAAACGCCAAAAGTAGAAACACCTGCCGCAATAGAAAAACCAGCTGAAACGGCACCGGTATCAACGCCAGAAGCTGCTAAAGTAAAACAAACTCCAGCCGTTCAAGCTCCTGTTGAAGCAGCAGCCCAAGAGGAGTCGGGCTTTCTAGCAGGATTGCTAAACTCAGTTGACTTGACCGTTTTAAGTGGTGCTGGAGGCGTAGCATTGCTTGGAGCTGGTTGGATGTTTTTACGCAACAAACGCAGGAAGGATTTAGATAGCTTTGAGCGTGGAATTTTAACTTCTGGCGGGTTGCGTGCAAACACTGTTTTTGGGAACACTACCGGAAATGCAAGTATGTCGGACACATCATTCTTGACAGACTTTGCACAAAGTGCTGATGGCAGCATGATTGATACAAATGATGTAGATCCGATTGCGGAAGCTGAAGTTTACATGGCTTATGGCCGTGATGCGCAGGCAGAAGAAATATTGAAAGATGCGATTTCTAAAGAGCCTAAGCGCTATGAGTTACATTTGAAGTTACTCGAAATGTATGCCGCCCGTAAAGATACCTCGGCCTTTGAAGCAATTGCTGGTGAACTTTATACAACGCTTGGAGCGGAAGATCCAACTTGGGAAAAAGTTGCGGCGATAGGTGTCACATTGGAACCCGGTAATCCACTGTACAATTTGAGTAAATCGGCTCTTAGCGCTAGCCTTGTAACTGAAAAATTGGCGGGCGGGAAAACTGAAGAGGCTGATGCGGTTGAGAGTGAGAGTTCATTCAGCTCCAGCCTAGATTTCTCGCTAGATGATAGTCCAGCTTCTGCAGAAAGCCTTCCAGTGATAGAAGATGCTAATTCAGTGGTGGCGCAAAGTTTTACTGCTGGACAAAATACAGAGCAAGATTTAGCTGACAACTCAATGGATTTTGACTTGGGTGATTTTAAAACTGAAAATCCTACTTTTGAAACCGAAGTTGAATCAGCGGAAGAACTTACGCTCAATGATGAAGATATTTCTGCATTAAAAGTAGTTACAGATACACCTACTGCAGATGTACCGCTAACTGACTTCGACATAGATTTTAATTTGCCAGCAGACAATCCTACAGAACAAGCGATAGTTGAAATTGAAAAGCCAGAAGCCGCAATTCCATTGGCTGCAATTGAAGATGTTTCATTCGATTTGGATTTTTCAGTTGAGAGCGAGAATTTAATTGCCGAACCACAAGCGGCATTCGATGCTAATGAAATTTCATTTGATCTGCCGTCTATTGAAAAATCTGCAACTAGTTCGAGCAATTCAGATCAATCAAACACTTTAGAAGCAAATAATTTTGATTTATCCGAGATTGATTTGAGTTTAAGCGATGCTGAAACTGAGTTGCCTGCAGAAAAATCGGTTGCAATGCCAAGTGCAGCGAGCAATAATTCAGCCATTAATGAGAATGAATCGCAAGATGTGAATATCAAATTAGATTTGGTAGCGGCTTATATTGATATGGACGATAAAGAAGGTGCGCGTGAGCTTTTAGAGGAAGTGTTAAAAGAAGGCGGAACTCAACAACAATTACGCGCGCAACAATTGTTGGATAGCTTAGCTTAATTGTAAATTAAATAAAAAAGCCGAGCATAAAGCTCGGCTTTTTTATTTAAAATAGTCGTTATAAATTGCTGGTCAACATCAATTTATAACGACTTTCATCCAACATCCTAAAATCACACTTTAGACTTTAATACGCTTTAATTTTAACGATGCATCCAGTTATTAAAATATTGTTATTT
>NZ_JABFRA010000079.1 GCF_013141425.1 Methylotenera sp. | reverse complement strand
GTGAGCACGCACTGTTGTGGTATGCCCGCTTGTTTTTGTAGCTCGCGCCCCATGAGCAAGTTAAATTTCTGGTCAGTACCACCAAGTTCAACATCGGCTTTTAGTGCAACTGAATCGTATCCTTGTAATAAGGGATATAAAAACTCGTGAATGGCAATTGGCTGATTACTTTTATATCTTTTTGAAAAATCATCACGCTCCAACATGCGCGCTACCGTATGACTGGCCGCCAGCTTGAGCATGCCTGCGGCGCCCAACTCTGTGAGCCATTTAGAGTTAAATACCACTTCAGTTTGTTCTGGCTTGAGGATCTTAAATACTTGTGCGGTGTATGACTTTGCATTTTCTTGCACTTGCTCCGCCGTCAGCGGCGGACGTGTAGCACTTTTGCCTGTTGGGTCACCAATCATGCCGGTAAAATCGCCAATTAAAAACAATACGTGGTGCCCAAGCTCCTGAAATTGGCGAAGTTTATTAATCAGCACAGTATGCCCCAAATGCAAGTCGGGCGCAGTTGGGTCAAAACCTGCCTTAATTCTAAGCGGCACGCCCTTCTTGAGCTTTTCTACTAATTCTGCTTCAATTAATAGCTCATCTGCTCCACGTTTTATCAATGCGAGTTGTTGATTAATGTCGATATTCACTTGGTTTTTATCCTTAAATCATTACTAAAAACATTAATAATTACAGTTTATTTACTTGTTCTGATTGAGTTTTCTGTTATTATCCACAACCGTACTAAACTTTATAGAGGTCAGCCCGTGGATATTAACGAGACTAATCAACATAACGCTAGTTTTAATTATTTTGCTAAAGAGAGCTTGAAAAAGGCTTCTGAGCAAAATGCTATTTTAGCGCAAATCGCTCATAAAACTGAGCGTAAGCTTAAATTGCGCTGGATTTTAGCAATTTCCTGTTTGCCTTTGTTTGGCATCTACACCGCTTTTGGTCTAGCGCCACAAACTATGATTGGCACAATTCAGACTGCCGCAGTGGTGGAAGAAATTACCTTGCCGCAAGCTGCTGATTCCACAACCACTATTGCTGAACAGAACTTCTGGTACAAAGAACACGTCCGCCGTGACGATACTTTTAATACTGTTTTATCACGCTTGAATATTCATAATCGTGAAGCCATTAACTTTATACATACTGATAGTGTTGCTAGTGAAATCACCAGCTCGTTAAGGCCGAGCCGCAACATTGAAGCGCAGACAGATAACGAGGGTAATTTAATCTCGCTGAAATACCAATTGGATTCTGATCAATTTATTGCTATCAAACAAACTGCTACAGGATATGAAGCAAGCAAGATCGTACAGAAATTTGAGAGTCGCCCGATATTAAAGTCGGCAGAAATTAGCAGTTCCTTATTTGGCGCTACTGATGCGGCCAATATTCCAGATTACATTGCAGTACAAATAGCAGAAATGTTTGAAAGTGAAATTGATTTCACCAAAGATTTACGCCGTGGCGACCACTTGAGTGTAATTTATGAGGGCAACTATAATCAGGGCGAATTATTGAAGACTGGTGATGTATTGGCCGCCGAATTCGTCAATAACGGCAAGATCTACCAAGCCATTGGTTACCGCGATGAATCTGGAAAAATGCAATATTACACGCCTGATGGAAAAAGCCTGCATAAATCGTTTTTGCGCTCGCCACTTGAGTTTTCACGCATTAGTTCAAGCTTTAGTTCAGGTCGATTCCACCCGATTTTACAACGCTTAAAAGCACATAAAGGGACAGATTTTGCCGCACCAACAGGCACACGAGTAAAAGCTTCGGGGGATGCCAAAGTGGATTTTGTTGGCGTAAAAGGTGGCTATGGCAATGTCGTCGTACTCAAACACGACAGCGGCATAAGCACGGTATATGGCCATTTATCACGCTTTGCGGCGGGCTTAAGTCGGGGAGATAAGGTGGTTCAGGGCGATATTATAGGCTACGTGGGCACCACAGGTATGTCTACTGGGCCACATTTGCATTATGAGTTTTTGGTGAACGGCGTGCACAGAGACCCCATGACCGTCGCCTTGCCAAAATCCTTCCCGATTACTGGGCAAGATAAAGTGGCGTTTGACGCAGTTAGCAGTCAACTAACCGCCCAAATTAAATTACTCGGTAATAGCAATATTGCTGCACTAGAATAAACACTAGCCAAATCAAGCTAAAAAAGTTCAAAACTTAAGTTCAAAACCATGGCTGGCGCACTTTACATCGGGCTGATGTCTGGCACCAGCCTTGATGGTGTGGATGTTGCACTTGTCTCATTTGACCAGGAAGCTTTAGATAGTGCACAAAAACCACATGTGCTACATACGTATTTTCTAGCATATCCCTCTGATTTACGCGCACAAATTTTAGCGCTACAACACCCCACAGAAAACGAGCTCGAAGTTACCGCCTTGACTGGTATTAGACTTGCGAGGTTATATGCAGATGCTGTGAATCAATTGCTAGCCATCGCTAAATTAGCTCCAAATGCGGTCTCTGCTATTGGTTGTCATGGGCAAACCATCCGACATCGACCTGAATTAGGCTTCACATTGCAAATTGGCAATCCTGCCTTACTTGCTGAACTTACTGGTATTAGCGTGATAGCCGACTTTAGAAGTCGTGACATTGCGGCTGGCGGGCAAGGTGCGCCTTTGGTACCCGCTTTTCATCAAGCTGTTTTTGCCGACCCGCAAGTTAGTCGTGCAATCATTAATATTGGTGGCATTGCAAATATCACCTATTTGGCAAGCAATGGTACAGTACTAGGTTTTGATTCTGGGCCTGGCAATATGTTACTAGACGCTTGGATAAAACAGCATAAAAATCAAAATTACGATGCGGGCGGTGCATGGGCAGCCACAGGAATAGTGTTGGATAGCTTGTTATTTAACATGCTGGCTGAACCTTACTTTTTGCTAGCGCCCCCGAAAAGCACGGGGCGGGATTTGTTTAATGACTTCTGGCTAAAACAACATTTGCTCTATCCACATTTACACCCGCAAGATGTCGCGCGCACTTTAGTTGCCCTAACAGCGCATAGCATTTACGGCGCACTTAAAACTTGTGGGGCTACTGACGAAGTTTATCTATGTGGTGGTGGGGCGCATAATACGCTACTTATAAATGATTTACAGCAGTTGCTTGGTACAACCAAACTTTCTACTTCGGATGAGCTTGGTATAGGTGTAGATTGGTTGGAAGCTGTTGCATTTGCATGGCTTGCTAAGCAATGTGTTAATCAACAACCAGCTAATCTACCTGAAGTCACTGGTGCCAAAGGCACACGGATATTAGGTGCCATCTATCAACATTAGCATTTACTGATGCGAATCTTCTTGTGATTTAGCTACATTTGATTAAGCAATTATGCAGATCAATAAAGTATAATTAATTTAAATTTAGACTAATCTACAAGGCGCCAACATGACAAAACCAACGAAAGCCACCCTTTCATTTGATAACGGTGCAACATCCATTGAATTGCCGATTCTGACTGGCAGTCTTGGCAATGATGTAATTGATATACGCAACCTTAGCAAACACAATATATTCACTTACGACCCTGGCTTCTTATCTACAGCTGCCTGTAACTCTAACATCACGTTTATCGATGGCGAAAAAGGCCTGTTATATTATCGCGGTTACCCGATTGAGCAGCTAGCTGAACACTGTAACTTCATGGAGGTTTCTTATCTGTTGCTGCATGGTGAGCTACCTAACGCTAAGCAAACTCAACAATTTACGGATACTATCAACGGCAGCACCATGTTGCATGACCAGCTGAGTAATATTTTTCGAGGATTTAGACGCGATGCACATCCAATGGCCGTTATGGTTGGTGTCGTGGGTTCACTTTCAGCCTTCTATTTTGATGCGATGGACATTCGTGATGCCAAACATCGTGAGATTTCTGCACATCGTTTATTAGCAAAAGTACCTACTATTGCAGCTTGGAGTTATAAATATAACTTGGGGCAGCCCTTTATGTACCCGCAAAATCATCTGAACTATGCTGAAAACTTCATGCACATGATGTTTGCGACACCTTGCGAAACTTATGTACCTAACCCAGTACTAGCCAAAGCGTTTGAACGCATTTTAATATTGCATGCCGACCATGAACAGAATGCTTCAACCAGTACTGTCCGTTTGGTAGGTTCAAGCGGTGCCAATCCGTACGCTTGCATTTCTGCAGGCATCGCCTCTTTATGGGGCCCTGCACATGGCGGAGCCAACGAGGCTACACTCAAAATGTTGGAAGAAATCGGTGACGTTTCCCGAATTGGCGAATTTATTAAGCGTGCTAAAGATAAAACGGACAGTTTCCGTTTGATGGGTTTTGGACATCGCGTCTATCGAAACATGGATCCTCGAGCGAAGATTATGCGCTCTACTTGTCACGAAGTTCTCGATGTACTTGGCCTGCACGATGACCCAATGTTTAAACTTGCAATGGAACTAGAAAAAATTGCCCTTGAAGACGAGTACTTTGTTTCTCGTAAACTTTATCCGAACGTGGACTTCTACAGCGGTATCGTAATGCGCGCAATGGGCATTCCAAACTCAATGTTTACAGCTATTTTTGCTTTAGCTAGAACTGCTGGTTGGATTGCACAATGGTCTGAAATGATTTCCGATGAAGAGCACAAAATAGGCCGACCAAGACAACTCTACAAAGGTGAGCTAAGACGGGATTTTGTGGAAATAGATAAGCGATAAAGCATGCTAGATAAAACAAAAAAGCCAAGCAGACGCTTGGCTTTTTAATTACTCAATAGAAACTAAACGGAGAAGGAAGAACCGCAACCACAAGTCGTCGTGGCTTGTGGGTTGCGAATCACGAATTGAGAACCTTGTAAGCTGTCGGTGTAATCAATTTCTGCACCCATCAAATACTGCAAACTCATCGGGTCAATCAACAATGTCACCGTATCTTTTTGCACTTGTGTATCATCTTCGTTCACTTCTTCTTCAAAAGTAAAGCCGTATTGAAAGCCCGAGCAACCGCCACCGCTTACAAATACGCGGAGCTTAAGATCTGGCGAACCTTCTTCCTCAATCAGCTCTTTCACTTTTTTAGCCGCATTATCGGTAAACACTAAGGGCGCAGGAATTTCTAAATCGTCAGTTTGAATCTCAGTTACAGCATTCATTTCGTACTCCTAAATTTCTTAATAAAATCATTATGCTACCGTGTAGCAGCAAGGTCAATCTAATCTTTAACAAGCTCTCGAATGCCTGTCTCATCTAATTCTTGAGGGTTATCACCCAAAAAAACCAATTTACCCTCTATCACCGCGCCTGTGTGCATTTCTAAGGATTTATAGTAAACGTCACCTGTAATACGCGCTTTGGATTGCAATTCGATAAACTGACCCGCTCTAACTGGACCAACGACTTTGCCATTAATGACTATTTTAGAAGCATTGACCTCGCCTTCAATACGTCCATGCTCGCTTAATATCAGAGTGCTTGGACTGGCATTTGGTTCACTAACATTACCACGTATTGCACCATCAACACGCAAACCACCTGAAAAATGAATGTCGCCTTCTAATCGGGTTTCTAGCCCAATTAGGGTATCGATGGTATTTTGAATCCGATTACTTCGCTTAAAAAACATTTTGTTTCCAATCCTAATCAGTTTGCTTGATGTATTTCATGCAATTTAGCTTAATGCACTTAATTCTTGTTGCCAACCATGTTTTTATAAAACAATAAATCTTCTTTAAGTTTAATATTTTCATCATGCACCAGCTTTAATTCCTCATTAAGATTTTTCTGTGAGGCTTGCTCAATCTTAATTTGCTGTTCTTGCTGTATAAGCTTGGTCTGATATCCCTGATTTTCAAGCGCTGCCTGCTTTAATTTTTCAGTTAAATTTTCACCGCCTGTAAATTGCCAATAAGCCGCCAAATAACCTATCAAAATAAAAAGCGCGGCCACTATCCACTGAAAATACCAAGGACGTTGTGAGCGAACCGCGACCTGTTTTGCAGTTAGACCAAAGTGCTTACGAATTTTTCTTCTTACGGGCTTCATTAAGAAATATTGACCACGTTATGGTAACAATGGCACAACTTCTAAACCAGTATTTTCTGGAAAATCGAACATGATGTTCATATTTTGAACCGCTTGCCCGGCTGCGCCTTTCACAAGGTTATCTTGCACCACAATTAAGGTTAAATAACCAGTATCACCTTGTTTATGAAGCGCAATTCTTATTTGATTCGAACCGCGTACTGAGCGCGTTTCTGGCAAAACTCCAGCTGGTAACACATCGACAAAACGCTCATGCTGATAACGCTGCTCATACAGCGCTTGCAAATCGAGGCCTTTCGCCTTATCAGACAGTTTAACGTAAATCGTTGACAACATGCCGCGTATCATTGGTATCAAATGCGGCACAAATATAAACTGCACCTCTGTACCTGCCAGCTTGGTTAGCTGGGCATGGATCTCAGGGTGATGGCGGTGTCCAGCTACAGCATAGGCTTTCATGTTGTCGCTGGCTTCGGCAAACAAAGTTGCGACTTCCGCTTTCCTACCTGCGCCTGAAACTCCAGATTTAGCATCCGCTACGATGGGTGCAGAAAAATCGATTAAGCCCTCCTCTAACAGTGGCGCCAGGCCGAGCAATACAGTGGTTGGGTAACAGCCTGGATTGCCAATCACTTTTGCGGATTTAATCTGCTCACGATAAAGTTCTGGAATTCCATAAACCGCATCACTCAGAATTGCTGGGCAGCTATGTGAGAGTTTGTACCATTTTTCAAAAATAGTTATATCTTGCAAACGAAAATCGGCGGCTAAATCGATCACCTTCACGTTAGATGCCAATAATACTTCCGCTTGACTCATGGCTACGCCATGTGGTGTCGCAAAAAATACAACATCGCACACAGTTAGATTTGCCTGTGCTGGATCGGTAAAATTTAAATCGACATAAGCACGTAAGCTGGGAAACATTTCCGCTACAGGCATACCCGCTTCACCGCGAGAGGTAATTGCAGTTAACGCAACATTAGGATGCATACTCAACAGACGCAATAGCTCTACACCTGTGTAACCAGTACCGCCTACAATACCCACTTTTAATTTTTTATTCGTCAATTTTTTATCACTCATTCGAGCATCATAACAAACTTAGCATAACAAAACCGCATGCAAACACCAAAACAAAAAAGGCCGCAAAAGCGACCTTTTCATACTCAACCGCCCAAAACTTATTAAAAGCTTAGCGTTTAGAGAATTGCTTACGGCGACGCGCTTTACGTAAACCAACTTTTTTACGTTCCACTTCACGTGCATCACGAGTAACGAAACCAGCGTGTGACAATGCACTTTTCAAGTTTGCATCAAAGTCAATCAATGCACGTGTAATGCCATGACGCACCGCACCTGCTTGACCAGATTCACCACCACCAATTACGTTTACTAAAATATCAAAACTAGTCAGGTTATTGGTTAATTCTAATGGCTGACGCAAAATCATACGTGCAGTTACACGTGAAAAATATTCATCAACGGGCTTGTCGTTAACTACGATGTTGCCTTTACCTGATTTCAAAAACACGCGCGCTACTGAACTTTTGCGGCGGCCTGTACCATAATTATATTTACCGATCATCTTTTGTACCCTTAGATTTTCAATGGTTGCGGTTGTTGTGCCGCATGTTCATGCTTATCGCCAGCATAAACTTTCATTTTTTTAATCATTGCATAACCTAAAGGACCTTTAGGCAACATACCTTTTACAGCTTTCTCTAATGCGCGACCTGGAAACTTGTCTTGCATCTTAGAGAACGTTGTTGTGCTGATACCACCTGGATAGCCAGAGTGACTGTGGTAAAGCTTACCGTCAGCTTTGTTACCAGTCACTTTTAACTTGTCGGCGTTAATCACGACAATATAATCACCTGTATCAACGTGAGGTGTGTAAATAGTTTTATGTTTACCGCGTAAACGGTGTGCAACTGCGCTAGCTAAACGGCCTAGAACTAAGTCTGTGGCATCAACCACAAACCAATCGCGCTTCACTTCATGTGATTTTGCTGAAAAGGTTTTCATCGTGTTACCAATACTGTGAGCTAAAAAAATTAAGAGGCGGATTTTATGCTGAAGCTTAGTACTTTGTCAAACAATATGTTGCGTATACGGACGAAATTTATCAAAAATTAAGATTATTGTTCTAGGCTTTCTAATATTCTTAGTTAAATAACATTTATTTACCTTATCGAACTAGCCACACAAGTAAACAATTGTAACCCTTTTGGGTGCTTACACCGCCATTAGTATATAGTTTTACAGGAGTTATGCTAGGATAATGAAAGTTAATTCAAGATAATATGAAAAGTTATTCTTTCTATATTGCATAATTGATTTTAGATACGCCTAAATATCGAGCAGATTCTGCATTAAAATTGGCCTTCATTTGGAATAAAGATTAAATTGAGATTTTTCGTACTTTTATCATTTTTGTTTTATGCAAACTTAAGTTTTGCCTTAGGCTTAGGCGATGCCCAACTTAAATCCAATCTCGGAGAGCGCTTTCTTGTCACGATTGATGTGATTGATCTTGAGCCGCCCATTGAATCCAGTTGTTTTAGTGCCCAAGATACGGCAGATGTGCCTGCGCTGAGAAAAGCAAAAGTCACACTAAAACATGTTAATGATAAACACCAGCTTACTATTACCAGTTCAGATGTGATTGCTGAACCAATTATTAATTTAAATGTAACTTTTCACTGCGAACCTAATTTAAGTCGTGAATACGTTTTACTGCTCGACCCAGCACCGCTGACTAGTAGCGAAAATAAAACTATTGATGCTAATAATGCTGCAAAAGAACCTGCTGGTATTGTTAATGATAATGCTAATTTGCAAACAATTGCCAACAGCCCCGAAAAACCAAAATCAAAAAAGCGCCCTAAAAAAAAGAACGCCGCCAGCCTTTCAGCAATCGATAAAAAATTACTAGAGGCTTACACGGGCAAGCAAAATGTCAGCGCTGCATACGTAAGCAGCAATGCACTTTCTGAAAATCATGCCGCGGAAAATAAAACCAGCCAAACTGGAATTAAAAAGGCAGCAAGCGATAAACCTTTTTTAGTAATTTCCGGTGGTAGCGCAAAATCCAACGCCGATAAACAGAACCTCTCTTTACGCCTTGCTACTGAAATTGATTTCTCCCGGCCAGAAGCTGATTTTGCGCCTACAGCTACGACTGATGCGCTAGATGAAGTCACCGTCATGGCAAACCGTTTGTCACATCTGGAAAAACAAATTGCCACATTACAAACGCGAAATGCTCAACTTTTATCAGATGCTGAAAAAGCAAAATCGGAAAACGCCAAAACTGACTGGTTGCTAATTTTTGAAATCGGACTAGGTATACTTTTAAGCTTAATTGCTGCGGAATTCTTACGCCGCAAATTAACCAATAGACGAGCCAACGATCAAGACTCCTGGTTTGAAACCAAACGATTTGATGTGGATAAACCAACTTCAGATTCCAATCAATCCAAATTATTTTCCAAAACCTCAGAAAATTTACTTGAAGAGGACGCCGAAGAAGCTTCTGCCTTCTCTAACTCCAGTTATTCCCTAGTAACAAGTCAATCGGATATTTCTGCAAACAAAAACACCGCGCCTCCTGAAAAAGAAGAGCATGTCAGCATTATTGACGATGCAGATGTATTCATTGAGCATGGCCGGCCAGCGCTAGCCATTCAATTACTGCAAAATCATCTCAGTGATTCACCCGCTGAATCCCCTGCTGTCTGGCTTAAATTACTCAATCTTATCTCTCACGAAGGCACAGAAGCTGAATATGATGCGGCTGTTGTGGAGTGCAACAAGCACTTCAATATTAAAGCCGCCAAGTTTGGTAGCACCTCCGAAAAAGACGATTCATCCATTGAAGATTACCCGCATATCATCACTCGTTTAGAAGGCGTGTGGGGCTCACCTTACGCCGTAGGTTTTCTTAACGATTTAATTAACAACAAACGCTCGCAACCTAGAGAAGGCTTGAACCAAGGGGCTTTTGAAGATTTATTTTTCTTAAAGAATATTGCTAAAAATCTGGAATACGCAAATCCTTCTGTCTATAAAACAACTTCCAATTCTCCTACCGTCACGAATCCCTCGATCGCGAATACTGTTTTTAATGATGCCTTATTTTCTGACATTGACCCTGTAGATGCGGCTGACATAAGCGATGAATTTAACAGTGCAGAAACTGTACAAAAAAATAGCCTGATTGATAACACTTTAGAATTTGAAGTGGCGCCTAAACTTGAATCATCAGGCTCAAGTAGCCAACCAGTTGCATTTAAAAAAGAGGTGACCAAGGCTAGCTTTGACATCGAAGCTGCACCTTATCTAGGTGACAGCGCTTATGAAGTCAGCGTGATTGAAGATGACGAAGTTACTGCACCCGCATTTAATCTTTCGCCACAGCCTGCCAACCCTGAAATTGCTAGCACTGGGTTTGATAACAGCTTTAAAGTACAAGAAATTGACTTCAGCATTCCTGCTGAAAAAGTTGAATATGCCACTACAAAAAAAGCGACTGATAAAAATATAGATCTAGAGTTCTCGCTCGATTTTCCGTTCGAAAATACGCCAATCGAACAGAGGGCGGCTGAAGATACAACAAAAAAAGACCAAAAAGAGAACTCTGTTCAAAGCAAACCAAAAGCTAAAACGAAGGCAAAACCCATCGCTAACAAGGCAACTGAATCAAATGAAATTGAGTGGGATTTGCCTGAAATAAGTCCTAAAAAAGATAAATAATCAAGAATTGTACTGAATTAAATATTGTGTAGCTAAACCCGCAAACACTACAAAACCAAACCAAGTGTTGTGTAAAAAAGCTTGGAAGCATTTAGCTTTATTACGCGTCTGAATCAAATAATAATCAAATGCCGCTATTGTTGCGGCAATAATGAGCCCGCCATAATAGGCATAGCTGAATGCGAGCCGAGCGCCTACAATCGCCAGTAACAATAATGTAATGGCATAACAAGCCATTACAGCCAATACATCAAACCGACCAAAGGTAATCGCTGAAGATTTAATACCAATCTTTAAATCATCATCACGGTCTACTATGGCATATTCGGTATCATACGCAATCGCCCAAAACACATTCGCCAACAACAAAATCCAAGCCTCTGTCGGAATTTCCCCTGTAATTGCGGCAAACGCCATGGGAATACCAGCACCAAAAGCAATGCCCAAATAGGCCTGTGGAATTACAAAAAAACGTTTGGTTAATGGATAAGTAGCCGCCAACAACAAAGCTATGAAAGATAATTTAATGGTCAGCGCATTCAGCGTACACACCAAGCCAAACGCCACAAAACTCAGCACTAGCGTCAAAATATAAGCCTCTTTTTTGCTCACTTCCTGCGTTGCTAAGGGGCGATTTTTTGTGCGTTCCACTAAGCCATCAAATTTGCTATCTGCAATATCATTCATTACGCAACCCGCGCTACGCATCAACACCGTGCCTGTGACAAATATTAAGACAATAATCCAGTCGGGCTTGCCGTGGCCAGCGATCAGTAACGCCCATAGCGTTGGCCATAGCAGCAATAAAATACCGATTGGCTTATCTAAACGCATTAAGCGCTCATAGGCATCTAGTTTATTAGTGATGTTTTGTATATTCATAAGTAAATGCCTAACTCTCCCTCGTCATTCCCGCTTAGGCCAGAATAACGGGGCGTTTAATTTTGCACCGCATCTTCAAGTAGCAGTTGAGGTAAAAACACCTCAGTCACCATAATATTAGCGCAATTTAAACTGAAAATAGAACGCCGCGCCCATAAGTAACTGGGTTTCTTCACCTCAGACTTTTGCGTTAAATGCTGGGTTGCGTGTTTGTAAAGCGCGTGGTTTGGCGTGAGTTTTTTAAAACTTAATGACGTACGCTTTACTTTTGGATTTGCAAACAATGTCGCCCCAAGCGGTTTATTGCCTAGTCTGCCAAGTCCATTCCATGCGCCTCGCAGACTAGCTCTAGGTAGCACGCTATGCGCAAACACGACTGACTGATTGTCACCCATGAGTAACACTTCACGTATTAAAGCGGTTTTATAGCTTGCTTGATGCAGCAAAACCGCTTCATCTTGAATGGGTTTAGCGTAGTTGACGGCAAGCGGTATTACAGCAAAATTTTTATAACGATGTTGCAAAAGTGCCGTGAGCGAACCATTGTCAATCAACCAAGATTGCACTTGGTTTGCTTGAATAGGCTTATTTAGCCAGCGCAGACGTGGGCTTATCGGGTTTTGTTTGATTTTCACGTGAGAATTATCGCATAAATGAGATGCCCTGCGAGCCAATATCCCAGGGCACCTTCTCTCAAACTCACTCTATGAGTTTGATTCACCTTGTATCCATGCGGGTCGCAGGGCAGGTGTTTTTAGCACTAAACCTTAACCAATTCATCGGCACGGCCCATCCATCGCTGTAAATGCTGCTCCACCGCAGATGGATATTGCTGAATCAAACTATCTGCCATGTTTTTAGCCGCATTCAACAAATCCACATCCCGATTCAAGTCAGCGATTTTTAGCATCGGTACACCACTTTGCCGCACGCCTAAAAATTCACCTGGGCCGCGTAAGTTCAGGTCAGCTTGGGCAATAGCGAAGCCATCGTTACTTTCATAAATCACTTTTAGTCGCGCTCTTGCTGTTTCTGAAAGCTTGTTTTGATAAAGTAGGATGCAGGTACTTTTTGCGGCGCCACGGCCTACGCGCCCTCGTAACTGATGCAGTTGACTCAGCCCCATGCGTTCGGCGTGTTCTATGACCATTAAACTGGCATTGGGCACGTCTACGCCAACCTCAATCACCGTGGTTGCCACTAGCAATTGCGTTTCACCCGCGCTGAAGGCTGCCATCACGGCCTGTTTTTCGGCTGGCTTCATGCGGCCATGCACTAGCCCTATATTTAATTCAGGAAATTCGTTTTGCATTAGCGCGTAAGTGTCGTTAGCCGTTGCTAATTGCAAAGCTTCCGACTCTTCAATCAACGGGCAAACCCAATAGGCTTGGTTGCCTAGCGCACAGGCTTCGCGCACGCGTTGCAGAATTTCATCTCGGCGAACGTCGGAGATTAACTTGGTCACAATTGGTGTGCGGCCAGGGGGCAACTCATCTATTACCGAAACATCTAAATCGGCGTAATAACTCATGGATAAAGTGCGTGGAATCGGCGTAGCAGTCATCATTAGTTGATGCGGCTCTGGCTGACCTTTTTGTCGTAAGGCCAAACGTTGCTGCACACCAAAGCGATGTTGCTCATCAATAATGGCTAAGCCTAGTTTTTTAAACTGCACCGCTTCTTGAAAAAGGGCGTGCGTGCCAACCACGAGCTGCGCGGTTCCATCTGCAATGGATTGCAAAGCGGCTTCCCGGTCTTTTTTAGGTTGGCTACCGGTGAGCCAGGCAATCTGAATATTCAGTGGGTTTAGCCAGCTTATCATTTTGCGAAAATGCTGTTCTGCCAAAATTTCGGTAGGCGCCATCAGCGCCACTTGCCAGCCGCTTTCGATACTTTGCAATGCCGCCATACACGCGACGATGGTTTTACCGCTACCCACGTCACCCTGCAATAAACGTTGCATAGGATGCGGTTGTGTTAAATCGCTCTGAATTTCTAAGGCAACTTTTTGCTGCGCTTGTGTTAAAGCAAACGGCAGGCTTTTGAGTAAGGCAGAAACTAACTGTTTGGATTGCTGAAACTGCGGCGCATCAACACTGCGTCGGCGCGCATAATGTTTGCGCATGGAAAGTTGCTGGGCAAGCAATTCATCAAAAACAAGCCGTTGCCATTCTGGGGTGGTTTTATCTTCTAAGCCTTGTAAATCAGCATCTGGCGCTGGGTTATGTAAGGCTTTTAAACTTGCGGCAAAACTTGGAAAGTGAAACTGCTGATACACACTTGATGGCAATGTTTCACCCAGTATGTTTTGATTCAAAGCAACAGCGATGGCTTTACGCAAGCTCGCCTGCGTAAGCCCTGCAATTGTCGGATAGATTGGGGTTAAAGTTTCAGCGACCGTGGTCTTTTCGCCTATTGTTTTACAGGTAGGATGCACCATCTCGTAACCAAAAAAACCATTGCGTACTTCGCCGTAAACGCGCAACTTGTTACCCACTTTAAGTGCAGCAATTTGACTTGGGTAAAAATGCAAAAAACGTAATGTCAGCTGCCCACTTGCATCTTCAAGTCTGGCAATTAACGCTTTGCGTGGCTTATAACTGACTTCTGCATGAATGATTTCACCCTCTACCTGCGCAGGTTCGCCTAACCGCAAGTCACGTACCAAAGTCATGTGTGTTTCGTCTATATAACGGAGGGGAAGGTGCAGAAGCAAAGCCTGAACAGTGTGAATACCCAGTTTATTTAGATTTGCAAGTAAAGGCTTGCTGAATGACTTTATTTCAGAGAGATTTGCCACAAGTTAAACTGATTACTAGATAAGCTGCAGCTTATTGAGAAGTTTTCTTTGTGCCATTGCCAGTGGTATTACCTTTGGCTCTATTAATGCGCACCACATCTGGTATCTTACGTAAACCTCGCATTAACTCAGCCAAATGCACGCGGTCTCTCACTTGCACGGTAAAGTATAGATTTGCATAGGCGCTACCGTCTTCTTCTTCAACGCTCACATTATCAATATTAGAACCTGCATCGGCAATGCCCGAGGCGATTTTAGCCAGCATGCCAGGCTGATTGGCCACCGTTAAATTTAGATTGGTTTTATACAAACGCTGATTTTCAGGCTCCCATTCTACATCCAGCCATTTGTCTGGATCTAAGCGGAATTTGCGTATTGCGGGGCAATCGTGAGTGTGCACCACCAAGCCTTTATCTTTATTGATAAACCCTAAAATAGGGTCGCCCGGAATTGGTCTACAACATTGTGCAAATTGCACCGCCATGCCCTCTGAACCGCGGATGGTGATGGTATCTAACGGTTTCTTGGTTGATTTTCCAAAAATTTTGCCAAAGAACTTGCCTAGCGTGCCTTCTGATGGTTCTTCTTGCACCTCACCCAACGCTAACAATTGATGCGCCACCATTACATTTTGACGTTTGCCTAAACCAATATCCGTCAAGATTTCTGATTTCTTTTTCAAACCATAATCGCGTATGAGTTTTTGCCATTGCTGATCGGTAATTTGGTTCGGCTCCACGTGCAAAGCACGCAAAGCCTGATTAAGCATGCGCTCACCTAGCTGTGCCGATTCCATCGATTTTTGTGATTTTAAGAAATGGCGAATATGCGCCCTAGCACGCCCAGTCACTACGTAATTTAACCAAGCCGGGTTAGGTTTAGCCAGTGAACCCGTGATAATTTCAACATGGTCACCATTATGCAACTCTGTGCGCAGCGGCGCTAATTCATGATTGATGCGCACCGCCACACAACTATTGCCAATATCAGAATGCACCGCATAGGCAAAATCAACCGCAGTGGCTCCTTTAGGCAAAGCCAAAATCGTCCCCTTTGGCGTGAATACATAAACTTCATCTGGAAACAGATCAATTTTAAGGTGCTCAAGAAAATCCAGCGAATCGGAACTCTCACTTTGAATTTCTAGCAAGCGCTGCAGCCATTGATGCGTTTGTTGTTGCAAGGCGGTTAATTGAGCATCACTGGATTTGTATAACCAGTGCGCAGCCACGCCAGCATCTGCAATATTGTGCATTTCCGTGCTGCGAATTTGCACTTCGATTGGCGTACCGAACGGACCAAATAAAGTGGTATGCAACGATTGGTAGCCATTGGCTTTGGGTATAGCAATATAATCTTTGAATTTACTTGGAATAGGCTTATAAAGCCCATGTAATGCACCCAAAGCCAAATAACAGCTGGGCAAATCTTTAACTACCACTCTAAAGCCATAAATGTCGTAAATTTGCGAGAACGTCGTCGTTTTACCACTCATCTTCTTGTAAATACTGTAAAGATGCTTTTCGCGTCCAGACACTTCTGCTTCAATATTCAAGGTAAGCAATTGCTGCTTAATTGAATCGAGTATTTTGCTGATAACTTCTTTGCGGTTTCCTCTTGCCGCCAATATGGCTTTAGAGATAGCGCGGTATCGCATGGGGTATAGATATTGAAAACTTAAATCTTCCAGCGCTTGGTAAATATCATTTAAACCTAGGCGATTAGCAATCGGCGCATAGATTTCTAGCGTTTCTTGCGCGATGAGTTTTTGTTTTTCTGGCTTCATTGCCTCTAGCGTTTGCATATTATGCAAACGGTCTGCCAATTTCACCAAAATGACGCGCACATCTTGCGACATGGCGAGCAGCATTTTTCTGAAATTTTCTGCCTGCGCCACACTGGCGCTTTGAAACTCGATTTTATCCAGCTTGGTTACGCCGTCTACCAGTTCGGCCACTTGCGGACCAAATTTTTCTGAAATTTCTTGCGTTGTTACGTCGGTATCTTCCACCACATCATGCAATAAGGCGGCTAATATAGTTGGCACATCCATATGCAAATCAGCCAATACACAGGCTACTGAGACCGGATGTGAAATGTAAGGCTCACCCGTTTTGCGTACGACACCCTCATGGGCCTGAAAGGCGAACCGATAAGCACTCCAAACTTGCTCTACATCCTGAGGTTTTAGGTATTGCTTAAGACGAATACTGAGGGCTGACTCTTCGCTATCCGCAGGTAGCAAAGGGGCCGAGCCTAATTGCGCCGAATTAGGCTTTGGTGAATCCGCGTGAGTATTTGGTGCGGTTTTTTGCATCGGGCCTTCACTGCTTACAATCTAATAACGGATGTATTTAACTTGTAAAATCTGACTTATAAAACTTATGAGTGCGTACGATTTAAGATTTCTACGCCAATTTTACCCGCTGCAATCTCACGTAATGCCAATACCGTTGACTTGTCACGCAAACCTTGTGTATTGATAAGTGGTTCAGCACCGTTATGCAGTTGGCGCGCTCGGTAAGCTGCGACTAGTGTCAGTTGAAAACGATTTGGGATTTGGTCTAAGCAATCATCTACAGTAATTCGTGCCATGATAGGGTTTCCTGTTTTAGCTAAAAATTAAAAGGCTTACAAAAATTGGGTATAAAGCATTAAAGTATCTAAAATAAAGCCCTGAACAGTAAGCTTTAAGATAAATTACTAGGTAAGTGTTTGAATCAAACCTGCGTAACGTTGCAGTTGAACTGAACTTGCAAGCCGTTGCGCGCGAATAATGGCGCTAATGTCTTGTAAGGCAACGTCAAAATCATCATTGATTGTAACATAATCGAACTCTGCCACGTGGCGCATTTCAGTGCGCGCCGCTGCAACCCGCTTAGCAATCACCTCAGCACTGTCCTGACCTCGGCCGTTAAGCCGACGTTCTAAGGCTTCAATAGAAGGCGGCAATACAAAAATACTGATTGCCCGTGGATACAATCGACGCACTTGGGCGGCGCCTTGCCAATCTATTTCTAATACAATATCAAAGCCCGCTGCTAAGGGAGCCTTGATGGCTGAGTGTGACGTACCATAGCGTGCATCGTGCACTTCTGCACTCTCCAAAAATTGCGCTTCACCCAGCATTTTTAAAAATGTAGCGTCGTCCACAAAGTGATAATCGACGCCATTCACTTCACTGGGGCGAGGATTGCGCGTTGTGTGTGAAATTGAAAGTTTTAAATGTTCGTCTTTGGCCAGCAAAGCTTTTATCAAGCTTGTTTTGCCTGCGCCAGAAGCGGCGGTGATAATAAATAAGTTACCTATAGTCATGTGCCTATTTTACGATAAATTTAGCGGAATCCATCGCATTAAGTCTGCTAAATTTTATTCCACATTTTGTATCTGCTCACGCATTTGCTCAATCAGCACCTTTAATTCCATTGACACCTGCGTTGTTTGCACAGAAACCGATTTTGAGCCTAAGGTATTTGCCTCACGATTCAACTCTTGCATTAAAAAATCCAGTCGTTTTCCGGCGGGTGCGTCACTGCTTAATATACGCCTGACTTCAGAGATATGCGCGGTTAAGCGAGTCAGTTCTTCATCTACATCAATGCGTTGTGCGAACAAGACCAATTCTTGCGCGATGCGTTCTTGGTCAATATTTTTCAGACTTTCTTGCAGCTTGCTTTCAAGTTTAATCTGATATTCTTTCGTAAGTGCTGGCAATAGCGGCTTTACTTTTATCACTAGAGTTTCAATTTGACTCAGTCTATCCAAAATCAAGGCTTTTAGTTTTTCACCTTCACGTGACCGTGAGGCATTCAAATCACGCAAACCATTTTGGACAAGCTTCTTTACGTCTTCCGCTAGCTTATCGGTACTAATCGCATCGTTAATCACCACACCTGGCCAGCGCAAAATATCAGCAATGCTTAATTGACAACCATGTGGAAAACTTAACAGTGCTTTTTCCTGCATCGCCGCCAATTGTTGCATTAAAGTTTCATCAAGCTGTAGTGCATGATTTGCTTGTGCGCGTTGAATTAAATTGAGTTTACATTCAACTTTGCCGCGACTCAGTTGTGCCGTAATCAATTCACGAATAGTAGGCTCTAAGCTTCTTAAATTTTCATCCAATTTAAAATGCAAATCCAAATAACGGCTGTTTACTGCTCGCAACTCCAGTATCAGTGTCGCATTATCGATGGGTTGTTCCAGTGCTGCAAAGCCAGTCATGCTGAATGTCATGCTATAAAATCCTAATTTAAACCAACAGAATAGCTACATGGTATCAAATTCAAGCCACTTAATGCCAAAATTAAACATGAATAAAAAGTATAAATAACTTTAATTACAATCGATTACGCGCTATATTGCCGAATGCACTCTAAGTTTTGAAGCAAGCGTTTGCTTGATGAGGCACAATTAAAACTAACAGATAGAGCACCAACCGATACAAAGTGTCAGTTACTGAGAATTTTGCACTGCCCACTGGTTACCAGTTACAAGACTATGAAATTAGAAAAGTCTTAAGCTCTGGTGGGTTTAGCTTTGTCTATCTGGCGCGTGATAAAGACAAAAATACCGTTGCCATCAAAGAGTATTTACCAACCTCCATCGCCTTACGCACCGACAGCGCCACCGTGGTACCGAATGCAGATGATGTTGTGCTGTTTAGGCGTGGACTGAAATGTTTTTTTGATGAAGGCTTGGCGCTTGCCAAAATTGACCATAAAAATATCGTACGCGTGCTTAATTTTTTTCGCGCCAATGAAACCGTCTATATGGTGATGCAGTACGAGCGCGGTAAATCACTACAAGAATATATTTTAGGCCAAACGACTTTAGTTTCTGAGCAGTTTATCCGCCGCGTTTTTAGTGAGCTTGCCAACGGCCTGCGTGAGGTGCATACCCACAAGCTTTTGCACCTAGATATTAAACCTGCCAACATTTACATACGTTTAGATGGCTCACCCGTGCTGCTCGATTTTGGCTCCGCAAGGCAAGCGCTTAGTGAGAATCTGGCTAAATTCTCGCCCAGCTACACACCAGGCTTTGCTTCACCCGAGCAATATTACGATAGAAAATTACTGGGGCCTTGGAGCGATATTTACAGTATTGGGGCCACCATGTACTCTTGCTTAACACGCACCTCACCGCCCGCGGCCAATCAGCGTATTAAGAATGATTTGCTGATACCTGCTGTGAGGGTAGGTAAAGATAATTACTCGCAAAGCCTTTTAGAAATAATCGATAAATGCTTAAGTCTTGATTATCTTGAGCGTCCGCAAAGCGTGTTTTCATTGCAAAAATCATTGCTAGATTCCAAGCCAGAACCTAAGCGAAAAACCACGCTGGTGAATAAGATTGTCGATGTACTGAATACACCAATTACCATAAAATCGAGCTCTACCAAACTAACACCATCAAAACAAACACCACATAAACCGACCCTGAATAAACATACGCAACTTAAATAAATCACCATGAAATTTACTATTTACCAAAATAGCCTGCAAGGCCCACGCCAGTATAATCAAGATCGACTCGCCTACTCATACAGCAAAGATGCCCTGTTGCTGGTTGTGGCAGATGGCATGGGGGGCCATCGGCATGGAGAAATTGCAGCGCAACTTGCCGTGACCACCATGACGGACGCATTTCAGCGTTTGGCGGTGCCGACTTTATCCTCCCCAGCAAAATTTCTAATTGAGCATATTCAACAAGTACATGACATGATTGATCAGCTCACACAAGAGCGTGAAATGTTGGAGTCTCCCCGCACTACAATTGTTGCAGCAGTGGTACAACGCGGTTTTCTATACTGCGCGCATGTTGGCGACTCTCGGTTATATCATTTTAGAGATGGCCATTTGTTGTATCGCACCGAAGACCACTCGATTGTGCAATCTTTGTACAACAAAGGCATGATCAATAAAAGCGACATGTCGACACATCCTTACCGCCACAAAGTGTTTAGCTGCTTGGGCGGAGATGTTCCACCCAAGATTGACCTTTCTGACCGACAAGAACTGCTTGAAGGTGATACCATTTTATTGTGTACTGACGGTGTTTGGGGTGCAGTCTCCGACGACCAAATCAAACACATACTCAATAAGCCATCCATCACCGATGGCATTACGGCATTGCTGAATCAGGCCGATAAAGTCAGCCAAGAACAAGGCGACAACATGAGCGCTATCGGTTTACAATGGGGCGATAAACAAAGTACTGGTCTAGCGGTTTCTACCATCACCATGCCGATGGGCGCTACCACCACCATTATGAACCCGATTACACACCCTAATCTGCAAAATACTGCCGATGATCAAACAGAAGTAGACTTAACTGACGATGAGATTGAAAATACCATCTTAGAAATTCAACGTGCGCTATTAAAAACCAATCGCAAATAAACCAAGTCAAATTAGTCATTCACAAAACAGGATTTACCGTATGCCAGCAAGTAACAACATTAGACCAAGCCAACGTGCTCATAACCAATTACGCGATGTAGAAATTATCCGCCATTACACCAAGCATGCTGAAGGTTCCGTGCTGGTTAAATTTGGCGATACGCATGTGCTTTGCACTGCTAGTGTCGAGGAAAAAGTACCCGGCTTTTTAAAAGGCAAGGGCCAAGGTTGGGTAACGGCGGAATACGGCATGTTGCCACGCTCAACGGGCAGCCGCATGGATAGAGAAGCTTCAAAGGGTAAACAGTCTGGCCGCACGCAAGAGATTCAACGTTTAATTGGTCGCTCATTACGTGCCATTATTGATTTAGAAAAACTGGGTGAACGTAGTGTTCATTTAGATTGTGACGTGATTCAAGCCGATGGCGGCACCCGCACCGCCAGCATCACGGGTGCTTATGTCGCCTTGCATGATGCAATTTCCACCTTGCTAAAAAGTGGCAAGCTTGCGCAAAGCCCATTAAAACAAGGCGTAGCGGCAATTTCCGTAGGTGTTTACAAAGGCACACCTGTGCTGGATTTAGACTACATTGAAGATTCCGACTGCGATACCGACATGAACGTCGTTCTTACCGCAGATGGTGGGTTTGTGGAAATTCAAGGCACAGCAGAAGGCGAACCATTCAGCCGCGAGGCCATGAACGCCATGCTAGATTTAGCAGCACATGGCATTGTGCAGCTCATTGCCAAACAAAATGAGGTGTTAAATGTTTAGCAAGCTCGTTATCGCCACCGGCAATAAAGGCAAGTTGCGCGAAATCGAGCACATTCTTTCGCCATTGGATATTGAAGTCATCCCACAAAGCGCGCTTAGCGTACCAGAGTGCGAAGAACCATTTTGTACTTTCATTGAAAATGCGCTCGCTAAAGCGCGCCATGCCAGTAAACATACAGGTTTGCCAGCGCTTGCCGATGATTCTGGTTTGTGTGTAGATGCCCTGCAAGGCACACCTGGCGTGCTTTCGGCCAGATACGCAGGTGACCCTAGCCTACCAAAAGATGAGCAGGATGAAGCTAACAATCAAAAATTGCTAAATGTGCTTGTTGGTGAAAAAAATCGCCATGCCCATTTCTACTGTGTGATGGTACTGGTGCGCTATGAGCATGACCCAGAACCTATCATCGCAGAAGGGCAATGGCACGGCGAAATTCTTACTGAATACCGTGGCAACGATGGCTTTGGTTACGATCCACTTTTTTTAGACGACAAAACTGGTAAAACCGTTGCCGAATTGCCGCTGGAAATCAAATGCCGTATTAGCCATCGCGGTCATGCCATGGCAAAATTATTACAAAAACTGGAGCGACTCAGCCATGAGTAACGCTCATAAAGCCGCTTGGCCAAAATGGTTGCGCGACGATAAAACCGTGGTTTCGTGTACGGAAAAAGTTAAAGTCATGGCCGAAAACTTTGATGAGATTAGACAGATCACGCAAGATGCGTTTGAAGATGGCTTATTGATGGAAGTTAGTGAGGCACAGATGCGCGAAGCACTGCACCACCTTGTTGATGCACTGGTGAACCCTTATAAAAAAAATAATTGAAATTAAAGCTGCGGCCATATTAAACGCAAAGCCCATCAATGCTGTTGCGCCTCTTGAAGGTACCGCAACTTTATCTGGCCTCACAAACCCACCACCACTTTCCCTGTACATTCACATTCCATGGTGCGTCAAAAAATGTCCTTATTGCGACTTTAATTCACATGAAATTAGACATAAATTGGGCGAAATTCCAGAAGCAGCATATGTCGATGCGCTCATCACCGATTTAGAGCTTGCCACGCCCAAAGTTTGGGGGCGAAAAATTAAAAGCGTATTTTTTGGTGGCGGAACGCCTAGCTTATTTTCTGCCGAATCGATAGACCGCATTTTGAGTCAGGTGCGCATGCTAACGCCACTAGAATTTGATGCAGAAATTACACTAGAAGCTAATCCTGGCACCGTCGATGCCGCTAACTTTGTCGGCTACAAACAAGCTGGGGTTAATCGCCTATCACTCGGCATACAAAGTTTTAATACGGATTATTTAAAAGCTTTGGGGCGCATTCACGATAGCGAGCAAGCTTTTGCAGCGGTTGAGCTTGCAATGAACAACTTCGAGCAAGTCAATTGCGACATCATGTACGGCTTGCCCAATCAAACTTTAAAAGATGCCTTGCAAGATGCTCAAACAGCCGTACGATTTGGTCCTGCGCATTTATCTTTTTACCATTTAACCTTAGAGCCGAATACGCCATTTTACCGCACACCCCCTAGCCTACCAGATGATGATACGAGTAGCGACATGCAAATTGCCATTGAAACCTTATTAGCAGAGGGTGGCTACATACATTACGAGACTTCCGCCTTTGCAAAAAAGGGAAAACAAGCAAAACATAATATTAATTATTGGCAGTTTGGCGATTATTTAGGCATCGGTGCGGGTGCACATAGCAAGCTTAGCTATCACAACAAAATCACCCGCGAGACTCGCCCAAAACACCCAAGAGCCTATATGGAAAAAGCCTCGCAGGGCAACGCTATCGAACGCGAATGGAGCATCTCACAAGAAGAACTTGGCTTTGAGTTTATTATGAATGCCCTACGCTTAATTAACGGTGTGCCAATCGCATTATTCCAACAGCGCACAGGCCTGAATATTCAAGTGCTAGAATCGGCGATTAAAAATGCACAAAGCAAAGGTTTGTTACTGGTAGAAAATGGCAAATTGCAACCAACTCTGTTGGGCCAACGCTTTTTAAATGAACTGCTGGAATTATTTTTGGATTAATTAGTTATATTGGTGGGCGAAATAGTATACACATTAATGTTGGATAAGTTATTTGTGTGACTAAACTAATTGCTAGCTTTCTGGCCAGTTTTTCAGTGCAATTTCAACAATCGCAAGTAATTCTTCTCTTGTTGCGCCACTAGTTGCCTGTATCGACATGCCTTGATGTATTGTCGCTATATATTTTGCAAGCTGTTGGGAATTTACATGTTGTGGTAAATCACCTTGTTGTTTCGCTAGCTCAAAACGTTTAGAAAGATTTACTTCAAAACCTTTTCTGTAAGCAATTAATTCTTGCTGAATAGTCTGTGAAGACTGCCCGCAGGTAAGTGCGCCTTGCACAATCATGCAACCATTAGGCGTACTTTTGTCACTAAAAAATTCTGCGGCGCCTGTTAATAATCTTTCAACAGTTTGGCGTGCTGTGGGTGCTTTCATGGCTTCACCCACAAATGCAACTGGTCCCCCTGTATAGCGCGCTAACGCCTTACGAAACAACGCCTCTTTATTTCCAAAAGCCGCATAAATGCTAGGCTTATTGATACCAAGTGCATCAGTAAGCTCCGCCATAGAAGTCCCCTCATAGCCATGCGACCAAAAAACTTCTAATGCTTTGTCTAGCGCTTCATCTTGCTTAAAACCCAATGGACGACCACGTGGTTTTGTAAGTGGTTTAACAAGGTCTTTTGTTTTATCTGATTCATTCATAAGCGTTTATTTTCTATACAAGTAAATATTGTACCATTTAGTATAAATATATTTGACAAATTATTTTAACTCATTTATTATTTATTTACCGTTCGGTATGAATATAAAAATTTAATTTTATGACTTCAAGGAATATGGAAAATGGAAAAACAAACAGAAAAGATTGCATTCATTACAGGTGCAAATCGTGGCATTGGTTTTGAAACAGCTAGAAGTTTAGGCAAGCTCGGAATTACTGTGATTCTTGGAACGCGTGATATAGAAAAAGGCCAAGTCGCAGTAAATGAACTTCAATCGCTTGGATATAAAGCAGAAGTCATTCAGTACGACGCAAATCAGGCGGAATCTGCTAATAGCGCTTTTGACTATATAGCTAAAAATCATGGAAAGTTGGATATCTTAGTCAACAATGCTGGCATCAGCTTGGAACAGCTAATGGGATTCAATAATAGCAGCCTAATCAGTGAAGATGTCTTACATAAAACATTTCAAACTAACCTTTTTGCAGTCATTGCACTCACCCAGAAGCTATTGCCATTGATTAAAAAATCTAGCGCAGGTCGAATCGTCAATCTCTCAAGCATATTAGGTTCGCTAACTTTGCATAGCATGCCCAATTCACCCATCAATCCTGCAAAGGCTTTTGCGTACAACGCCTCTAAAACTGCGCTTAATTCCTACACCATACATTTAGCGCATGAGCTACGCGATACCAATATTAAAGTAAATTCAGCCCATCCTGGTTGGGTGAAAACTGAGCTTGGTGGCGCAAATGCGCCAATGGAAGTTGCAGATAGTAGCAAAACAAGTGCACGCTTGGCGACCTTAGATGCTGACGGGCCGAGTGGTGGCTTCTTTCACGAAGGTGAGACTTTGCCTTGGTAAGATTCTAGCCGAACCACACCAACAAATATCATAGAAGGAGCATATAAAAATGCGTGTCTTAAGCGGTATTGGTCAAGTTTCAAATAGGCGATGGCAGAACGCTACGCTTTTTAAAAGCGGGGGTTGGTCAGCCATTAATTTTAATACATACCATACGCACGCAATTAGATTATTTTGAAGAGGCCATTCCCAGGCTAGCGCAGCATTACACCGTCTATGCAATAGATTTACCTGGTCATGGTTACTCATCAATTGATACCAATGCCAATTATGATGAGCCTTACTTCCGCGGTGCTATCGTTGCCTTTATTGAAAAATACAATCTGCATAATGTGACTCTGGTAGGCGAATCAATTGGGGCGGTATTAGCCTTAACCGTTGCCAGCTCATTACCAGAACGCATCAAAGCAGTAGTTGCATCGAATACTTACGACTACGATACACGTTATGCTGATGGCGTGCGTCGTGGAAATTTCATTGCAAACTTTATTCTTGGCCATTTCGCTATCCCTGTTCTTGGGGCAGTATTCGCTAAGCTTGAAAATAAATTATTGCTTGGCATTATTCTGCGTGGCGGATTGCAAATAAGACAATGGATGCCGAATCAATTACTTACCGAATTTAACAACACGGGGTTTCGCAAAGGTTACCGTTATGTTGAACGTAGCACCTTTGCAGCGTGGCATTCATGGAGTAAGGCTCGCACTTTATATAGCACAGTAAAAGCGCCAGTTAAACTCATATATGGTCAACATGATTGGTCAACTTTAGATGAACGTAAGCGTACTGCGAAAGAATTAGGTGATGTAAAAATCAACACTGTTGCGAATACTGGACATTTTGCTTTTGTGGATAACCCCAGTAAGCTGATTGAACTTGTATTGGCTCGTTGATTACGATTAGAGCTAAAAAATATGGCGATTAAAATTACTTATCGTTATCATATGTTCTTATTTGCGTTAATCATGTCAGCAAGCGCCGCATTGACAGTGTCTGGCATCATTATTTATTTGCATTTCGAAGGACATACTGGCTTTATGGTGAAATGGTTTACTGCATTTTTTACAGCATGGCCTATCGTATTCATCGCGATATTGACTATTGCACCTGTTGTAAATAGATTGCTTGACCTATTTGTCGAAGAATTTCAGTGATAATGAAATAATTTTTTAATTTTAAAAACAAAAGTACTTACTCTTCACGCGCCAGCCTCTCACGCACATCCAGCAAATCTCGCAATAGCATAATCTCTTGTATTACGTCTAAGCCGAAGCCTGCACGTTCGCTATCGCGGTTATCCGTTAATAGCGTATTGAGATAAGATTTAGCTGCTTTGAGTTGATCTTCACCAGCGTCACAATCTGCCCACAGTTTAATCACTTGCTCAATAATATGCGGAAATTCTTCTAGGCTTGTGGCTACTACCATAGGCAAGGGCCCGCTATCCCATGTTGGCAACATCACATTAAAGGTTTGATGCAGTTGCCTTGCATAATCCATAAACTCGGCTTTTTGATTGGTTTTGCGGTAGACGTTTAACAATGCTAACCAATGGGGCAATGAAGCCTTCGGTGCAGCTTGAATTTGCGATTTCAACAACATAATCGCTTCTCTCTCGCGATTAATGTTGACGTAGATTTTGGCTTGCTCCAACACCATGTCGCCTTCTTCTTTATTTTTCATTGCCATGAGGGTGTTTAAATCACCTTCCATAGCACTGGCAGAAAACTCACTCGGCGTTTGTGTCAACTCTACTACATCTACTGAAGATTTTTTATCCTCTTCGGGTTCAAAAGTGCTAACAAATTCACTCTTATCCATTGGCTGCAAGCTGTCTGAGCTAAAGTAGCGGAAAGTTTTAGCCTGCTTACGTCTGTACAAAAATATAACGAGCGCAATAGCCAACACAATGAGTAAGGTAATGATTTCCAATAGATACTTAGCAATAATTGATTCTTGTGCTGTGTCTTCTACTGCAAGCTGCACAACGGCTGGTTTAGGTGCTGGACTTTGTGCAACAGGTGGCTTGAAAGAAGCCGATGGCTCAACTGTGATATTAGTCTCGGCAGGCTTGGCTTCTGGCGCAGCGGATTTAACTGACTCTAAAACATTAGCGGCCTGTGGATTAGACGCCTGTGCATTTATTTCTTTAACATCCGCCTCTTTAATCGCTGGGGTTTGAATCGCCGAGCTTTGCGTTTGTTCTAAAGATTCTGCTGGTTTTGGCGGTTCAACTGCTGCAGGTGCTTGTGTTGGCACAGGCACCTCAGCGATGGGGGTTGAGGTTGTTACGGGTGCAATTGGAGTACGCTTTATTTCATCATTTAGCGCAACCATCACCTGCTGCAAATGAGCTAATTTCGCATTGAGCTTGTCTAAATCTTGCTTGAGTTGCTCGTTTTTCTTCACTAACGCTTCATAATCGGCCTGCATTTGCGGGCTAAGTGCGTATTTTTCAGCATCCTTCAGGCCATAACTCATGTGCAATTTTGGCTGCTTACTGACGCTTGCCTTTTTAGGGCGCGCGGACTTGATTTTACCGCTATGCTTCGCCAGTGTTTTAATATGAGGGATGATAATCAGGCTGGCCTGATTGGTCGTGGTATAAGCGTTAAGATTTGGCCGAATCTCTTGGCTAAGCTGCAAAGTTTTACGTATAAACAAGCGCTGCATTCTTTTGTTTTTTGGGTAAAACAGTTTTGCTAGGCTTTGCACACTCTCACCAGACAACAATGGCCAGGTAATATTGTTGGATTCTTGATCTGATGCAGTTTCTGGTGCCTGTAATGCGCTATTGGAAATGGGCGATGCTTCTTGCAATATATCTTCAGCGAGTAATAAATTACTGTGCATAGCAATGGCAAAAGCCAATACTAGGTTCAGTTTTTTATATTTTTTATCGCTAAAAATCAAATGGGTTCATCACTATTTTAGTTAATTAATGCTCTAGCACGCGCTATTGCTGCTTTCACCTGTGCTGGCGCAGTGCCGCCAATATGATTACGGCTATTGAGCGAGCCTTCTAAGGTTAATACTGCGTACACATCGTCGCTAATTTCTGCTGCAAACTCTTGTAACGTCACCAATGGCAAATTACTTAAATCTACTTTTTTATCTACGGCATAACGCACTGCCAAAGCCACCACCTCATGCGCATCTCTAAATGGCATGCCCTTTTTCACTAAATAATCAGCCAAATCGGTTGCTGTTGCAAAACCTTCACTGGCTGCTTGGCGCATGTTTTCATTACTCACCGTAATGCCACGCATCATGTCCGCATAAATTTCTAAGGTAACAAGCAGAGTGTCTGCCGTATCAAATAGCGGCTCTTTATCTTCTTGATTATCCTTGTTATAAGCGAGCGGCTGGCCTTTCATTAAAGTAAGCAATGCGGTTAAATGCCCGTAAACACGGCCCGTTTTACCTCGCACCAGCTCTGGCACATCGGGGTTTTTCTTTTGCGGCATAATCGATGAACCCGTGCAAAAACGGTCAGCAATATCGACAAAGGCAAATCTTGGAGAGCTCCATAAAATAAGCTCTTCCGATAATCTTGATAGATGCGTCATCACCAAAGAAGAGGCAAAGGTAAATTCAATGGCAAAATCACGGTCAGAAACTGCATCCAATGAATTTTCACACACGCCATCAAACGCTAATTTTTTTGCAACCAATTCGCGGTCAATAGGGTAGCTTGTACCCGCCAAGGCCGCGGCACCTAAAGGCAAGCGATTAATACGCTTTCTAGTGTCAACAAATCGTTCTGTGTCTCGCTTTAGCATTTCTACATAAGCCATTAAATGATGGCCAAAGGTAACGGGCTGTGCCACTTGTAGGTGGGTGAAACCTGGCATCACCGTATCAAAATTTGCGTCAGCTAAATCCAGCAAGCTAAGTTGTAGCTTTTTTAAACCCAGAATCACATCATCGGTCGTTGCACGCAACCACAACCTCACATCGGTCGCAACCTGGTCGTTACGGCTTCTGCCGGTATGCAAGCGCTTACCCGCATCGCCGATTTTATCGGTCAGGCGCTTTTCAATGTTTAAGTGAACGTCTTCTAAATCGAGTAGCCACTCAAATTGACCCGCCTCGATTTCCTTAAGAATTTCTGACAAACCAGTTTCTATGGATTGGACATCTTCCAAACTGATGATTTTTTGCGCGCCCAACATTTGCGCATGTGCAATCGAGCCTTGAATATCGTAAACGGCGAGGCGCTGATCAAAGCTCACTGAAGCGGTATATTTTTTCACCAACTCGGCGACAGGTTCATTGAATCGACCTGACCAGCTGGTATTTTTTTTATTTAGGGCGCTTTCTTTTTGTGTCACAGTCTATTTCTCGTTTAATCGTTTTGCTTATAATTTTGTGGAATTTGTCTTTTTTACTATTTATTGGCTAAAAAGCAAAATCTTGTTTAATAATAATATACTTATATAACATAAGTATAATGCAAAACAATATGACAACGATGCAGCGCAACACAAAAACTGGCCATGAGAAAATCTAACCGATTGCCGAATATGCGTAATTTAGGCGTTAACTTGCGCATATTAGTCATTGTCAACGTGGCATTAGCATTTGCGGCGGTGCTACTTACTAGCAGCTTATTGGAATTTTCGGCGCTTTTCACCTCCATCTCCGCTGTAGCGCAACCCATGCTGCTATTAAGTCTGCTGTTATTATATGTGAGCTATCCTTTGTTAATTAAACTTAACTACAAGCGCGGCATTTTTGCGATGCTGCTGATCATATTATTGGCTTGCAGTGGCGTTTATGAATTGTTTTCTCAGTTAATGATATTTAACAATTTGCCCAGCAGCACGCGTGCACTTTTTTATGTTTTTATTGTGAGTGCAATCACCCTGTTTTATTTTGACTTGCAACAACGCGCTTATTCACCGGCAATTGATGAGGCGCGCTTGCAAGCCTTGCAAGCGCGGATACGTCCGCATTTTTTATTCAACTGCATTAATGCTGTGTTGTCAATGATACGTAGCCAACCAAAACAAGCCGAAACGGCCTTAGAGGACATGGCAGACTTATTTCGTGTGCTGATGGCCGATAATCGTGACTTAGTGCCGCTTACACAGGAAATTGCACTCTGTAGGCAGTATTTGGCGCTTGAAAAATTGCGTTTAGAGGAGCGACTCATCGTTGAATGGCAAATTGACTACATGCCACCCGATGCTCTTATACCGCCATTACTATTGCAACCGCTGATAGAAAATGCGGTATACCATGGCATTGAACCACTGGCGGCTGGCGGCAAAATTACTATTCAAATTTATACCAAACGCGATGAAATACATTTAATATTAAGTAATCCTTATAGCTTAAAAAATACGCGTCATATTGGCAATCAAATGGCACTCAAAAATATTAAAGAACGTTTAACTTTACATTTTGACTTAGAAGCTACGCTAAAAAGTACATTATCAAATGGTGAATACCAAGTATACATTACCTTACCACATACGACGAAATGACTGTTCCAACACTCAATCCCCTGAAAGTCTTAATCGCCGATGACGAGGCACCAGCACGCAATCGACTACGCGAACTTTTAGGCGAAATCAGCCAGGTAAATATCGTAGCTGAGGCTAAAAATGGACAAGAAGCCCTGAGTTTAGCCAACGATCATCAGCCAGACATTGTGTTACTGGACATCCGCATGCCTGGTATCGATGGCATTGAAGCGGCGCAGCACTTACAAAAACTAAGCAAGTCACCTGCGGTGATTTTTACTACGGCTTATGATACTTATGCCATACAGGCGTTTGATATGAATGCAGTTGATTATTTATTAAAGCCAATACGCCTCGAGCGCTTGCAAACCGCGCTGCAAAAAGCACGTGCCTTATTGCCTAGTCAACTTGACGCATTGGCACCATTAAGCCCAAAAAAAACACACTTTAGCATTACCGAACGCGGGCGGATTTTATTAGTGCCAATAGCCGAGGTGATTTTTTTACGTGCTGAGCTTAAATACATCACGGTACACACGGCCGAAAAAGAGTATTTATTAGAAGAATCGCTCAATAATTTGGAGCAAGAATTCGGCAACATCTTTATTCGCCTGCACCGGAATTGCTTGGTCGCTAAGGCCTATATTCTCGGTTATGAAAAGCGTTACCAAGAATTTGATGAAGAAGGTAATAAAAGTAGCGAAAAGCACTGGGTGGCCATATTAAAAAACACCGATGCAACCGTGGCTGTCAGCCGACGTCAACAACACTTAATCCGCACAACTTAAAGCCCCTTGAAAGCTTGTGATAAAATACGTCTACTTAATTAAAATTTCACCTCAATCCCATGAATACATCTAGCAAACCAAGCGCTTCTTACAATTTCAAAGCCCCTGACAGACTGGTAATCGCCTCACGTGAAAGCCCGCTTGCGATGTGGCAAGCGCTACATATTCAAAGCCGTTTGCAAGCGCTTTATCCGCAAACTACCGTCGAAATTTTAGGCATGACGACAACAGGAGACCAAATTTTGGATACCCCACTGGCCAAGGTGGGCGGAAAGGGCTTGTTTGTAAAAGAATTAGAGACAGCTTTAGAAGATGGTCGTGCAGATTTGGCGGTACATAGCATGAAAGATGTGCCCATGAACTTGCCCGAGGGCTTTATATTAACGGCCACTGGTGAGCGCGAAGATCCGCGTGATGCTTTTGTTTCAAATGATTTTGACTCGCTTGAAGACTTGCCCGCGGGCAGCATTGTCGGCACTTCCAGCTTGCGACGTCAAAGCCAGCTTCAAGCACGTTTACCACATTTAAAAATTGAATCCTTACGCGGTAATTTACAAACAAGACTTCGTAAACTGGATGAAGGCCAATATGCGGCCATCATTCTCGCCGCAGCTGGCCTGATTCGGCTTGGCTTAAGTGTGCGCATTCGTAATGTAATTTCCCCAGAACTGAGTATTCCAGCCGTAGGCCAAGGTGCATTAGGGATTGAGATTAATGCTAACCGCCCAGATTTAGTTGCTATTCTTTCACCGTTGAATCATGCCGATACCCAAGTATGTGTTGAAGCAGAACGCGCCATGAGCCGCGCGCTTGCTGGTAGCTGCACGGTGCCACTAGGTGCTTATGCCACCTGCCAGGGCGAAAATATTCACATCACTGGCTTTGTAGCGAGTGTAGATGGCAAGCAAATGCTGATAGAAACAGCGACTGGCCACCGAAACCAAGCCGATACTTTAGGTAAGACATTGGCCAATCAACTCTTAGCAAAAGGTGCAAACGAAATACTCGCTGCATTAGATGGACACAAATAACACTTGTACGGCTGAAGCGCACTGGCACACATAGAAAACTTTCATGGCAGATGATTTACTAAAAGATCTACATATTGCAGTCACGCGACCAATTGACCAAGCAGAGAGTATTTGCGATGCCATATTGCTTCACGGTGGAAAACCAACGCTCTTTCCATTGTTAGCCATATCACCTTTACAAGATTATAGTGCATTTGAACAAAGCATTACCCTGCTTGAACAGGCAGATTGGGCGCTCTTTATCAGCACTAACGCAGTGGTAAATTCACTGCCTAGAATCATCAAGAAATTCGGCAATGTGCCTGCTAACCTTAAATTTGCGGCCATTGGTCACCAAACCGCTAAAGAACTTGCGCTTTACGGCATACACGACGTGCTCACACCCCATTCACGTTTCGATAGTGAATCTCTGCTAGCTCTAGCCGAAATGCAGGATGTGGCGAATAAAACGGTATTCATTTTCCGTGGGATAGGTGGTCGTGATGTATTAGCCGATACCTTGAAATTACGCGGTGCCCATGTGATTTTTGCAGAATGCTATCGCCGCATCAATCCGCAAACAGATGTGCAAGCACTAAGCTCACTTTGGCAGCAAGGTCAGCTTGATGCCGTGATTGTAAGCAGCAGTGAAGCGATGCGTAACTTACTCTCTCTGGCAATAGAATCAGAATGGCTTCGGCACATAACACTGTGTGTAAATCACCCTAGAATTGCTGAATTGCCTTTACAATTTGGCTTAAATGTTTTGGTAACAGAGGCGCCAGGGGACGCTGCGATGATCAAATGCTTATCACAAGTGGTAGTGCAACATGGCTGAAGAAAAAGTGATTGAAGTGACCGACAGACGTAAGTCTTCACTCTTCTCAAACACCGCATTGATACTGGTTGTTATTGCTCTCCTCACACTCGCCTGGCAATGGGTGAGTACGCGCCAGCGCTTTAACGAAATTGAAAAATCACTCAGCCAAAAACTGGAAAATCAACAAGCTATCAACCAACAAAGTCTAGCGCTCGCAAAACAAGCCGAGGAGAGAAGCGTGCAAGCCAATGCTCGCACAATAATTTTAGAGCAAAAATTGGGAGAGTCGCGCGACCAGCAAGACGTGTTGCAAACCCTCTACGACCAGTTGGCAGAAAATCGTGAGGCGACTGCGGTGGCTGAAGTTGAACAGCTTTTAACCATTGCCAACCAGCAATTACAATTAATCGGCAATGTGAAATCTGCCTTATTAGCACTTCAGGCCGCAGATAAACGCTTAGAACCGCTTAATTTACCGCGTGCCAATCAATTGCGCGAAACAATTGCTGTAGAAATTGAGAACTTACGAAAATTGCCACAAGTTGACATCGTTAATATGAGTCAACAATTGGAAGATTTAGCGAATCTGTGCGCAACGTTACCTTTAATCAGTGAACGCCAGCCTACGCTGAATGCGAAAGCTGAACAGCAGAATACCAACAATGCAGGCAAGCTAAACCGCCTAGAAAAAATCGCCTATCCCATTTGGGAGGACATTAAAAATCTAGTCACCGTAGAGCGTATCGACAAGCCTGAACCACCCTTACTTTCGGCTGACCATGCTTTTTATCTCCGTGAAAATCTGAAACTACGTTTACTCACCGCCAGAGTGGCTTTATTACAGCACGATGAAGCCAGCTATAAGACCGATCTCGCCACCATTACCAGTTGGATTAATCAGTATTACGATGCAAAACATCCCAATGCTATTCAGGCATTTAGACTCTTGAAAAAACTTTCTGGAAATAATATTGATATTGAATTGCCGCAGCTGAGCGAAAGTATTTCGGCCGTTAATCGTTACAAATTAAGCCTAGAACAAAGTGATTAGGCTAGTGCAAGCTAGTTGGATAATGTGATTATGCTTAAAGGTAAGTTTTTTTGGTGGCTATTGATGATTTTACTGCTCATCAGCGTCGTGTGGCTGGCGAGTAATAATCAGGGCTACGTACTGATTGTGCGCCCGCCCTTTAGGTGGCAATTTTCTTTCAATTTTCTATTGATACTCATTGTGCTGAGTTTTTTAGTGCTGCATTATATTTTAAGGTTTGTGCATTATTTACGGCGTTTACCTGCAATTCGGTTAAGCAAAAAAGAAGCTGAGCGTCTACAAGCTAGCAATGATGCACTTCTTGAAGGCATGCATGCCTTGGCAGAAGGTGATTTTGAAAGTGCCGAAGTGGCCGTGAAACACGCACATGAATTGATTCAAAATGCCAATCATGAAAAAATATTGGCCGCACTCGCCTTAGAAAAAAACAAGCAAGGCGCATTATTAAAATAGCATTTCATGCTATTTATTCGCTGCAAAATAGTTTAAACACGTAGCTAGAATTTGCATTAACACTCTAAAATCGGCAACAAAATGTAGTGGATATCGGTACTTCTAAACCGACTTTTTAAACTCCCCACTAAATTTTTCAGATTCCCCGCGCTTGCATGCATCATGAACTGCACTCGCTCCTGCCTACCCGTCACTTGTTCGATAATGCTCAGTTTAGCGCCCTCGCCGTGCACTGTGCCGTGACCATGTACTTTATTACTGGTAAATCCGGTAATTTCAGTTTGTTCGAGCAGCACGTCTACCAACATCTCTTCAATATCTGGCGGTACAATTAAAATCAACAGGCCTTGCGGCGCTAAATTTTCTGACATGCGCTTGCTCCTACTTAAAAAATCGACGATAAAAGATGGGCAACAACACTAAAGTAAGTGCGGTTGAGGATACCAAACCACCAATTACAACAATCGCTAAGGGCCGTTGAATTTCCGAGCCTGGGCCAGTTGCAAATAACAGTGGGATTAGGCCGAATGCTGCAATACTCGCTGTCATCAACACGGGTCTTAAACGGCGTTTTGCGCCTTCGACCACGATGTCTAATTTACTCATGCCTTGCGCTTCCAGCAGATTAAAGTAGCTAACCATCACCACGCCATTTAGCACGGCAATCCCCAATAGCGCAATAAAACCTACCGAGGCGGGTACCGAAAGGTATTCGCCAGAAATCCACAAACCAAACACACCGCCAATCATGGCAAATGGAATGTTAGACAAAATCAGCAAAGCTTGTTTGATAGAGCCAAAGGTAGCGAAGAGCAGTAAGAAAATTAAGCCAATCGCCACAGGTACAACAATGGCCAAACGTGCCGCCGCGCGTTGCTGGTTTTCAAACTGACCGCCTAATTTAATCGAGTAACCTTCACCTAATTTAACTTCTGTATTTATACGCTGTTTGACTTCATCGACGAAGCTGACTAAATCGCGATCGCGAATATTGGCGGTTACCACCACCATTCGAATACCTCGTTCTCGATCCACTTTAACCGGACCTTCGGCACGCTCAATTTTAGCCACGGCTGAGAGTGGTACATTTGTGCCATTCGCCAGCGTAAGCATTAAATTACCAAAGTCCGAGGGTGAAGTACGCAAGTCTGCACTGCCTCTAATCAGCACTGGGGTACGTCGTTGGCCTTCTTGCACCACGCCCATCAATTTGCCTTCAAGTTGGGCGTGTAATATTGATTCTATCTCAGTAATGCTTAAACCTAAACGCCCAGCCGCGACACGGTCAATTTTGATTTGCAGGTACTGCACACCGCTATTTTGCGGGGTATAAACGTCTTGGCTACCTTTCACGGATTCTAAAATATGCACGATTTGCTGTGCTTTTGCATCTAGGGCCGTTAAATCTGGGCCATATATTTTAATCGCCAAGTCACCACGTACTCCCAAAATCATCTCGTTTACGCGCATATCGATTGGCTGTGTAAAGCTATAGGCCAAACCTGGCATTTCTGTCATGACTTTACGTAACTCATCAATCAATTCTTCTTTGGTTTCCATGCGCCATTCCGTTGATGGCTTCAAAATCAGAAAATTATCGGTTTGATTTAAACCCATGGGGTCTAAACCCAGCTCATCAGAACCCACGCGCGAATAAACGCCTTTTACCTCAGGCACCTGACTTAAAATGGCACGTTGCACGCTCATGTCTGTGGTTAAGCTTTGTTGCAAATTGATGGAGGGCAGTTTTTCTACCCCAATAATAATGTCGCCTTCGTCCATGGTTGGCATAAAGGTTTTGCCAATTTGCGTATACACCAAGCCAGTAATGGCCAACATGACGAATGCGCCGATGACGATAATTTTTGCATGATTTAACGACCACTTGAGCACGGGCTCATAAATGCCAAGTGCCTTTCTTACCAGCCAAGGTTCTTCGTGGCTGACTTCTTTGAGTAAGAAGGAGGCCAATACCGGAATAACCGTTAACGACAAAAACAGTGAACCCGCCAATGCAAACATAATGGTCAAGGCAACCGGAGCAAACAGTTTGCCCTCCAGGCCCTGCAAGGTAAGTAGTGGCAAAAATACGGTAATGATAATTAAAATGCCTGCCGTCACTGGTACGCTTACCTCGCGCACAGCACGGTAAATAATATGCAATCTAGGCAAAACACCCGATTTTTTTTGCGCGTCTTCACTGTGGTGAGCGAGATGCGACACAATATTCTCCACCACCACCACGGCAGCATCGACCAGCATACCAATGGCAATAGTCAAACCACCCAAGCTCATTAAATTGGCAGAGAGGCCAAAATAACGCATCAGTAAAAAAGTGAATAAGGCAGACAGTGGCAAAATAAAGGCTATGGTCAGTGCTGCTCTAAAATTCCCTAAAAACAACACCAGTAAAATCAACACCAATACTACAGCCTCTTCTAGCGCTTTAGTTACTGTATGAACGGCTCGCTCTACCAAACTACCTCGATTATAAAAGACGTTAGTCGTTACACCTTTAGGCAGGCTAGGTGCAATCTCTGCTAACTTAGCTTTAACGCCCTCCACCACTTGCTGGGCATTGGCACCACGCAAACCTAATACCAAGCCTTCAACCGCCTCGCCCTTACCGTTACTAGTTACGGCGCCATAGCGGGTAATCGAGCCAACGCGTACATCGGCCACATCGGAAATTTTTACCGACATCCCTTGCTCGGTGCGTACTATCGTGTTTTGTACATCCTCAATGGTTTTAAATCCACCTTCAGCACGCACCAATAGTGAGCCTTCTCCATCGTTTAGCCTACCAGCGCCACCGTTACGGTTATTGTTTTCTAGCACTTGTTGCAGCATATCAATCGCCACACCTCGGGCGTACATACGCGCATTGTCTGGCACAATCTCAAAGCTGCGTACATAGCCGCCTAGCGCGTTCACATCCGCCACACCTGGCACGGTACGTAATTGTGGGCGAATAACCCAATCCAGTAAGCTTCGTTTTTCTTGCAGACTGAGTGTATCGCTCTCCACCGTGAACATAAACATCTCGCCCAAAGGCGTGGTGAGTGGTGCCATACCGCCAGAAATATCGGTAGGCAAATTGCCCCAAACCGCATTTAAGCGTTCAGCTACTTGCTGGCGTGCCCAATAAATATCGGTGCCATCTTCAAAGTCCACAGTGATATCGGTCACGGCATATTTTGCAACCGAGCGTAAACCAGCTTGATGCGGAATACCGAGCATTTCCACTTCAATAGGCGCAGTAATACGGGCTTCTACTTCTTCTGGCGTCATGCCAGGTGCTTTGATGATAATTTTGACTTGCGTTGAAGACACATCTGGAAACGCATCAATCGGCAATGATTTATAGGCTAATGCACCCGCAACGGCCAAGCCAAGCGTAACAATCAGCATCAGCAAGCGCTGCGTAAGCGCAAATTGGATAAGTTTAGCTAACATTATTCGCCACCTAAACCTAACCATGTACCCTTAATAGCGGAGATTCCAGAGACGGCGATTTTTTCATCGCCTTTAAAGGCCGCATCCACTACGGCTTCATCGCCCTGTTCAGAAATCACTTTTACTGTCACTGGACGGAAACCCGTTTTAGTTTGTACAAAGACCAAAGCCTCGGTACCTTGTCGTGCAAGTGCTGATTTTGGCACGCTAAAGTGCTGTGCTTGAGCCCCTAGACTGATTTCAGCTTCCACCATTTGGCCAGGTGATAACTTATCAGTACCTTGGGTGATTTCTGCACGTAAATGTAAGGTTTGGTCGGCTTTATTTACATTGCGTATAACCGCAATCAGTTTACCGCTGGCTTGTAATTTTGGTATTTGTACTGGCATGCCTATTTTGACGAAAGGCAGACCTTCCAGTGGCGCATGAATTTCTAGCCAAAGTGGGTTAAGTTTTGCAATGCGGTAAAGCGGTGTGGCCATATCCACACGTTGGCCTGTGGTGACCAGTTGCTCTAATACCTGACCCTCTATCGGAGCGGTAAGGCTAATGCCACTATTCATACCTGCGCTTGGGCTAATTTTATTGATTGCCGCCTCGCCCATACCTGCCAAACGTAAAGCTTGCTTGCTTTGCTCAAACGATGCACTAGCCTCCGCGTGGGTACTTTCAGTTTCAAGATATCTACGTTGCGGAATAATGCCATCCTTAAATAATTCGGCATCCCGCGCTAGGCTTTTTGTTGCAAGTTTCTTTTGCGTTAAGGCAAGTAAATAGTCTTTCTGCAAACCCAAAATCTCTGGGCTCGACACATGGGCGATGACTTGACCTTTTTTCACATCTTGCCCAGCCGCAACATAAAGCTGATCGAGCAAACCAGACTGTGGTGCGCTCACAACCCGCACCTGACTCACTGGCACCACAATCTCCGCTGGAAAACGGCGGCTATTGAGCATAGTGTTTTTGCCGACTGGCGACACGGTCACACCCAAGCTCTGTTGCTGGGTTTTTGTCATCACAACATCGGCCAAGGCAACCTCTGCCGCCTGAGCTGTAGCATAGAAAGTCGCGATAATCGTGAAAAGGCTCGCTACAGAAAAAGTAGCTTTAATTGATACATCATTCATGGGAGAACTCCTACTGCTTGGTTGTAGCGGGCAATATCCCACTGTACTTGAATTTTTCTGGTTGTATAGGCGCGCTCTGCCTCGTATGTAAGTGCTTGCACACGCATTAAACTGACTAAATCAGATTCGCCGAGTTGAAACGATTTCTCAGCCAGGCGTACGCTTTCTTTCGCAATTTCATACTGCTTTGTGGCAATGATCAATTCGGCACGACTTACACTTAAATTATGCTCCGCTTCATGCATCATCGTTTCAAGCGTATTTCTAAGTGTTTCGCGCTCAGTGAGAGCATTACCCACCCCAAGTTCCGCGGCAGCTTTGATGGGTGTAGCGCGAGAATCACCCCCAAACGGAATACGTACTTTCACGCCTATGCTTTCATTCGACACATTGTCAAATGCACCTTTGGTACTGCGTACATTGAATAAAACTTGTAGATTTTCTTTACTCTCTACTTGCGCTAGGGAGCGCTCAGTTTCTGCTAAACCCACCTTAGATTGGGCTTCCGTCCAAATTGAAGACTGGCTATAATCCTCTAAAACCGATTGCGGCTCTTCGATTTTCGCTGGAATTTCGCGCAAACCCGTCAGTAAATAATAGCGATGCCGCGCATGCATCAATTCCGCCTCTGCACGCAAATGCTCCTTTTCAGCACGTAGTGTTTCCTGTTGCGCAAGCATGGCATCAGTTTTAGCGGTTTCGCCAGCTTGATAACGTCTTTCCACGTCTTTTTGCAATTTCATTGCAACTTCTAGTTTATTTTTAGTTAATTCAACATTATTGTTATTCAAAGCAATGTCCCAAACCGCCTCGCGCAGCAAACCCGCCACATGTAACTTCAAACTCTCACGATTTGCACTCAAGCTAGACTGCGTTGCATCGGCCACTTTTAGACGATTTTTTCGTTGATTCGGCAACCAAACCGGCACTTCCAAATCCGCCTGCCATTCACGCTCGCCACGGCCACTGCCCAACACATCATTCTGATGGCCAACACTAATAGCCGGAGCCAAAGGCAGCATTGCGTTAGCGATGGTTTTTTTTGCGGTAACGACAGACTCGCGCGATTGCAAAGTAGCCTGCAAAGGATTGCGAATGACTGTTTTATCCAATACATCACGCAATTGCAAACTCTCACTGACTTTTAACTCATCAAGATGATTATTAA
>NZ_JABFRA010000056.1 GCF_013141425.1 Methylotenera sp. | reverse complement strand
CGGGTCTGTTAAATCGGTAATGGGTATTTGGCATTGCACTGGGTTAACGATAGGCGTAGCAAGGCGAAAAAATTCTCGGCGTTGCAAGCGCATTAGTTTTTGCGGTAAGGCAATCTTAATTGCTTTACCGTCTTTTAAATTGGCTAGTGAAATATTGGTACTGGTCCATTTAATGCGGATGCCGTCATCTTTAGAGAAAACCACATGATGGCTCGCTAGCAGGCGGCTGTTGAAGGCATCATCCAAGCCAATGTCTAAATACACCACATGATTTTTTGCGTCCACCGAAATAACATTGGTGAGGCATACATCATGGTTAAATGATACTTTGAGCATCTCATGGTGCTTAGATAAATCCGTAAGAATCTGAATAATCGCCTTAGGATTTTGAACAAAATATTGTTCTTCATCAAATTGTTGTACCGCTTGTTCCATGAAAATTCTATCTCGCCTTGCTTTTAGTGATTTATGTTAAATATTCAGTTAATTTATCATATTTTTAGTTGGCCTGACTTACTTTGCAGGAAGAGTTGTAGCCACCGTCGGCACCGCCACTTGCGACATATTATTTACCCCTTGCTCGATAAAGTTTTGAATCGGCTTTAGCATACCAGGCAAAGATAATGCCAGCACCACAAAGCCAATGCTTAAGGTTATTGGAAAGCCAATACCAAATAAATTGAGCTGCGGTGCTGTTTTGGTGAGTATGCCAAGCGCCATATTGGTAATTAACAAGGCTGTTACTGCGGGCAAGGCTAATAATAAACCCGCGCTGAATATTGTTTCACCCCAGAGGGCAATTTTCATGGGGTTGATACTACTGCCACCAACCGAAATGGGCATGGAGGTAAAGCTATTTGCAACGGCGGTTACAATGAGTAAATGACCATCTAAACTTAAAAAAATCAGCATAGAGAGTAATACTAAAAATTGATTCACGGCAGTGCTTTGACCTTGTGTTTGGGGATCATAAAAGCTGGCAAACCCTAAGCCCATGGACATGCCGATTAACTGACCAGCTAACTCAACCGCCGAAAAAACCAGACGCATGCTAAAGCCAATAGCAAGGCCAATTACCAGTTGCTGCACCAGAATTAGCAAACCTTGAAATGAAAAAATCTCAAAATTTGGCATTGCTGGCAATGTTGGCACAATTATCAAGGTAAGCGTAATGCCCAAACCGAGCTTAACTTGATTTGGAATAGACGAATGATTAAAGATAGGCGCCGCCGCTATGACGCCTAGAATTCTAGTGAGCGGCCAAAGCAGGCTAATAATCCAAGTTTGCAGAAGATCGCTGCTGACAGAAACCATTTTTCACCTTTGTTCTTGAACTTTATCTAACCTTGAAATAATTTAACCGCAGTTAGTTTGCCATGCTGGGGATGCTGGTAAAGACCAAATGCATATAATCCACCATGGTTGTCAGCATCCATTGACCAGCAAACATCAAGGTTGCAAAAACCCCAACTAATTTTGGGATAAACGATAAAGTGGCCTCATTAATTTGTGTTGCCGCCTGAAAAATACTGACCAGCAGACCAATCGTAAGCACCACCAACAAAATCGGTGCTGCCACCATTAAGGTAATCTCCATTGCATCTCTACCGAGGGTCATCACGCTTTCTGGGGTCATTTTTATTTCCTTAAAAATTACTATTCAACTTTTTCTTGCCTAACAAAATGGGGTCATCAATAGAAGCTTTGCACGAGCGAACCGAGCAGTAACTGCCAACCATCGACCAGTACAAACAACATCAATTTAAATGGCAAAGACACAATAGAAGGTGACACCATCATCATCCCCATCGCCATTAATACGCTTGCAACCACCATGTCGATTATCAAAAAGGGAATAAAAATTGCAAAGCCAATCTGAAACGCCGTTTTCAATTCGCTGGTCATAAAGGCTGGCACTAACACAAGCAATGGCACTTGTTCTGGCGTTTCAATTTTCTCCACTTGCGCCATTTTCACAAACAAAGCCAAATCGCTTTCGCGCGTTTGCTTCATCATAAACGCCTTAAGTGGCGCAGAGCCTTTATCCATGGCTTCTTGCATGCTGATTTTGTTTTCGGAAAGCGGTTGATAGGCATCCACATAAATCTTGTCGATGGTTGGACTCATCACAAAAAAAGTAAGAAATAAGGCCAAGCCAACCATTACCTGATTGGGCGGTGCGGATTGCGTACCTAAAGCTTGGCGAAGCAGTGACAACACAATAATGATTCGTGTAAACCCTGTCATCATGAGCAAAGCTGCAGGTAAGAAGGTAAGCGAAGTTAGTAAAATGAGTGTTTGCAGGCTCAAAGTATAGTTTTGGCCACCACCTGCTGAAGGTACAGCATTCACCAAGGGCATGCCCTCTGCTGCCAATGCGCTTGCTGGAAGCAAGAAGAGGCCTGCTAAAAGCAGCGCCCCAAGCGTAATAATGGATTTAATCATCTGTTTCGTCATGTGTATTGTCTTGTGTTTAGATGGTGTTAGATGAAATCTAATTTCTGATGTCTTTTTTCTCTAAAATTTTGCCAGTTGATTTTTTTAACCAGACTGCAAAGGTGTCGGTAAAGCCTTCTGCGCCGGCATTCGACATGCTTCTGCCTGTCGGTATTGCTTCCTCAATTTTGCTGGAATTTGCCTCCAAATTTGCAAGCCGACTCACCTGCCCAGAAGCCACACCAACCACAATCCAGCGACCTGCGATTTCTAGCACCATGACCCGTTCACGCGAACCGACACTTACGCCTCCGACAATACGAACGACTGATTGCTTATTGCCTACCCCTGGTACTAGGCGTTTTAAAACCCAGGTAATCAGCGCCATAACCCCCAATACCACCGCTAGGCCAATCACCATTTTCAATACGCCACCTGTGGGTGACACTGGTGCCACTTCGGCTGCAAAAGACAGTGAAGGAATAAGACTTAACATTAGCGATTTAATCAAGTTGTTCATTGGAATTTTCGTCATAGTTCAGTTTGAATTCATTAGCGATTAATTTTGCGTATACGCTCGGCCGGCGTGATAATGTCGGTTAAGCGAATACCAAACTTATCATTCACCACCACAACTTCACCTTGTGCGATTAAGCAGCCATTCACTAACACATCCATTGGCTCGCCCGCCAAGCCGTCAAGCTCAACCACAGAACCTTGTGCTAATTGCAATAAATTTTTAATGGCAATCTTGGTACGGCCCAATTCAACGGTAAGTTGCACGGGAATATCCAAAATAAAGTCGATATCGTTTTGCGTATCTTGCAATTTGTTTTTAGCGGTAAATTCGGTAAAAACCTGCGTTTGCTCATTGCCATTATTTTGCAGTACAGAAGATTCTGCCGCCGTTTGTTCGGCCATTGCGGCACCCCAATCGTCCATTGCCTCTGCATCAGCCACTACATCCTCTACAGCATCAGTCGCCATAAGATTCTCCTTTAATATATTCGGTTGAATTGGATCTTAAAAGTTTTTCTACACGGAGCGCATACTGGCCATTAAACATGCCGTATTTACAAAGCATGACAGGCACGCCGTCTACTTGGGCTTCGATTGATTCATCAATATTCAGCGGAATCACATCACCCACTTTCATATTGAGCACTTCGCCAATCTGCATATTCGTTTTAGCAAGGTCGGCCACAATTTCTACTTCTGCCGCTTGCACTTGTTGTGTCATCAGTTTGACCCAGCGTTTATCGGCACCTAACACTTCACCTTGCAGCGATGAACTAAGCATGTCGCGAATCGGTTCGATCATCGAATAAGGGAAACAGAAGTGAATTTCGCCACTGGCAGGACCAAGCTCTACATTAAACGTAACCGCTACCACCACTTCATTTGGCGTGGCAATGTTGGCAAACTGGGTGTTCATTTCAGAGCGTACATATTCAAACTGCACTGGGTAAACTGGCTCCCAAGATTTTGCGTAGGTTTCAAAGACAATATTGAGAATACGCTGAATAATACGTTGCTCGGTTTGGGTAAAATCACGGCCTTCAACACGTGTGTGAAAGCGGCCATCGCCACCAAACATGTTATCCACCACCAAAAATACCAGTGTTGGATCAAACACCATCAATGCGGTGCCTCGAAGCGGTTTGACTTGCACTAAATTTAGATTGGTCGGCACCACCAAATTACGCACAAAATCGCTGTATTTAGTAATGCGCACTGGGCCAACCGAAACTTCAACGGTACGACGTAAAAAGTTAAACAGTTCAATCCGAACTAGGCGGGCAAATCGCTCATTGATAATCTCCAGCGTAGGCATACGCCCACGCACAATACGCTCCTGCGTTGCCAGATTGTACTCACGCACCTCACCTGAGTCACCGGCTGGCGCGGCATCATCATGATCTCCGTCGACTCCTTTTAGTAAGGCATCTACTTCGTCTTGAGATAAAAATTTATCAGCCATGGCGAGTTAACTTTTCAACTACTGAATCACGAAAGAAGTAAAAAACACGCCAGTCACTTCTTGCGGTTTTGCTTCTTTAGAAAAAGGTTTTTTTACTTCAGCAACAATTTCATCACTTAACTTTTGTTTTCCTTCGGTTGTTGATATCTCGGAGGCCATTTTGCTAGTTAGCAGCATTAACAAACGGTTTTTTACCGCTGGCATCTGCGTTTTTATCAACTCAGCCTGTTCAGGACTAGCCAATTGGAGTGAAATTTCTAATTGCAAAAATTTCTCGTCCGGGTCAGGTTGGAGATTAACAGTAAAGGTATCTAATGCCAGAAATACCGGCGCATGCACAGGCTCTTCGTGTTTCACTTCTTTTTTGTGTGCATCTTTTGGCTGCATTAAAAACCAGCCCGCACCGCCACCGCCAGCCAAAAGTACGACCGCCGCAATAATGATGATAAGTTTCTTTTTAGATGCTGGTGCCGCTGCTTCAGCGCCATCAGGCTTTGGATCTGCTGCCATTTTGTGCCTTTCCCTATTAAACGCCTACCATGTACAGTCCACTTGGCTGACATTGGTGTGATTGATGGCTATATTATGGAAAGAAATGACCCAAAGACATGCTTAGATAAGAGGGGGAAAAAGCCGTTAAATTGAAGTTTGCATTTACAACGGTAAGAATATGGTGTGTATTTTGTTAGGCTATGCAATTCGCTAATGAATTAATTTCTTATTAGATTGCTTCATCTCTAGCATAATAACTTGCTGTATTAGTACGTATCTTCATTGATTGACGACAACATAATGCTAATTTTAATAGCTTAAACACGGAATGCTTTAAACATTCGATGACCTAAATTGCTCATAACTAAACAAAAGTATCGACCAATCCGTTTGCAACGCGCACGGCTGGACGAGTAACACTCAGGTTATCGGTTTGAGAAGTTTGGCTATTATTGGCAGCTACTGTGCGCGTAGCACTTTTTTGCGCTGACTGCTGAAACTGCTGCTGCATTTGCCCACCAGAATTTACATTGGCTTGGCCAAGTTGAATACCAGATTCGTTAAGTTTATCGCGCAAATTCGCCATGCCGTCTTGCAACGCTTGTCTGACTTCTGCGTTATCGGAAATAAACGTAGTATCGGCATGATCATTGTGCACATGAATCACCACTTGTAATGGCCCCATATCAGGCGGGTTAAGGGTGAGCGTTGCAGATTGCTCTTGAGCGCCAACCATCCACACAATTTTTTGGCTAATGGCTTGATCCCAGCCAGTCTTGCCAGGATAAGTATTAATCACATTGCTACTGGCTAATTGCTGGCTTACTTCGGCCATTTTAATTTGTGGAGTTGCCTGAACATTGGCTGATATTGCATTTTCTGAAATTGTTGTTGCCTTAATCGCACTTTCTTTAATTCCATTTTGCATGACTTTTGTAGCAGCATCATCTCCTGCTGGGGCTTTGGCTACATTTGGCAACATAGCCTCTAGCCAATTACTCTGTGTTTGCTTTTCGTCCGCAAGCTCTGAACGCGTTGCGTCTTGCTCCGCCAGATAAGTACTTTTCCCTTGTAGCGCATGGCTTAATGCCGTATCTCTTATCTCTGCGCCTAAATTACGTTGCATTTCTGCCCTTACATCGGAGGAAATATGCTCCTCAACGCTAGTATTGGCTACAGTTGTTACTAGTGGCAACGTCTGCGCCAAGGCATTGACTACTGGCAGACTTACGTCTGGCGCGTTACTGAGTGTGACCTCCTGTTTGGCAAAATCTCCAGTTTCTTCTGTTAACTTTAAACGTGAATCAAAGCTTGAATTCAATTGAGCATTGGGGTCGATAAGAATATCGGAATTTAAAGTTGTCCGCTCTTTTTCAACTTGCTGGCGCGCATCGATCGCAGCCTTGTCAGCCATGGCTTTTGTGTGTTTTGTTGCAGTAATGACGTACTGCAAGTGACTCGAATTTTGGCTGTTGTCCTTCGCTACCTCTGCCATATCTGCATTTTTGACTTGAGGCTCTTTTAATGTGGTCTTTTTTAATTGGGTTTGCTTGACTTGATTCTCTTGCGCCAAGACATGCTTGGCTTGCGTCTGTTTGTGCAACAGCTTCTGAAATGAAGTTTGCGACTCAGCCACATCAACATTGCTAGCGACCACATTACTTTTATTAGAAGCTTCAGGGCTTTTTAAAGTTCTAGCGTCTGCCGTTGGTAATGATAAATTTTTCATACTGCTAAACTCCGAAAATTAAAACTAATGCTTTGAAAACTAAAACCCTGTTAGTTAGCCTTGGTTCTGGTAATGCGCATGGCAAATTCATCCATCAGTTTCTGATCTTTCTTTTGTTCCACTTTAAGCACGCGCTTCTCAGAACGATCAGACAACACTTCATAAGATAACTTTTTGCGCTGACTTTCTTGCCATAAAAATTTCTTAGCTTTTACTTGCTGATTAGCCAACTCCACCACTTCTTGTTGCCCTGCTATGGCTTGATCCAATTTACCGAAAAAATTTTGAAAGTTTTGGTAAGCTTCTGCGCCCATTCCCGCCTCAAGAATATTGTTAAGATTTTTCACATAATCCAACCGATATTCATTGAGCATGTCTTGCTTAGACTGCGCTTCAGCCGCCACTTTCATGGCTTTTGCTAAGGCCTCTGTCGCTTCGTCAACTTCTTTGGAAGCGATGCCTTGCAACATATTTAAAACATTAGTTGATGGTGTAGCCATGGTTTTTTATCTCAAGTTTTACTATCTAGTGGCAATCATTAATTAATCGCTACGCCATCAAGCACATGAGCAAGATGGGCAATGCTTTCTTCCACGCCAGATCGCTCAGCAATCCCTTGCTGCAAAAAGGCATCAATGTTGTCATGTCTAGCAATGGCTTGATCAAGCACGGCATCGCTGCCCGCTTCGTAGGCACCAACGTTGATTAAATCCACACTGCGCATGTAACGTGAGTTCAGTTGTTTTAATTTACGCGCAAGTTTTTGATGTTCTGGGCTGGTAATGTTGTGCATGGCGCGGCTGATGGATTGCTCTACATCAATGGCTGGATAATGACCGCTTTCAGCCAAGCTACGGCTTAAAACAATATGACCATCCAAAATCGCCCGTGCGGCATCGGCAATCGGGTCTTGTTGGTCATCGCCTTCTGTTAGCACCGTATAAAAAGCGGTGATGGAGCCTTCGCCACGTTTACCGTTGCCAGTGCGCTCAACCAGTGCTGGCAATTTTGCAAACACGGAGGGTGGATAGCCTTTTGTCGCTGGCGGTTCACCAATAGCCAAAGCAATTTCACGTTGCGCCATGGCGTAACGGGTTAATGAATCCATAATCAGCAATACGTTTTTGCCTTGATCGCGGAAATTTTCAGCAATGGTAGTGGCGTAATTTGCACCTTGCAATCGCATCAACGCTGGTGCGTCGGCTGGTGCAGCAACTACAACAGAACGTGCCAAGCCGACTGGACCTAAAATTTGTTCAATAAACTCCTGGACCTCGCGTCCCCGTTCACCAATTAAGCCAACGACAATCACATCTGCGGTGGTGTAACGGGCCATCATGCCGAGTAGCACACTTTTACCAACGCCTGAACCTGCAAACAACCCCATACGTTGGCCACGGCCAACCGTCAGCATGCTGTTAATGGCACGCACACCTACATCTAAAATCTCTTCAATAGGGGCGCGCATTAATGGGTTCATTGGGCGTGCATTGAGAGGTGAACTTTGTGTGGCTTCAATCTTACCCAAGTCGTCTAATGGATTTCCTGCGCCATCTACCACTCGGCCAAGCAGCTCATTGCCAACAGGCAAATGACGTGCACGGTCGGTAACACGACGGCGTGGCGGATGTCCGTGATGTGGCTTAGGTAAAGCTTCAGCGACTTCCAACGCAAATACCTTAGCGCCTGGCATCACGCCATCCACACTACTTTGTGGCATCAGTAACATACGCTCACCATCAAACCCTACCACTTCTGCCTCTACGCGACGGCCTTCTGCTAAGGGTACATAACAGGCACTGCCAATCGGCAACTTAATGCCTGCGGCCTCCATAACTAATCCCGTAAGCTTAGTAATACGGCCTGCAATTTCTAACGGCTCGACGATGCGTAAAATTTCTTTGCAATCACGAATATGATCATGCCATCTTTGTCTGTGTATATTTTGCAAATCCACTTTGGGTGGAATTGCGTCTGGCTGCACTTGTCGGCGTTGTTCAACATCAAGATCATTCAAGCCAAAGGCAGCTAAATTCTCTGGACTTGTTTCTTGCTGAGTTAAAGTAGCTAGATTCATGGTAATAGCCAATCACTTTTTTGTGCTAATGCTTCACTAATTCTTTTCCAGCGGACTTCATTGGTGGCATCAATCTGATTGGCACCTGTTTCTACGATACAGCCACCGCGCTCTACATTAATATCTTCTTGAATCTGCCAATGCTGACTAGCAATTTCTTCAGCCAAATATTCACGCAAAATCTGAGCATCTTCATGATTCACTAAAATTCTGGCGGGCTTTTGTACATAAGGCAGGTAATGAATCGCATCCATCACCACAGGCAATACCACGGAATGGTCAATATTCAACTTGGTCTTTAGCATGGCTTTAGCAATTTCAAGCGCTAGCGACAAAGCATCATCGGCAATCTGCTCGTCTGATTTTTCTAGCGCATCGCTAAATGATTCCATCAATTTAATAAACTGCTGTTTTTCATCCTGTGCGTATTCGCGGGCTTTTGCCATGCCGACAGCAAAACCTTCTTGCATGCCTTTGGCATAAGCTTCTTTACGTGCCGTTTCAAAAATCTGTGAGATTTTTTCTGAGGCTACTGAATCGTGTTCTTTTTTCTTTGCCTTTATCCCGCTTATGGATTGATTACCTTCTGCAAATGAAGACATTTCCCAGCGTTCATAAGCGGTCTGTTGTTCTTTAGGTATCGTCATAGCACTCCTATACATATTGATCATCTCCACCTTTACCTGCTAATTGGATTTGACCTTCATCCGCTAATCGGCGAACAATTTGCAAGATTTGTTTTTGTTGGGCTTCCACTTCTGAAAGTTTGACTGGACCTTTCGATTCCAAATCTTCTTTCATCATTTCTGCCGCACGAGAAGACATATTCTTGAAGATTTTTTCGCGCATTTCTTCTGTCGTACCTTTAAGTGCAACAATCAGTGTTTCAGACTGGACTTCGCGCAACATGACTTGAATGCCCTTATCATCGATATCCATGATATTGTCGAAAACAAACATCTCATCCATAATCTTCTGTGCCATTTCATCGTCGTAGCTTTTTAGTCCTTCCATAATGGCGGCTTCATTATCGCCACTCATGTAGTTCATAATTTCGGCTGCCACTTTTATGCCACCCATGGTTTGTTTTTTAAGGTTCTCGTTGCCGGTTAATAACTTCGTCATCACCTCGTTTAATTCACGCAGCGCAATTGGTTTAACACCATCTAAAGTCGCAATGCGCAACATCACGTCTTGACGTAAACGATCAGGGAAATGACCAATAATTTCAGAAGCCTGATCAGGTTCTAAATGCACCAAGATAGTGGCAATAATTTGTGGATGTTCATTTTTAATAAAGTCAGAAACAGTCAAGGCATCCATCCATTTAAGACTTTCTATGCCGCTTGCGTCGCGTGACTGCAAAATACGGTTGAGTAAACCTGAAGCTTTGTCCTCACCTAAAGCTTTATTCAAAACAGAACGAATGTATTCATCGGAATCTAAACCAAAATCACTGCTTTGCTCGGCCTCGGTTAAAAACTCCGTCACCACTGTTTCTACCTGGTCACGTCCGACCGATTTTAATGTTGACATCGCGGTGCCCAGTTTCTGCACTTCTTTTGGGCTGAGAAATTTCATCACTTCAGCAGCTTCGTCTTCACCTAACGCAAGCATTAAGATTGCGCTTCTCATTACGCCAGCATCACTCATTTTTTACTCGTTTCCACTTGTCCAGTTTGCCACGACACTTGCTACCATTCTTGGGTTATCTTTTGCTAATTGCTTCACTGCGGCTAAATTGTTTTTGCCACCCTGCCCAGACGCTAGTTGCGCTTGCGCACCCTCGCCATTGCTGCCACTTAAGTTCACGACTGCATCTTCATCATTAGGCGAAGCCAATAATTTAGGTGAAGGTGTGGTTAACTTACGCAACATTGGGCTCAGTGCGCGTTTGTATAGCATGAGCAACACCACGATACCCACTAAAAAGCGCAAGGCATCTTTACCGTACTCAATAGTTTCTGGATTTTTCCACAATGGCACTTCAGGAATAATTTCAACAGGTTCACCCGCAAAGGAGCTATTCACCACGGTAAGCGCATCACCACGCTCTTTATTGAATCCCATGGCTTGCATCGCTAAATCATTGATTTGTGTTTTTTCCGCAGCGGTCAAGGGTCGATATGTTACTTTTCCTTTTTTATCCACCACAGGCATATTGTTGACCACTACAGCCACATTCAAGCGCTTGATGCCGCCCATACCTTGTTGTGAATAACGCACTGTTTTATCCACTTCATAGTTGGTCATGATATTTTTTTGATTATTCACTGGCACAGCTTCTGCCGTTGTAGCGCCTGATGCCGTAGCTACTGGCGCAGTAATTGGTGCAGTGGCATTGGCAGGTGGCTGGTTAGATAGCGCACCTGGCACGCCAGAGGCACCGCCACCATTAGAAGTCTGTGATTCATTGCTTTGCAAACTACGAATCGCTGCATCGTCTGGCTTTTGGTTAGGTTTAAAGGTTTCGGCTGCCTGCTCTATACTTGAAAAATCAATTTCGGCACTTGCTTCTGCGCGTACGTTTTTAGCTCCAACAATCGGAGTAATTATCGATTCAACACGTTTAACGATACTTTGCTGAATGTCATCAATGTATTTCAGTTGCGTTGGGTCTAAGTTGTTAGCACCCATTTTTTTAGACGTATCGGAGAGTAGATTACCGTTTTGATCGACCACCGTCACATTAGCCACTGGCAGATTAGGCACACTGCTCGCTACCAAATGCACGACTGCACCCACTTGTTGGGCATCCAAACTACGACCTGCGCGCAGGTTTAATAGTACCGAAGCTGTCGGCTGTTGTTGATCTCTTACAAATACCGTTGCTTTAGGAATCGCCAAGTGAATTCTGGCCATCTCCACCGCACCAATCGATTGAATGCTACGCTCTAACTCACCTTCTAAAGCGCGCTGAAAATTCACTTGCTCAACAAATTGTGACACGCCAAATTTTTGATTTTCTAAAATTTCAAAACCAATATTGCCACCTTTTGGCAAGCCATCAGCCGCTAGCTTTAAACGTGCCTGATGCACTTGTGCCGCTGGTACCAAAATTGCTGTGCCGCTATCAGAGAATTTATAAGGCACATTCATTTTTTCAAGCGCTGCAACAATTGAACCGCCATCTTTATCGGAATAGTTAGAAAACAACACGCGATAATCAGGCTGCTGACTCCATAGCCAAAACACCACCATCACAGCAATGACAGCCGCTGCGGCGAAAACTAAAAGTAACTTATTACCTAATTGTGGGTTCAAACCAATTACTCCCTGACTCATTGCACCTTGATTCATTAAGGCTGCGTCATTACCTGCTGCCATCGTATTTCTCCAATTTACTACTCAATATAGGGTTGTTAACTGAAGTGCTTAATCATCGACACCACTACTTCATTAACCAATTGGATACCATTATGCCAATAGCTTGGATTTTCAATTTTGGGAATAGAGCGCTTTTCATTGGCCTATTTGAACACTCGCTAATACAGCAGAGTGATAAATTAGCAATTGTCAGTGTTAGGCAGTAATAACCAGCCTAATTTGAGCGCGTTAATTAGAAATGAATCGTTAAAATTTAAGATGAATTGGAGGCAATCATGAAAGCCGGTGGAATTGATGCTAGTAGAATTGAATCAATGCTTGCGCAGCTTAAAGCGGCCGCCCAGCGACCGCAAAGTGATGCTATAGGCAGCTTAGCGCCCTCTGCCAACGTACAACAAAGTCAGGGTACTGGAAGGGTTAACTTTTCTGACGCTCTGAAAACATCGCTTAATCAAGTGAATAAAGTACAAGTAGAGGCGGAACAACTTGGGAAGAATTTCGCCATGGGGGATGATAGCGTCAGTCTTTCTGACGTGATGATTGCTGGACAAAAAGCCAACATTTCGTTTCAGGCAACCGTGCAAGTGCGTAACAAATTAGTGTCGGCATACCATGACATTATGAATATGCAAGTTTAGTCAGTAAGAGTTTAGCCAGTAAAATTTTTCAAGCCGAACAACATTTCTTGCCTCATCGACTGTGGCAGGTATCACAACTTTCAAAAGTAATAATATGCCCGCTGGGCTTGAGCGTTGCGCCATTTTTGCCAAATAAATGGCAATTATTACACGTGGCGGGTTTAACTTTAGCTTTATCGTGGTCAAACTTAGCCGCCCAACTATCAGCCTGATGGCACACAGCACAATCCAACTTAGTTTTAACATGTTGAAACGGCGCTTCTAATTGAAAAGTCTGGTTATGACAGCTATCACAAGTTTGTTTTGCAAACGCCGAATGATCGGTCTTGGTTCCTAAAAAACTATGCACTGTGTGGCAATAACCACAATCAATAGCGCCCGTTGGCAAATGTACTTTAGGTAATTTTGTAGTCACTAATTTTGCGTTCTGATGACAACCCACACAGGTAGTCGGAGCCGTTTCAGCCACTAACGCGCCTTGATGGCAATGGGTGCAGGCACATTTTTCTTTGGCATGTGCGCCTGTAAGCGGCCAGTTCTTGCGCTCCAACCAGCGACCATTGCATGCGGTAGTCGCATTTGCAAACAAAGGAACCAAAAACAAGAAAATCAGTATAAGTTTTTTCATTTTTCCAATACCGTGGGTTTCGGTATTGTAAATCGCATCTCTGATTTTGTATGTGATTAAAATTAAAAAACCATGCTAACCCGTTAATTTCAGTGAAAAAATAGCCGTTTTCTCTATAGTAATAGCGGCTATTCCAACAAAACCAAAACACTGATTTTTTAACTTGGGAAAAATTCTGGGTGATGTTGAATGATATTTTTCAGGCTCGCAAAACATCTGGCATCAATCGCCATACCTACCGACTCAGACATAATCTGCAGTGTCTTATCTACGGATACCGCACCACGATAAGGTCTTTCAGCGGTGATGGCATCAAAAATATCTGCCGTAGTAATAATGCGGGTTTCCAGTGCAATATCGGCCTCTTTTAGCCCACGCGGGTAGCCAGCGCCATCCAGTCGCTCATGATGCGCGGCAGAAACGCGCGCCAACTCACTAAAATTACTGACGCGTCCTAAAATAGCTTCCGTATAAGCTGCATGTCGTTGAACAGCAGACCATTCCTCTGCATCGAGCTTGCCAGGTTTATCTAGAATGCGATTGCTGACGCCCAATTTTCCAACATCGTGCAACAACGCACCGCGCTTGAGCCAGCGCCTTCGCGATTCAGGAATCGCCATAGACTCAGCTAACAAAGAAGTATATAAACCAACACGCGCACTATGCCCAGCCGTATAAGGACTTTTCGCATCCACTACTTTGCCAAAGGCTTCGGCTATATCATCAAAATAATCTTCATCGAGTGGCACTTGATGATCACCCGGCTCTAAGGCAAAGACTAGCGTCTCAACTTCAGGTGAGTTAAGACTTTCCCAAAACTCGGCTGATTGCGCCACCGACAAAAATGCTTCTACCGTTTCTGGATCAAACCAAGTACCACTGCGTTTTTTTACCTCAGTCAGTGTAGAAAATTGGCCTTCTGATTTATTCACCACATCAATGACTTGCGCTAACAAAGCAATTCGCGAATAAAGCGGAGTTTTTGAGCCTTGCAATCCCTCGGGTCGACCTTGGCCATCCCAATGCTCATCAAGCGAGTGAATGCCCTGTGCAATACCTTCAGAAAAGCGTAATTGCCTTGCAATGTCTGCACCACGAGTGCAACGCGTTAGAATGAGTTCTTGAGCAATTTCGTCGCCATTGGTCAAAATACCACCGAGCGTTTTTAAACGGTCAACCAACCCTGCACTTGGCCCAGAGTGGCGCAAAACAAAACGTAACACTTGCGGCAAGCTGCCATCGACCCATTTAAAATCGCGCTTAAAGCTTAAATCATCGGTTAAATATAATTCACAAATACGCGATGCATTACTGCTACAACCTAAATCTTTCAGCAATAAGGTGTAATAGAGTTCCCAAAGCTGCTCTGTGGCCATGCCCAGCTTTTCACCAATGTGCATGCCAATCCAACAACAACGAATGCAATGGCCTTCTGGCTGCCCTTCGGTGATGTCGAGCGCGTGACTTAACGCACCGATGAGTTCAGATAGCTTGAGTGTTTGCATTTAGAAGATTTCTAATTGCTGGATGATGAAACTGACTGTTAAGGTGCATGGAGTCGTTACTTTCTTAAACTGCACCTCAAAAAATAACATCTTCTGCGTCTGCCTTGCCTTCTTCCAACTTATACAACCAAGCTAAAATTTCGGCTATGGCCTGATAAAGTGCTGGCGGAATGTGGTCATCCAGGTCTACCTGCATCAACAATGCAACTAGATCTTTTGATTCATGCACAAAAATAGCATTCTCTTTTGCTCGAGCAATAATCTGCTCTGCAATCAGGCCACGGCCCTTAGCTAACACTTTGGGCGCATAATCGCCAGAAGCATAAGCCAACGCAATTGCTTGCTGATTTGGATTAAACTGGGCTTTTAAATTTAAGCCTGAATCGACAGGCTTATAATTACTGTTACTCATGACGAACCACCGTTAACGCATCTAGTGGCTGACCATTTTTGCCAATGGCTTCAGCCAAATTAACACTTTTGCTCTTGAGTACTTGTAAAGTTTCAAGTTGCTCAGCAAGAATGTTCACGCGCATGCGCCCATCCACCAAGCTTATTCTGGCTGAAACTTTACCTAGATGCGGTAAATGCAAGGTCATTTCGCTAAAAATTGGCCTTGCCTGATTGTCGTCAGATTCATTTGCAGTCTGATGGTCGCCTTCAGTGCTATGTTCCTGCAAGTAAACATCCCAATCCATTTTTTGTCTCGGCCAGACCTCCCCGTGCCATGCTAGGCGTTGATTTTCTAATATGGTTAATTGTTGTGCAAGTAAACCCGAAAGTTGGGTGCCGTTTTGGTTTTGCGGTTCTTGCCTAAGAGCTGTCAACGTTTGTTTGCTTTGTACAAAATCACTTAAATGCGATTCATAAAACAAGCCACTCTTCTCTAATGAATTTTGCAAATCTTTTGCCAGAACTTGTGGATTGCTAGGGTTATGTGAAACTAGGGTGGTCGCGACAAATCGATTCGACATACCATCGCCTTCGGCTTGTTTTAAATATTGACTAATTAAATTGGCCGCTGTACTTATTTTGGTATTGCTCTCTGCAACTTCTGTTGCGGCTGAAGCCAATAAAAAAGTAGGCACTGGGCTGTCTTGTAGAAATTTCAATACCAGGGTTTGGCCAGTTTTTGTGGCTGTCCCTAAGTCCATTTTGAGAATAGTACCCTTAAGGTTTTCATTTTCAACTTTTACGTTAAAGGTAGATTCACCTACTTTGGATAACACATGGGCAATATAATCTTGTCCCTTTACAAACTGCGTTGCCCGATCTGTAAGTTCCTGCGCAGTTCCGCCAATAGCATCTACTGCTAGTAGTGGTGAAATTCTAGCGACAGGTTGTATGCTGGCGATATCGGGCGGTTTAAACATCTTAAGTGTGACGCGTTACTGCTTGTAAGCCCGCGTCAGTTTACCTTCCATTTGCAAACTACTCATCAATGAATTCAGGCGCACCATCCAGGGTGAAACAATATTACGAATTTCACGATCATCTGCAAGGATGCTTTTAATGCTCGCCAACTTGCGCGCACGCACATCACGCGATAGTGATTGAGGTTCTTCAGCCATCTTTAATGTAGCAATGTGCTGTGCGCAATCTGCCTCAAGTGCTGACAGAGCTTCCCAATCCTGCTGTCTGGCTGCGGCTAACATTTCTTTTGTGAGCCCTGCGACGGTTTCATAAATCACAATTGTGTTTTGCTGTTCCATTGATACACCTTTAAATTAAACTGTTTTAAACCTTCGCGTATTGTGCAACATTGCGGTTAATTGTAGCCGCAACCTGATTTGGTATTATATTAGCCACTTCTGCCGAGACAACAGGTGAACTAGCGATGGTTTCCCACGCTGTTTTTAAATCTAACAGCAATTTAATCACTTCATGCACTAATTCTGGTTTATTGTGAATATTCGCCATCATCAATCGCTTACTCATATAGGCGTAGAGTGCATCTAGACTTTCGGCAATTTCACCACCTACTTTTTTATCCAAACTTAAGCGCAATCCACTTTCGATAATCGAAATCGCCTTTGACAGCATGGCACCTTTGTTAGGGATATCTTCCTTTTGCATATAAGTAATGGCGCTGTAACAAGCACTAATCGCGCCCTCATAAAGCATCACAATTAATTTATTTGGGCTTGCGGCCACCACGCCCGTTTCCAAACCGACTTTGGCGTATACATTAACTCCGCGTTGATTAAGTCCAAACATGATCGTATCCTTTTTCTATTTTAATTATTAAATTAGTTGCTGTTCGCATTAATTGTGGCAATTTGCTGGGTTAAGAAAGCGCTTGTGGTACTCATACTAGACATTAGCGTATCCAACTTAGTGAATTGCGCACGATAACGTGCCTCGATGGCGGTTAAGCGCACAGTGATTGACTCCGCTTGTTTATCTAAGCGTTTAATCGAACTGTTAATACCTTCTGTTCTTGAAGCTAAAATTCCACTCTCACTTAATAAACTAGTCACTAAACTATCAAATTGCGCGGCATAACCAATACTAAAATTAACTGTGCCTCGCGCACCAAGTGCACCACTCGTCACTTTTACATTCAGACCTTCGCTTGCATCGCCCACAGCACCAATTAGATTAGTGCCAGAACCTGTGGCGGTTACACCGTTAATCGTACCGGTCGTCGGAGCGAATCCAGTCACATTAATTGCATAAGTGCCAGCCTGAGTCTTGCTGGTGCTGCCAAGATAGGTGACTTGTGAATCGGTTGATTTAGCCGTCGTAGCAAACAGGCTGGCAATATCACTAAAATTAGTTGCAACTGCGGCATCCAACTTAGTTGCGTCTAAGGCCAACTTACCGTCTCGCTGAAAAGACACACCAACTTGACTGAGTGTTGTTAAGCCATTGCCTGTTGTGATAGATTTTGTCATCACAGACTTTAACTGATTGATGACTGATCTAGCCGTTGCATCACCTAGCAATGCACCAGAAGCCTTGCCAGTTTCATCGTATTTCGTCAGGCTACGCAGAGTGGTGTCTAATTTGTTATAGGCATCAACAAAAGCCGTAATGGATTCTTTAACTTTGTCTTTATTGCTGGCAATGCCTAAATTTGCGCTTGTTCCACTACTGGTGGTCAGTAAGTTGAGCGTTACCCCACTAATCGCATCAGTCACGGTATTGCTCGCTTTTACTACAGCAATGCCATCAATATCTAAGAGTGCATTTTGTGCGGCTTGCATCTGCGTCAAGTTTTTGCCGCTACCTGCAGCTGCTGTAGGGTCATAAGCCAATCTGGATAAACCTAGCGTATCAGTATTATTTCCATCACCACTATCGGCCACCACTATTTTTAAGCTATTCACTTCACCAGTATCTTTTGAAGTGATAACTAAATGATTGCTTGTACCATCGTTAATAATTGTCGCACTCACGCTGGAATTTGCAGCGTTGATGGCATCTCGCACGCCAGCGAGTGTGTTGTTTGAACTATCAATGGTGAGGTTTAGATCTGTTTTAGCCGCATTCGGGGTAAATGTATTACCGACCGTTGCATAACTACCAAATGAAATGGTCAATGTGCCTGTACCAACTACATCAGTAGTATTGGTAAAGCCAGAAATCGCTAATTTTTGGGATTTAGCCAATTGACTCACGTTAACGGCATAGCTACCCAGGGTTGCACTACCGTCTGAAGTGGCCGTAAAAACTGTTGGACTGCCTGAAGTAACAGTTTGGGCATTAAATTTTGCTGCACTTGAAAGCGCACTGACTGCGGTTTGAAAAGTAGACAAGCCACTTTTTAATGTGCCATAGGCGGATATTTCTGATTGGTATTCAGTTTTTTGCTTGGTAACGGCTGTTAATGGCTTTTGTTCAATCGCCATCAAACTGGTTACGATGCCATTCACATCTAAACCTGAACCTAAACCTGCAGATGAAATACTCATTTTGAATATCCTTATACAACGATGACTATATTTAACGCGACTAAATTAATCGCCATTAAGTATATATCGACACGATTATTCAAAAACTTTAATTAAATCTACTTTAATGCCTTAAATCAAAATGCAAAGAAAATCAAAGCACAAATAGGTAGGAGCGATCTTTAGATCGCTCCTACCTACGACTTGAAACTACGACTTTAAAAGTGCTTTCACACTTAGTAAAAAACCTTAGCGATGAAACAAACAACGATTAAGCAGTTTGCCTAATCATCAACCCCTGTAGCTTATCCAGAGTTTTTGACATAGCCAATACTTCTTCATTTGGTATTTGTCTTAGCACTTGCTTAGAAGCGGTATCCACCACTTTCACCACCATGCGTTCTGTCTGATCATCCAGTGAAAACTGTACAGTTTGCAGTGCAGGTGCAACTAATTCATTTAGCTTTTTAACTGCCGTTTCTAAATCTGCCTTATTCACTACAGCAGGCTTAACATCCACTTTAGTTTCAGCTCCCACAACGGGCTTAAGCCCACCTGGGCTTGTTGTCTTTTCAATGGCATTTTGGCTGCTGGCAGTTTGCACAGCAGCCAGTTTTCTAACTGAGCCATAACCATCTATTGATGTGTTGAACATGATTCTCTCCTTTGCAAAACCCCACAGACTGATCAGGCCTGTGGGTGATAAGGGTTTAAACTTTAAAATTGCTAATTAACCTCTTAACAGTGCTAGCACACCATTAGGCAAGGAGTTCGCTTGCGCTAACATTGCTGTACCTGCTTGTTGCAAGATTTGGCCGCGAGTCAAGTTAGCTGTTTCTGCCGCAAAGTCTGCATCTACAATGCGAGATTTAGCTGCTGATTGGTTTTCTACAGAAACTTGTAAGTTGCTTACCACTGACTCAAAACGGTTTTGGATAGCACCTAATGTCGCACGGTTAGTATTGGCAGCAGTTAGAGCGGCATCAATCGCAGTAACGGCAGCAGAGGCACCCGCTGTAGTAGAAACAGTACCAGCAATAGTCGCCGCAGCTACAGAAGCCGTAGTAATTGTGTCACCAGCATCTGCACCAACTTGGAAAGTTTGTGAGGCGCCAAACACTGCGGTACCATTAAATTTTGTTGCAGTTGCTAAGCGTGTTACCTCTGCAGTCAATTGTGTAAACTCTGCATCTAAGTTAGCTTGGTCAGTCGTTGTGTTAGTGCCGTTTAAAGACTGAACTGCAAGTTCACGCATACGTTGTAATGCATCGGTTTGTTTAGACAAGCCACCTTCAGCCACTTGTGCAAATGAGATTGCATCGTTTGCGTTACGGATAGCAACTTGTTGACCACGTACTTGTGAATCCATACGTGTCGCAATCGCTAAGCCCGCCGCATCATCTTTAGCACTGTTGATACGCAAACCTGAAGATAAGCGTTGCAATGAAGTAGAAAGTGAGTGCTGTGAAGCAGATAAGTTACGTTGTGTGTTTAATGAAGCAATGTTGGTATTAATTACTGAAGCCATGATAATTCTCCTAAATTTAAATAAAAATTCAATTACACCTTGTTACTGTTAGCGATGCGTTTAATTTCTATTTGCGCCGCTGTTGTTACTGTTATCGGTAAGCTTTTCAGAAAATTTAGGGTAAGGCTTAAATTTTCTTTTTTTCGTTTTGCCGAATAAGCAATCCTGATGTAAAGGGTATCGGAGGGTTTAGTTAAAACTTTAGGATGAACTGGAAATTTAACCAGATTTTATTAATTATTACTTAATAATCATTACGTTAAATATAAAAATTGTATGTAAGACTACAGTGTGGTTTTAGTATATGAGTGCATAAACACACTAAAAAAGGTAGTTGCCAAGGTAATTGGTAATAAGATAAAAGGATATTTACAAGGCTGCGTTTTGCAATTTTTTTGCAAGAATATCGTATTGATTGGCTTTTTCTAGGTTGCCACGGCCACGGAAAATGACCGCCAGATTATGTGCGGCGAGGTAACTGCCACGGCCAATAACATTGCCTTCTAAATTTGGGCGCTCGCCTATTTCAATACATCTTCGCCAAGCCAGTTCAGCTAAAGGCAACCATTTTTCAAAAGCCTCTTGTGGCCTACTTACGGCACAGTCTAATAAAAGGTTGCCATACACAAAGAAAAAGTCGGGAGAATCAGAAAAATCGGGCATCGCCTCATTGACTAATTGAATGCCCTGCTCAAATAATTGCAATCTGCTTAGGCAATGTAACAACCTAACGAGCAAATCATGGTAATAAGTCGCGTTTTTGGAAGTAAGGCCTAAAGACATTTTGTAATGTAAACAGGCTGCAGAATAATCATCTGCCACCTCACAGTCTTTGCCGATTTGATAACGTAAATAAGCATCTTCTGGCAATTTATCAAGCTCTAGTTCCAGTAGTTTACGATTACGCCCTGCTTTTTTTTCCTGTTTTATTTTGGTATAGCCGTCATGGCCAAATACCAGTGGAACGCGTACACGCGGTAGATTAGATTGCGGTTGTTCATGAATGCGGCCTTGATATAAAACACCACGGGGAAGTAATCGCGTAATCCAGGAATTTGCGACAGATTGCGCATCGGCAACCTCATAATCGCTACGCACTGAAACAACGCCTAGAAAAGCATCGCCTGAAATTAAAGTCCGTAAATTATCGCCACCACTTATTAGCCACTCGTCCGAATCAATAATGAGGTTCCAGTCTGCATCTGCATAAGCTAAAGCGGCATTCCGAGCAAGTGAAAAATCATCTTGCCAACTACCTTGCAACACTGCTGCGCCTGCCGCAATTGCGATATTGACTGTATTATCAGTAGAACCCGTATCATAAACAACAACACGATCTACTGAACTGATTACGCTTTCAATACACTTGCCAATAGAACTTGATTCGTTTTTAGCAATGATTACGGCATTTAAGGTGCAATTCAACGGCATATGTAGTGATTGCAAACTGACTCGCTAAACAAGCGTTTGCTCATATTCTGCAGCAAGTAATTGTGCAGTTTCTGCTGATAATCCCTGCTTCTGACCTAGCGCAAGCATTTTTGTTACAGCATCAGTCAAGCCAGACTGCATCAGTGCATCAATGTAGCTTACCCAATACTGTTCATTTGTGGGCTCTGATTCCACTGCACACTCTAACCTTGAAAGTGCAGCAGCAGCGCCCTTAGTACTGGCTTCTATCACCCCTAAATTATGACTTGCTTGCGCATGACGTGGCTGAATCTCTAGAATCTCACGGTAGAGTTGTTCCGCTTGACTAATATTGCCCGTATTTTGATGGTGTACTGCAATTGCCAAAACCTCGTCTACCGCTTGTTCTAACTCGCGTTCAGTCTGAGGCCTGTGTTTAGCGGCTCCAGCTTCAGGAGGAAAATGTGTATTTGCAATACTTAATAGTTGATAGTCTTCAAGACTTGAAACACTAGCCACTGCCCACAAATCAAAGCAATCGACTCTGCACAATCCTATCGTATTAGCAAAACCGGCAGATTCTAACGTAGCAAGCAACACATTTAAGGTAAACCCACACCGATGTGACATATAAAGATTACCCTGACTCATTGGTGGCCGATGTCCGTACAGGATATCTAATGGTGCAATAGGGCCTGCAGGAGAAATATAAGCAGGCTCAGTAAGCTTTCCTTGCGCGACTAAAGCACAAACCGATTGCAAATCTGGACAGGTAATAACGACAAATCCATCTGGACGTAACACTCGGTTAAACTCTGCTAGCGCAATTGGCACTTCATGCGGGTACAAATGCTCAATATTATGGGATGAGAAAATCGCATCCACACTGCCTGAAGCCAACGCCGACATGTCAGTCATGGTACCAATTACATCAGGCTTTACTTCTGGATTGATATCCAAGCGAAGCTCATGCCAATTTTCAACATTAAACCCCATTGGACGGCTTGGTTTTTTAGTTACCACGTCAAAATATTGAGGGCCACAACCTACATGTAAAAATGTTTTCATGCTAAATATTCCTAATTAATATTAATTTTGAGTACTCAAATATTGCTTCTCTAGTTCCAGTAAATCACGCTTGCGTTCAGATATTCGCCTAGCAGGATTACCCATATAAATGCCAAACGCCTCACAGTTCTTATTTACTAAAGTAAGCGCTCCGATAGCTGCCCCCTCTTCTATCGTTACACCAGGCAAAATTACACTTCCACTACCAACAATTACATGACGCCCAAGAAATACATCGGCATGTGTAACACCTGTGAACTGACTAGGCACCGTAGGGTTTGTCATGGTGGCTCCAGTGTAATCATCACTACTTGAATAGATTGATACTCTAGACGATACTCCACTAAAATCGGAGAGCGTGATCTTTCCTGCGCCAATAATTGAAGCACTAACGGCAATATGAACATTATTGCCGATTGATATCCCGCCTTCTCCCGCTGCAATTACACAGAAATCATCAATGCGAACATTGTCCCCAACAGAAATTCTAGCAAGACCATAAAATGATGCTCGGTCTGAAATCTGAACATTTTTTCCTATTGAAAAGAAGCCAATCTTTTCAACGGCTTCACGCGGTAGCATTGCCATTTTAGATGCTCCTTATAAGATCAATTACGCGTTGCTGCTCGAACTGCTGCAGGGCAGGATAAATAGGTAAACATAAAACTTGCTCTGATGCACGAACTGCAACAGGAAGGCTGCTGCGTTGTGCAGAGGGCAGATCTCGATACATTGGATAATCTGAAATTAAAGGATAAAAATACCGTCTTGCATAAATATTGTTTTCACGCATTTTTTCATATAACTGATCACGGCTCAGACTATATTCCGCTTCAATAAGAATGGGAAAATACCCATAATTAGCTATCGTTTCCCCAGATAAATTCAAACAACGAATACCTTTCACTTCATTTAATTGGCGGCGATAGTTAGCATCAATTCCTTTACGCAGTAGAATCGAATTCTCAATATGCTTCAATTGCAACATACCAAAAGCTGCATTAACTTCACTCATTTTTCCGTTAATTCCTGCAGCCACGACAGTTACCTCATCGACAAAACCAAAATTCTTTAAATGATCGATGTGATTTTTTGTTTTAGCATCGCGGCATATAATTGCCCCGCCTTCAAAGGTATTAAATACTTTAGTTGCATGAAAACTTAAAATAGACAAGTCTCCATGATTCAGTACGCTCCCGTCTTCTCGCTGCACACCAAAGGCATGAGCAGCATCATAGATAACTTTCAGGTTATATCGATCTGCAATTTTCTGAATGGCCTCAACATCGCAGGGATGTCCATAAACGTGTACCGGCATAATGGCTGTGGTATGAGAGGTAATAGCCGCTTCAATCTTTGATGGATCAAGATTCAAGGTATTAGGATCAACATCAACAAATACAGGCTTGATGCCATTCCACAACAAGGAATGAGCCGTAGCGACGAATGAATAGGGCGTAGTAATCACCTCCCCCGATATACGTAGCGCCTGCAAAGCAGTGACTAAAGCAATTGTTGCATTGGTAAATAAGGCTAAATGCTTAACGCCTAGATGTTTACATAGCGCCCGCTCAAGTTCCTGATGAAAAGGACCACCATTCGTTAAAGTTTTGCTCTCCCAAATCTGCTTAAGATAAGGAGTGAACTCCTCAAGCGGCGGCAGACTTGGCTGTGTTACGTAGATTGGCGGATGTTGAGTTTCCATATATTTTATCGTTAAGTGTTTCAAAGTGCTTAGACAGGGCGTTCTATTGATACTGCCCACTTTTTTCAATATATTGATTTGATAAGACCAAATCACCTACCCCACGACAGGCAGCACTAAGCAATTGGTAATAGATCTCTCTAATTGCATTCAAGGATTCATGCTCAGGTAATTTCTCTAGATATAATTCACCATTTAGCAGGGTTTCTTGCGCTGGCTTAGCTAAATTTAACGCCATCAATTCCTGAGCTAAATAAAAATAGACATCTACACTTTGGGGATTGTCTAAAATCAATTGCCTAAAGGCGATAATCGAATCAGTTACCATTCCCAGCTGTAGATTTTTCTTAGCTTGCTCAAATATCACACTGTGATTAAATTCAGGGGCATCTAACTCGTCAAATTGAAAATGATGAACAATATCTTTTACTGCAACCAAAAGCGCTTGAGTATCAACATACTCATTTGCATCGTAAATTTTAGGGAATAAAGGAATTGATTGTTTTGCACGTTCGTAGCTAGACAAATCAAAATCCCAGGCGATATCAACAGCTTGATCATATATAGAGAAGTCTTTAAATCCATATTGTGAACTCGCAATTACTGGGCAGCCACAAAAAATAGCCTCAACGATTGCCGCTGTTCTTTCAAAAACAATTAAACCCGAAGACTGTTGATACATGGTAGACAACTCTTTTGCAGACCTCGGATTTTCCATGGAAATTACTTGAAATGGTTTGCACCAATCAGGAATTAAGGTTAGGTCAGGCTCCACGCGATGTGAATAGACCAAAAATCCAGAACGCTCTATATTTGAATTCTCTGCCAACTTAAATGTATTGCGATCGATGGTCTGCACTCTTACACAATCAGATTTTATCCAAGGTATGGCAAAGGAATCGTCATAATGAAGGATTTTTTCATCTTTGTGATAACTACCAAACCAAGAAGTTTTCAGAAAAAAGTTGGGCTTATTTAATAAATAACGCACAACATTAGGAATCAAAAGTGGATTTCCAACATGAGTTTCAGGATAAATAGCTATTTGCAATCGATTTTGTTGTTTATGCTGACTTATTAAGTAGCTAGTAATTTTCGGAGTATTGATCAGTTCATTCACTTTAGCGGATGAAATGTAGGCCTCGTAACCCAAGTTATTTAAACGATCGCACAATAGATGCAAAGCTTTAATACCAGAAGAATACTCGGTGTAATCAGGTGACCAGATATAAAACACTGGTTTTCCTGCATTTTTATTAGCATTTGCGCGGATTACTGCTCGTGGTCTTAACTCTACTTGCAGTGCATCTAAAGCTTGGTTTCTCAAAGACTGTAACTTATTTTCCCTTGCATCGAACTGCTTTACAAAATCAGCGGCTAACATTTTTGCAACTCCCGGACGCAAACCAAATTTCTGCCCGAGTTCCAAGGCTTCAGCTGCGGTATCAATAGCACCAGACTGCATTAAGGCATCAATATAAGTAACCCAATACTGCTCTATGTCTGGTTTCTCTTGCACGGCTATTTCTAAGTATGGCAAAGCCTCTTGCACGTTTTTAAAGCCAGCCTTAATAACACCAAGATTGTGGTTGGCTGCCGCGTGATTTGCACTGATACTAATAATCTCATGATAAAACTGTTCAGCTTGCTCCAAACGTCCAGCTCTTTGATGTTCTAAGGCAATGTCAACCACGTCTTCAATTGCTTGCTGCAAGGCTTGATTATTTTGATTTGGCTCAGAATTTTCAGGAATCTTTACTTTTTGTATGCCTGACTCTTCCCATTTATTTAAATAAAGGTGATATTTTTCATGCCATTGTTTAGTGCCATATTGACCAATGCTTTGATGCGTTAATTGAATATGCCAAGTCCCTAAAGTTAAACCGGCTTGTTTTGCTGTACGGCAAAAATCTAAATCATAAAAATGAAAATCAAACTGCTCATCAAATCTCGCACCTTTATTATCGAGGCTACTTTTCTTTACAGCAAGAAAAACTCCGTCTAATAACTCACACGTTGCTGGCGCTTCCCCAAAAACCTTAGCCGCGCCAAAAGCACTTTTACTGTGAGCAACTTGGCCGCTTAAATTCTCCTGTTCGTCCCATTTGAAATTCAGGTCTACTATTACCCAGCCTGGCTGATTTGGTAATCTACGTTTATTCCCGGCAATGCCTATAATGTCAAAATGCTCAAGTCCTTCTGCGACCACCTCAGCAAAATTCGCTTCATCTATCCACACATCATCATGGATAAATACCAGTGTCGCGTCTGTGTCGGCTTGATCAATCGCTGCATTAAACACTTCAGATAATCCACGTGTATTTTCAAAAGAAATTTTTGCACTTAATCTAGCATCCTGCTTAAGATGCCTTGTTAAGGAAAGCCCTAAAGCCGATTTAGTCCAAAAATCAGCTTCTGAATATCGAGTAGCACTCACAATTTCAATCGCAAGTTTCTGGGGCGCCATAAATGCGTTAGCATCTTGCATGTGTGAAGCAGGTATATTCACAGCTGCTTGAAAATATAAGGAATTTTTTGAATACTCATCCCACATTTCCAGAATAGCTTTTTCCATATTTTTTGCAAACCGCTGACCATCAAACAAGGGGGAAGCAATTACCTTTGCTCGCATTCCAGCCCTCAATTTAGCCAGTTTGGTCAAATCCGCACAGCATGACAATGCCTTATTGACATAGTCTGATTTATCTTCAGCAACCCAATCTGCCAACCCTGCCGCAGTGAGCATACTGGCACCCTGCCTAGCAATTAATGTATCACCTGCTAGCGTCAAAGTCGGAACCCCCATCCACAGGCCTTCACAGGTGGTTGTGCCGCCTGGGTATGGAAACGTATCGAGTATCAGGTCAACTTCGGCATGTGCTTTTAAGTATTCATCGCGCGAAACAGATTCTAATAAGATCAATTGTTCAGAACCAATACCGTACTTAGCAAAACGTTGCCTTAAATCTTCAACAATCGCAGAATCACCAAGTGACTTGCATTGCCAGCGCAATTTTGAATTTGGCGTTGATTTAATTACTTCAGCCCATAATGAAAGCACCTCATTGCTAGCTTTAACCATTGTTTGAAAACTGCCGAATGTAACATAGCCATTTTTCAAGGCTGGTAAGTTTGAAACTTCTATTGAGTTATGGGGTGCGGTAAAACAAAGTCGCGTATCCGCTAGGTATTTGATTTTTTCAACAAATTGCGTTTTATTCTGTTCAGGCACGCCTACTTCATCGGCAATAAAATAGTCCATTGTGCTCATTCCAGTGGTCGCAAAATATCCCAACCAGCTTACCTGAATTGGAGCTGGCTTTCTTGCAAAAACAGGCAGTCTATTTTCTGCCGTATGCCCAGACAAATCCATCAATATATGCACACCATCACCATGAATAAGTTCGGCCGCTGCTTGGTCAGTTAAGCCTACAAGTGATTTCCAGCCTGAAAAGTAAGGTTTAAGTCTGTCGGTAAATTCATCTTCACGAAGGTCGGTTGGATAAGCAATGAGTTCAAAACGTGAAAAATCGATATGTTTTGCCCAATTTTCTAAAAAATATGCAACGGGATGCTGACGCAAATCACCAGAAACCAGCCCGATTTTTAGCCGCTTTGCTTGCAATTTATCTTGCCATTCGGTAAACACCACACTTGAATTTTTATCGGCGATTTGTCCATATTGGCTGGCTTGGTCTAAGCGAAACTCAGCACTATGCCTACCCGAGTAATTAAGTGTAAACAGTAGATTACTTCTTGCCTTAGTCGAATCTTGATCTATCTTTAGCGCCTCAACAAAAGCAGCTTCGGCCTCTTGAGCTAAGCCTTGCGCTAAATAGTTAGTCCCTAGATTGATGTAGGCATTGACATATCCTGGGGAAATTTCTATCGCATACTTTAGACTGACTTCGGCTTTTTTAATTTGCCCTTGCGCCACTAATGGCAAACTTAAATTGCTATGAATTAGAGCTTCATGAGGATTTAAATCAATGGCTGTTTCAAAAGCTGATTCAGCCTCTTTAAATCTTGCCATGCCATACAAAGCCAAGCCAAGATTGTTATAAGCTTTCCAGAACACGGGTGCAATCTCAATGGCTTTTTGATAACACGCTTCTGCTTCTGAAAAACGACCTTGATCTGCCAGCGCTAAGCCTAAATCGTTCTGAACTTCTTCTAGCATCGGGTTGATACTCAATGCTTTACTGAAGCAATCACTTGCTTCAGCAGTCTTGCCCATGGATTTTAATATAGACCCTAACTTGGTGTAAGCATCTGCATTCTCTGGTGAAATGGTCAGTGCAGTTCTATAGCTAGATTCGGCTTCTTCTAACCGTCCCAATGCTTTTAGTAACCCACCTAGATTCTGATGGGCATCAGCATCATTTGGGTTGATCATTATCGCCTGCCTAAAATTCTGCTCAGCTTCTGGTAATTGACCAATCGCCTGCAAGGATGCACCTAAACCGATGTAAGCCGCAGCAAAATCTACCTGCACTTGTAACGCTTGCTTATAATAAATTATTGCATCTGAAAAGAGTTCCTGCTCGTAAAATACCTGAGCTAAATTGCATGTAGCATGCACGTTTTGGGAATCTATTTTTAAGGCATTGTTATAGCTAATTTTAGCCTGATCTAATTCGTTCTGGCTTTTTAGTACATTGCCTAAATTGTAATGTGCTTTAGCAAAAGTTGGTGCCAATTTAATTGCATTTTTGTAATGCGTTGCAGCCGCATCTAATTGCTGTTGATCGTAGTAAAAGTTACCTAAGTTATATTGCGCCTCACTATCTTGTGGCAAATAAGCTGCAGCTTTTTTTAATGCTTCACCGGCTTCTGTAATTAAACCTTGCTGTTGCAAGATTGCCCCCAATACTTTCCAACCGAATCCATCACTCGGGTAGCTTTGCGTAAGCCTAATCGCCAACTGCTCGCTTTCAGCTAGTTGTCCATCGTTAAACTTAGTGGCTAGTAAATTCATTTCAGACAAGCTAGCTCTATCTATAGCGCCCTGACTAGCCTTATTTCTGCTTTCCGTTGCAATCATCACTCACCTTTTTCAAGCTTTGCGTCGCAAAATATTAAAATAATCCTAGCCGCTAATTTATTTTAAACAGCGCCATGATTGAATTAATCAAATTTGTTATTTTGTCGACACCACAAACATCAACACTGCAAATATAGGTGCCACAATGTCTACATTATGAAAAATATCAAGACAATTGGATGTGTGAAACAGAGGGATAAAAGTTAGTTAAATTAACTTTATTGATAATACTATTTGAATTTTAATACAGATGGGATTGGGCAAACGTGCAGAACGAGTACTTAGGATTTCCCTAAGCTTACCAAAGGGACTGCGCCAACACCCTTCTACAAGCTCCGGTATCGAGGAACTGGAAGCGTAGTTCTGGTAATTAGTGCTTATTAATCAACCAGATGATTTCTGATTGCATAGTGCGTTATTTCGGCATTGTGACGGAATTGCATTTTTTCTAGCATGCGTGTGCGGTACATGCTGATTGTTTTAACAGACAACGCTAATTTCTCGGCGATTTCACCCACTGAAAAACCAGAGGCAATCATCGTCATGGTTTGAAACTCCCGGTCTGACAAACTTTCGTGTGGCGCTTTTTCGTTTTCAATTCCAACTTGATTGGCTAATATTTCGGCAACTTCTGGCGTAATGTATTTTTTACCTTTGGCTACCACGCGAATCGCATTCACCAATTCTGATGATGCGCTTTGTTTACATAGATACCCTGCAGCACCTGATTTTAAGGCACGGACCGCATATTGATCTTCTTTGTACATGGAAAGCATGAGTACAGCAATATGGTTGTTAACATGTTTTATGTATTTCAGTGCATCCATGCCGCTACGATCAGGTAAGGCAATGTCCATCAGAATGACATCGGCATCGGGTTGACAGCCTAATCTAATCGCTTCAGCCGCATTTTCTGCTTCTGAAACCACCACAATATCGTCTGTTTCGGCCAAAATCTGTTTTAGGCCGGCTCTTAATATAGCGTGATCATCAGCGATAATAACTTTGATTTGTTTATTATTTGTCATACTAATATCCATACCCATGTGATGTAACTGATATTGAGTAATTAAGTTTTAATTCACTTTATTACTTACTTAATTACATATAAGCAAACTATGTGCCAGCCGAGTATTGGCATTTCTAACAAAAAATATGTCGTCATTTAATTATGAAAAACTATTCTTTTTTGAGTTTTATTAGAACTAATTTTAAAATTCTGAATAGTTTTACTCAGTTAAATTGGTTTTTAGAAAAGTATCAATACCTTAAAAAGCTAATTAAATCAGGCAGATAACGCGACCTTGCAAATTTTAAGTATCGTTAAGCTAAAATTTGAATCAATTGAACGCATATATCCAGTAAGATTTTTTTAACTAAAGAAAATACATATAAATAATCGACATTGCCGTTGAAATTCCAACGCTATGACGAAATACGTCACGACTATGACGAAATTTGAACTTATGGATTGTTTTGTACTATTTTTTTGGATAATCGCTACGGACTAGCGACTCAACACAAGCCTTACGAATTATTCGGCTGGTATTCGAATAATAATCGTCGTACCTTGTTTGTTTGATTCGGTTACTTTAAATGTACCATGTAGCGCCGTAACTCGCTCACGCATACCACGAAGACCAAATGAATTGGATTTCAGCGTATCACTAGATTTAATCCCCACGCCATTATCACTAATTGTCAGAACAATTTCATGGTTATCTGCACTCAAATCCACCATCACCAATGTTGCCTTGGCATGCTTAGCAATATTGGACATCGATTCTTGAAAGATTCTAAATAAGGTAATACCTTGGTCAGTGGAGACAGGAATCTCCGCCTGATTGCAGGTAAATTGGCAACTAATTGCTAACTGCTTTTCGAACTCTTTCGCTTGCCATTCCAAGGCCGCAACAATGCCTAAATCCAGTACATTAGGTCGCAAATCGCGAGAAATTCGATGCACAGCTTCAAAGGTATTATCCAGAATGGTTTCTAAGTTCAGCGCCTGATCTACAGGAACAGGCTGGCCTGCGCTGATTTTTTTTATAATGGAGGATAAGCCCATTTTAATGGCGGTTAAATTTCCACCCAAATCATCGTGAATTTCACGTGCGATTGCACTTCGCTCTTGTTCTTTAATTTTATGGATATGCGCCGTTAATTCGACTAGTTCACGACGCGATTTTTCAATTTCATGTTTTGCATTTTTACTTTGCGTGATGTTGGTCATAAGACCTTCCCACTGAATCACGCCGTTGCTCAACATTCTTGGTACAGCGCGCAAATCAAGCCATTTATTATCTTGCCAACCATCAATCCAAACCTTGCCCTCCCAGTTCATCAAGCTCAGGTTAACTGTAGATTGCTCAAGTTTTTTGCGTAAAGTAGCGCGGTCTCTTGCGTTCATCATTGCGTATAACAAACTTGAATCTTCTTTTAAATCTTCTGCATTTAACCCCAGTAGGGCTTTACATCCGTCGGTTAGGTAGATAAATTTTATTTCGCCATTGCTATCGAGTTGAAATTGAAAAACCAAGGCAGGCGTATTGGCAATCATCGTTTGATAGCGTGTTTCATGGTCGCCTATGGCATTCTTATGGTCGCTTTTTACTGTCTCACCGACTGCCGATGTATCAAGATTGTCGTTCTTGATAATAAGAATAAACTCTTGCTGACCTGACTGTAAAACCATTAAACGTAATTTGTTATGGTTGATGTTACCAATAATCGGTGTTTGGTCTTGCAATAATTCAACAAAGTACGAATGGTGTCGATGATTTTCCACATAGCGTTGTAGCGATTGCTCATCAATCCCGAGAATGCTTTCTGTATTGAGTTCTTTTAAGCCCTCTAAGTCATAACCCGTATCTTTTAGTACGCTCTCATTCACATACACCAATTGCATCGTCGGCACATTAACAAGGTACACCTCGTCGGTCACCCCCAACAACAGGGCGTCTAATAATGAAGAGGTATCAGGCAATTGAAGCAATTTAACAACCTTTGTAAACAAGCTTAATTTATATTCAAGAATTTTATATCGCTGAGCATTATTAACTAATACTTACAGGAATACAATATTCAGCAATCACTTACCAAGGCACTTTAGCCAAGCTATACTAACAGTTAATTCCAGCACGTTATTAACTAACACCAAAACCATTAAAAATTAGCAGCGCTATTGATAAGGTCCATTTCCGTCATGACGCGATTTTTACCGGATTTTTTAGCTAGGTACATCGCTTGATCAGCACGATTTAACACCGCAATTTGTTCTTCCTCTTTTTTAAACAACGCCACCCCTGCGCTAAACGTAATTAGCAAGCGCTCATTATTGCCTAAAAAAAACTGTTTAGTTAATGCGCGCTGTAAGCGTGAAACCGTCTCAACAGCAGCCTCTATACTTGTGTCTGGTAACAATATGACGAACTCTTCACCACCAAATCTCGCCACTGCATCGGTCGGCCTTAAAGTTTGTTGAATGACTTTTGCCAAGTGTTGCAATGCCGTATCGCCCACCTGATGTCCATAATGGTCATTAAAGAATTTAAAATTATCGATATCGAGCAATGCCACACAAAGTTCCGCGCCGCTACGTTTAGCCCGCGCAATTTCCCTTAACATAGCTTCATCTAAACCGCGGCGATTAAGCACGCCCGTTAACTGATCAATGGATACTTTTTCGCTTAATTGTGACAGCTCGGTCTGCAATTTAATGATTTTTTCTTGTGCGGATATCACCTCATCCGTCTGCTTAATCATGGCCTCACGAGAGCGCACAATATCAGTTTGCATTGTGTGCGTATCAATCATTAAATCTTCTAACAATGCGTTAATCTGTGCAATGTCTTCCGTTTTAGCCAGTTTTTCAGCGCAAATTTCCACCTTATCGTGATAAGCACCAGTGGAGCTTGACATGTGCGACAACCTATCCACAAAGGTTGCAATCATCGCCTTAAAAGCATTTTTAGCCTCGTTCAAGCTGTGCTTCAATACCCCTTGCTTGAAAATAACCTCTTTCAAACTTTTTTCTGCCTCTGTTATCAACACTCTATCGAGTGGTCCTGAAACAATAGTTTGTACAACAGAAATCTGACCATGTAACCATTGGTCATCGGCCACGAGTTCGCCAATATTATCAATAAGCAATTTAAGTAAGCGCAATAAATCGTGCTTCATATCATTTTCATTTGCACCTATCAATTCAACGCGAACCAAAAACGCCCTGAACTTTTTGGTTATTTCCAGCCAGTCTTTCAACTTGCGCGCTTTTTCAGAAAGTATAAAAATTTTCTCAGCTTCTTCTTTCAGATCAGGGTAACCGTCCAACCTTGGAATCAAACCATGATTGAGCGACTGCTTAAGCATGTCTTGCAATGCCCGAAAAGTTTCTTGAAACTGGTCAGGCTCATAGTTCGAAAGGCTCTGCAATTCCGTTGATTCCGCACTAGGTTTAACCTCATTGGGGCTTGCTAAAGTTTGTACAAGCGCTGAATTTGCAAATTGATCTTGGTCAACCAACGCATATTGCGTCGCTACTTTTTCCGATTCAGCAGTCTCAAAAGCCAATTCAATGGCTTTTGAACTGCCTTCAATGGTGCCATATTCCTTCCAGTTATTCGTCATTGCCAAAAGTTTTTGTGCCAGTAATGGATCATTACCAAAGTTAATCAGCACCTTTTCCAAGGTTTCTTTTTTTCTTGGTAAATCAAGCCCCAACTGTTTAGCATCCCAACTTTGCAATAACTCACGTATAGCCTCTGGCCACTGTTTAGAAAAGTTTAAGCTGATGTCCATGCCTTCGTTCAATAAAGCAGGCAAAGCCGACCAATTTTCTTGCTTAAGCAATTTTTCCCAACGAATACGCCATTTTTCTTGCTCGGCAGTATCATTTGGCAACTTTTTAAGCGCTGCTTTAAATGCGCTATTGAAGTTTTCTTTTGCTGGGGTTCCAGAAATTTCATGGTAAATCAGCGCATAATTATCGGGCGTGGGTACTACGCGACGCAGTGCCATTTGTTTAAATGTTTCACGCGCTATGTCCTGCGGTGCGAGTTCTGATTTACTTTGTTTAGCTTGGGTCATGGTCTTGGTTGGTTGGCATACAATTTCAAAATTTGAGACAGTGTCTATTTTGTGGCTATCTATTAAAATCAAAGGCAAATTTAAGAATGCTTTTATCGTTCTGTTTAAAAAAATATTCTTACAGCTAAGGTAGTTTAAACCCCAAAGTATTGTAAAATTGCATCTGGCGGGCCTCCCCGCATTGTGAAGTAGCCAATCTGGTCAGGTGCGGAAGCAAGCAGCCACAACTATTAAGCAAGTGCCGGGGTAAAGGCTCGCCTCTTTATTTTTGGGCAATCCTGTTTTTGCTACATATGAATTACATTGCGTAATCTAAATTTTCAGCTAAAGTTGAGCCTATGTCTTATCAAGTCCTAGCCCGTAAATGGCGGCCAAAATCGTTTGAAACCTTGGTTGGCCAAGACCATGTGGTTCGTGCATTAACCAATGCGCTTGAACAAAACCGTTTACACCATGCCTATTTATTTACTGGCACTCGAGGGGTTGGGAAAACAACCGTTGCACGAATTCTAGCGAAATCGCTGAATTGTGAAACAGGAATTACGGCTAAACCTTGTGGAATCTGCGATGCTTGTACGGAAATCGACCGTGGCCGATTTGTTGACTTAATTGAAGTAGATGCTGCCAGCAACACACAAGTAGACGCCATGCGCGATTTGCTCGACAACGCCCAATATGCGCCCACTGCCGGACGCTTTAAAGTGTACATCATCGATGAGGTACACATGCTGTCTAAAAGCGCATTCAACGCAATGCTTAAAACGCTAGAAGAACCGCCTGCTCACGTTAAATTCATATTAGCTACAACTGACCCGCAAAAAGTACCTGTCACCGTACTCTCTCGCTGTTTGCAATTTAATTTGCGCCAAATGGCTGGCACTTCAATCATCTCGCATTTGCAAAATATTCTCGGTCAGGAAAAAATTTCTTACGAACCAACAGCGCTGCATTTAATATCACGTGCTGCTGCAGGCAGCATGCGTGATGCCTTATCGCTTACCGATCAGGCCATTGCTTACGGTGGCCAAACAGTGAATGAATCAGAAGTACGCGCGATGCTCGGCGCGATTGACCAAAGCTATTTATACCAATTAATTGATGCGCTGTTAGCCAATGATGGCGCGGGCATCATTGCGCAAGCAAGATCGATGGAAGAACGCAGTTTATCGTTTGAATCCGCCCTGAATGATTTAGCTCAGTTACTGCATCAAATCGCCGTTGCTCAAACCGTGCCTGATAGCGTGGCAGATGATTTGCCAGAACGCAATCTACTGCTTGACCTTGCCCAAAGAATATCGCCAGAAACCTTACAACTTTATTATCAAATCGCTTTGCTAGGGCGTCGTGATATCAGCTTGGCACCCGACGAATTTGCTGGGTTTACCATGAGTTTATTGCGCATGCTGGCTTTTACACCCAGTGAAAGTGAAACAAAAAAGCCGCTATCAAAACCCGTTAATGAGCCTAAACCAGCCATGGCGTCACAGCCCATTGTTAAGCCGGCAGAAGAACAAATTCCATCGAGTTTAGATAAAACGCATCCTCAGCAAGCAAATACGCTCATTGAGCAAGCAGCAGATACAGCCGTAGAATCAAGCAATCTCAATTCTACGGAACAGAGTTCAGAAAATGGCTCAGCAACCCAATTCAATGGTAACTGGCGTGGTTTATTAGACCAGCTAAAACTAGGGCTAGCACGTAATTTAGCGCTAAATAGTGCGCTACTAAGTTATGACGAAAACACGATGCGCTTTGCCATACAAGATAAGGACAAGAGCTTACTCAGCGCCATGTATCAAGATAAACTAAGCTCAGCGTTACAACAGCATTTTGGTAGAAAAATTCGCCTAGAGTTTAGTGTAGAAGGTAGCGTAAACACCCCTGCAAAAGAAGTCGCACAAGAAAAAGCTGTAGCACAAGCTGGCGCCGAAAATGCGATTGACCAAGATAGTTTTGTGCAAGCGTTAATTAACGATTTTGGGGCATCGATTATCCCCAATTCAATTAAACCCATCAGTAACTAAGGAGTAAATTATGATGAAAGGTGGCATGGGCAATTTAATGAAGCAAGCCCAGCAAATGCAAGCCAATATGCAAAAGGCACAGGACGAACTTGCCAATATTGAAGTAGAAGGCATTGCGGCAAATGGCTTAGTGAAAATACAGATGACCTGTAAAAACGAAGTAAAGCGCGTGGTTTTAGATGACAGCCTAATGGACGACAAAGAAACACTTGAAGACTTATTAGTCATCGCATTAAAAGATGCGGGGGCAAAGGTTGAAGCGACAGCATCAGCACGTATGGCTAATTTCATGCCAGCCGGCATGAAATTGCCATTTTAACCAATAGCTATTAATGAAAAACCCACCCGCGCTAGAACAACTGATTGAAAGCTTGCGCTGCCTGCCAGGCGTTGGCCCAAAGTCAGCGCAGCGGATGGCCTATTATTTGTTACAGCGTAATAGAAAAGGTGCTAGTGGCTTAGCCAATGCCTTGGACATCGCTTTGCAAGTGGTTGACCATTGCAAACTTTGCAATACCTTTAGCGAACAACCTATTTGTCCACTTTGTAGTTCCGAGCAACGTGATAAAAACTTATTGTGTGTGGTAGAAATGCCAACTGACCTACTAATGCTTGAAAATACTCAAGCTTATACGGGTATGTACTTTGTGCTGATGGGCAGATTATCGCCACTAGATGGCATTGGCCCCAAAGAAATTCATTTAGAAAAGCTCATCAAGCGTGCCCAAGATGGTGCCTTTAACCAAGGCCCTGTTCAAGAAGTGATTCTTGCTACCAACTACACGGTTGAGGGCGATGCTACCGCACATTACATTTGCGAATTATTAAAAGCACGAGGCATTAAAACAAGCCGAATTGCTCGCGGCATGCCAATGGGCGGCGAGATTGAATATGTGGACAGCGGAACATTGGCGCAAGCAATGTTAGAGCGCAGAAGCGTTTAGCGCCACCTTAAGAATTTATTTCGTTTTAATGCCAATATTTTGATACCGCTAAAGCAGATCGAGTAACTCAACTGGACTAGCGATTAAAACATCTGCCGCCCATGCTTTGGGCTGATCAGTTTCTGCAATATAACCAAATAACGCCACTACAGTTTTCATGCCAGCGGCTTTCCCCGCCTGAACATCACGCTCAGCATCACCCACGTAAAGGCACTGACTAGGCGCGACGTTAAGAAAATCACAAGCCATTAAAAGGGTGTCTGGTGCTGGTTTTGGCTGTGCGGCATCGTCCCCACAAAATAAGCACGCTGAACGCTGATATAAATCAGTACTACCTGTTTTTACCGCTTTTGTTAAATCAACCGAAAAGCGCCTTGGTTTATTCGTGACAATACCCCATTTTACGCCTTGAGCGTCCAATCTATCTAGCAATTCAGCAATTCCAGGCAGTAAAGTAGGGGTGTAGGTAAATACCGTGTCATACAAGTCTAAATATTCATGCTTCATTGCTTCAAAGTGAGCATCATGGGGATTAATACCAAAACCTAAAGCAAGTAAGCCACGCGTACCATGTGAGGCCACAGGCCATATTTTTTCATGCGATAATGCGGGCTTGCCATGCCTTGCTAATTGCATATTGAGTGCCAAGCCTAAATCATGGGCGGTATCTACTAGAGTGCCGTCTAAATCAAATAAAACGATGGTCATGAGGGGGATAGAACTGTGTGGAGGAGATAGTTTACCGACACATCCTCACTCAGGCGATAATGTTGAGTGATGGGGTTGTACGTCATACCGCGCAGGCTCGCCACATTCAAATCAACCTGCCTAGCCCAAGCGCTTAATTCCGATGGCTTGATGAATTTAGCGTAATCATGAGTGCCTTTTGGTAGAAGATTCAGTATATATTCCGCGCCGACAACTGCGAATAAATAGGATTTAGGATTTCGATTAATAGTTGAAAAAAATACTGAGCCGCCTGGCTTAACTAACTTAGCACAGGCCTGCACGATGGCTTCTGGATTAGGTACATGCTCCAACATTTCCATGCATGTCACTACATCGAAGCTTGCGGCTTGTTCCACAGCTAACTGTTCGACAGCAATATAGCGATAATTAACTTGAGCGCCGCTTTCGAGCTGATGCAATTTAGCAACACTAAGTGCTTTTTCGCCCAAGTCAATGCCGGTCACTTCCGCGCCCTTAAAAAACATTGATTCAGATAAAATGCCACCTCCACAACCTACATCCAGTACGCGCTTACCTTGCAAGCCGACTATATTATCAATCCAATTTAATCTTAAAGGATTGATTTCATGCAGCGGTTTAAATTCACTCTGCCTATCCCACCATTTATGGGCTAATTCGCCGAATTTCTGCAGTTCCAAATCATCCGCATTTTCATCTAGCTTTTTTTTAGTGGTCAATGTTTGTACTGCCTTAATTTTGGTTGCCATGTATTGATAATTTCCCTTAACTCAATGGGTTCTATATTAGCGTAGACCCCATTACTATAGCGTAATTCCCCTGCCACCCAAGTATGAGTCACATTTTCACGACCACAGGTATACACCAAATGCGAAATGGGGTCATAACAAGGATTTGTGTTGAAATCACTTAATTTTACCGCCGTTAAATCAGCCAGCTTTCCTATCTCAATTGACCCAATCTTATGATCCAAAGCCATAGCCTTTGCAGCGTTAATCGTCGCCATTTCTAATGCTTGATGTGCAGGCAATACCGCTGCATCTTCTGTAACCCCTTTAGCTAGTAGCGCGCTTAATCGCATCTCAGAAAACATATCTAAACGGTTATTGCTTGCTGCGCTATCCGTGCCCAATCCAACGTTCACTCCTTTTGCTAGTAACTGTGTCACTGGCGCGATTCCACTTGCTAATTTCAAATTAGAAGTTGGGCAGTGTGCGACATGGCAACCAAACTCTGCTAACAGATCAATTTCACTTGCTAATAAATGTACACAATGCGCCGCAACAAAACTTGGCCCAAGCAAACCAAATTCTGCAAGTCGTTGCAATGGTCTCAACCCGTATTTTTCTTCACTTTGACGGATTTCATCACGTGTTTCTTGCAAGTGAGTATGTATGCCTAAACCAAGTTGCTCAGCATAGGTAACGATGGTTTTAAACGTCTGATTCGATACTGTATAGGGTGCATGAGGGGCAATAGATGAGGAAATTAATGGATTGTTGCGCCAACTATCGTGTGCAGAAAAACCCTTTTGCAAATAATCATCTGCGTCATTTGCATAGGTCGATGGAAACTCCAGTACCACCAGACCGAGATTCGCACGAATGCCTGCTTGATTAACTGCCAGCGCGCCAAATTCTGGATAAAAATACATTTCGTTAAAGCAAGTAATGCCGCCACTTAACATCTCGGCGCATGCTAGCAAAGTCGCATCCTGTACATATTCTCCAGAAACTACTGACCGCTCCGCAGGCCAGATATGCTCTTCAAGCCACGGCATCAAGGGCAAGTCATCCGCCATACCGCGCATTAAACTCATCGCGGCATGTGTATGCAGATTTATTAATCCTGGAATTAAAACGTGTTCGGTCAATAGTGTTACTTCATTCGACTGATACTGCTCGCTTGCTTTAATGATGGGACAGATATCAATAATCTGCCCAGTAACAATTACCACTGCGTAGTGTTCAAATATTGTATTACTTGGAACTATCGGGCATAACCAACGCGCCTCAATGATTAAATCGACTTGTTTTTTCATGTGTTTATTATAGCGATTTATGTAACAACAAATAAAATCGAAAGAATATTTTTAGGCAATAAAAAACCCCGCTTATGCGAGGTTTTTCATTATTACTCAGCTAAATTGAGTTTAAGTCAGTAATTCTTAACTAAAAGATCTATTTTACCAATAGATTCGATTTACTAAAAAACTTAGCTTAGTTCATTTTAAATTAATTGCAACCAACTTCTTTTGTACCTTCAGCGCGAATTTCAACACGACGGTTTGGAGCAAGCGCCTCAATCAAGGCTTTAGTTGCTTTAGTACCTTTAGGATTAACTACTGGTTCAGATTCACCTTTACCTGTCGCTGTAATAAGTGCTGAATCAACACCTTGAGCTACTAAATAATCTGCAACTTGCTTAGCACGTTTTTCTGAAAGTTTTTGGTTGTAAGCATCTGAACCAATGCGGTCAGTATGGCCTGTCACAATCACAGCTTTAATTTCAGGATTTGCCTTAATTTTTGCAGCCGCCTCATCTAAAGCCGCTTTACCTTCAGCTTTCAATGCAGATTTATCAAAGCCGAATAGTTTTTCTGCACCAACCGTAATTGTTTCAACATTTGGTTTGCAAGCCACAGGTGCTGGTGCAGGAGCTGGTTCAACCACTGGAGCAGGTGCAGCAACTGGTGCTGGAGCTGGCTCTGCTACTGGCGCTTCAGCAACAACAGGTGCAGGAGCAGGTGCGCCAAAACGGAAGATACCACCTAGATTAAACAATGTATTGCTAATCGTTTCGGTATTGAAATCATGTGCTGGGTTAGCGCTGTTATCTTGCGCACGGCTCCAAACTTCACGGAGGTCTGCTTGAACAGCAAAGCTATCATTAAACAGATATTGTGCACCTAAACCCAAGTTAACCAATGGTGATGTTTTGCTGCTAGCTCCATCGAAACCATGATAATCCAGCTTGTTTCTAGCTACACCCAAACCACCTAATAGGAATGGACGGAATTTATCGCGGCTTAAAACATATAACGCATCTAAACCCAAAGTAGTTTGTTTTAAGGCACCACTTGAGTCGTAACCTAAACCACCTTGGATATCCCAGCTTGGACTTAATTCTTTACCGAGTTTAATAAAACCACCGCCACCGCGTTTGGTATTGTCAACATCGCCATCAGCGCGCAAATAAGAAACACCTGGAACAGCATACCAAGCTCCGCGGTAGAGATCTTCTGCAGATACAGCAAAGGCAGCTAAGCCTAAAGTTGTCGCTACTGCCATATTAATAAGATTTTTTTTCATTCGTTTTAGCTCCTAATTAAATAACTTTTTGTACTTCTAAATTAAAATTTTATATAATTTGATGATACTCACAAGCATAAGTGAGTGCAACGACTTATCCTCTAAAACTTTGAACAAGTCGCACAGTTTGTTGGATTTTTACAACAAAATTACAATAATTTACGTATTGCTTGGATTTTATCAGGATTTAGCTCTAATTGACGCTGATTACCTTCACAAACGCCGCCTCTAAAGCCCATATAGTTAGGATTTAGTTTATT